>CAMHKW010000001.1 GCA_946185835.1 uncultured Bacteroidales bacterium
ACTCGTCTCATGTCAGAGCGTGTCACCTCCGCAACATAAATCATTGTGAGTTATGCGAATCTTGTTGCCTTACGTAGCGACGAGGCTTCGACTCGTCTCATGTCAGAGAGTGTCACCTCCGCAACATAATTTATTGCTTTACACAGCGCCTGAGTGCGCCTGTTGCATTTGCTGTTGCATGTCGATTTTTTTGCGTTTTAAGCGATTCGGGCAACCTCGGCTGAGGACTATGATTTTTATTTTTTGCGATAAAGGCGTTTTTTATTGTTTCTGCTGCGATATTTCTCAAAAAATGCTTTGAGGTACTTGCACGAGTGAAATAAAATTTGTACCTTTGCACGCTATTGTAGCAGTAGCATAATGAGAAAATAAAATAATCTTTATTAGAAAATAAAATACTCTCAGATGGAAGAAAAAGAACAATACGGAGCCGAATCTATTCAAGTGCTCGAAGGTTTGGAAGCTGTGCGCAAACGCCCTGCAATGTATATTGGTGATATCTCAGTCAAGGGCTTGCATCATTTGGTTTACGAAGTCGTGGATAACTCAATAGATGAGGCTCTGGCGGGTTATTGTACAGAGATAGCAGTACATATCAATACCGACAACTCTATCACGGTGCAGGATAATGGTCGTGGTATCCCGGTGGATATGCACCCCAAGGAGCACAAGAGTGCGCTCGAGGTGGTGATGACCGTTTTGCATGCCGGCGGTAAGTTCAACAAAGACTCATACAAAGTGTCCGGTGGTCTGCATGGTGTAGGTGTGAGCTGCGTGAATGCATTGTCGTCAAAGATGCATGTGGAGGTGTATCGCGATGGGCAGATACATGCGCAAGACTACGCTAAAGGCAAGCCGTTGGCTCCGGTGCATGTCATCGACATAAGCGAGGCTACCGGAAATTGGGAACAAGGCAGAACGGGTACTTTCTCTCAGTTCTGGCCCGATGATACTATCTTCACAGAGACTGTCTATCAGTATGATATCCTTGCCAAACGAATGCGTGAATTGGCATATCTCAACGCTGGTGTCAGAATAGTGCTCAAAGACAAACGTGTTGTCAACGAAGACGGCTCTTGCAAGCAAGAGGTGTTCTATTCTGAGAAGGGATTGAGCGAGTTTGTAAGATATATCGACAGCGCACGTACCCCCCTGATTTCGGAAGTGATACATATCAACACCGACAAGTACGGCACTCCCGTGGAGGTGGCTATGATTTATAATACCGACTTCAACGAGAACGTACACTCATACGTTAACAATATCAACACTATAGAAGGCGGTAGCCACGTAGCAGGCTTCCGTGCTGCTCTCACGCGCGTGATGAATAAGTTCGCAGAAGAGAGCAAGCTTCTCGAGAAGGCTAAGCTGCGCGACAAAGAGGGTAAGTCGACCATCGACCCCAACGACTTCCGCGAGGGTCTTACCGCCGTCATCTCAGTGAAGGTGGCAGAGCCGCAGTTCGAGGGACAGACGAAGACGAAGCTCGGTAACTCGGAGGTGGCAGGTATGGTGTCGCAGGCAGTGGCTGAGGCTTTGGCTAACTATTTAGAAGAACATCCCGATGATGCGAAGAAGATAGTAGAGAAGGTCATTCTCGCAGCACAAGCACGTATCGCAGCGCGTAACGCCCGACTCAACGTGCAGCGTAAGAACCCGCTCGCAGGTGGCGGACTGCCCGGCAAACTTGCAGACTGCGAGTCGAAAGACCCTGCCGAATGTGAGCTGTTCCTCGTCGAGGGTGACTCGGCAGGAGGTACGGCAAAGACCGGACGCGACCGCTATCACCAGGCTATATTGCCGCTGCGTGGTAAGATACTCAACGTCGAGAAGGCAATGGAACATAAGGTGTTCGAGTCGCAAGAGATACGCAATATCTTCACGGCATTAGGCGTCACCTTCGGAACCGAAGACGACCCCAAGGCTCTCAACCTCTCTAAGATACGTTACCATAAGGTTATCATTATGGCGGATGCCGATGTCGATGGCGCACATATAGCCACCCTTATCATGACTTTCTTCTTCCGCCACATGAAAGAGCTTATAGAGCAAGGTTACCTGTATATCGCAATGGCACCACTCTATATGTGCTCGAAAGGAAACTACAAAGAGTATTGCTGGAACGACCAACAGCGCCATGCCTTCATCGAGAAATATGGAGGCGGCGACGAGAAACAGATTAAGACTCAGCGCTACAAAGGTTTGGGTGAGATGTCGGACGAACAGCTGTGGGAGACCACCATGGACCCGCAACGCCGAATGCTCAAGCAGGTGACGATAGAAAATGCAGCAGCAGCCGACATGACCATCTCAATGCTGATGGGTGAAGAGGTGGCACCACGACGTGAGTTTATCGAACAAAATGCAACCTACGCCAAGATTGACGCTTAACATTAAACTCCAATGAATATCGCTGTCTATTGTTCTGCCAAAGATACTATCGCCGACTGCTACTTGCAACTCGGCGTTCGGCTCGGGCAATGGCTGGCAGCAAACAACCACACTCTGGTCTACGGCGGTGCTACAGGCGGGCTGATGACGATGGTGTCACGCGCGTGTATCGAAGCACAAGGCAAGGTGATAGGCGTGGTGCCGGAGCGTATACTCAAAGCCGGACGCCGCTCGCCATGGTGCACACAGACCTACGAGGTGAACAACATGAGCGAGCGCAAACAGATGATGCGACAACTATCCGACTGCTTCGTCTGCCTGCCCGGAAGCTACGGCACTCTCGACGAGATGTTCGACGTGATAGCATCCGGCACCGTGGGAGAACATCGCAAAACGATATATATCATCAACTACCAAGGCTTCTATTCGCCGCTCATCGAGCAGGTGGAGAAGATGAAACAAGAGATTTTTATACCACAAGAAGAAATATATAAACCTGTCTTCTTAAATTCTTTAGACGAACTCTTTGAGTCGCTCAGTAATTTAGAATTAACAATCAACAAATAAGTGTTATGAACCTATTCTTTGAGACGCTTAAGCGCACACTGCAGTCCAGCGAGGATTTCGAAGCACGCATGAATCAGATGCAAACCGACATCCTAAGATACCGTGAGCTGGAAAAGTCGCCGTTAGTGGCAGAGTATTTCGAACTTAAGAAAATAGTAGAGTCGGCTTCCTTCCAAGAGAAAAAGAACCGACTGCTTAAGCGTCGATACAAGGATACCGAGGAGGGTCAGAAGACAGCTCGCTACAATGAGCTTGTCCGCAGTTCCGCTATCCGTCGTTATCGTGAGGCAGCTGCCTCCGCCGAGTTCCAAAGCTTCTTGCGCTTCCGTGAGTCCGAAGACTATGGCAAACTGCGCGACCCAAAAGCAGTGAAAGAGTCGAGCGAGCTGAAGCGTTACGCACGTATCGACCGCTCCTCACTCTATCAGAACTACCTGCGCGTGGCATCGTCGAGCGAACTGAAGCAGTTACTCGCTCTCGAACAAGAACTCGACACCGAGGACTTCCGTCAGCGCGATGCATTCTGGAAAGACCCCAACCGCTGGCAACATACCGAAGAGGCTCAGCAAGAGCGTCGATACAAAGAACTGTCGAAAAACGAAGACATACAGTTCTTCTGCTCGATGAAAGTGGAGGAGATAGAGCGTGCTGAGATGTACAAGCCCACTTGGTCGGACGACATGGAGAACCTCAAAAACTGGAAACCCGGCTTCGGATACCAAGCCCCTCTCAAAGACGGCTATTCGTTTGCTGACGAGCGTCAGGCATACAACGGTGGCAAGAACACCATCGCCGCGGTCGGACGTCTGGACATAGAGACACGTCTCGAACCGACAACAGCACTCGCATGGGACCCAAAGAAAGGATTCGTAGAAAAGACATTCGAATATAGCTCCGATGTGGTTAACACGCGCGAGGCATTCTGCCTTACCGAAGGACTGGTGATGGCAAAGGTGCGTTCACAAGGCAACGGAGTACATTCGCTTTATCTGTCAACAGGCAAACAGAAACCACTTATAGCACTATATTATTATAACGGCAGCGTACACAGTGCCGGCATAGTAACCGAAAAGAGCAGCAAGATGGCCCCTATCACCGGTGTGTTGCGCTCGAAATATCATATCTATTCGTTGCGTATCACCAAGGATGAGATAATATGGTATGTCAACAACCTCGAGTTGCTAAGAATAAAGAATCCGCTTAAAGGCGAGAAACTGTATTTCGTAGCACAGTCGTCGCTGCCAAAGCACGTAAGAGCCGGTGAGGGTAAACTCAAGATAGCGTGGATTAAAGCTTTTGAGTTCTAATGCCGAAACGTTTTTTTCTCATAGCCGGACCTTGTGCCATCGAGAGTCGTTCGATGGTGCTCGACACTGCAAGGGAGCTTAAAACGGTTTGCAGCGAACTGCAGATAGAGCTCTATTTCAAGTCTTCGTTCGACAAAGCTAATCGCACATCTGCTTTGTCGAAGCGAGGGGTTGGCATCGACGAAGGTCTTGACATCTTAGCTCAGGTACGAGAGCAGTTAGGTCTGCCTATCGTCACCGACGTGCACGAGTCGTGGCAATGCGAGCGTGTGGCGCAGGTGGCGGATGTGTTGCAGATACCGGCATTCCTGAGTAGGCAGACCGACCTGATAATAGCTGCTGCCAAGACGGGTAAGGTGGTCAATGTCAAGAAAGGACAGTTTATGGCTCCATGGGACATGCAGGGCGTGGTCGACAAGGTCGAGAGCGTCAGAGGCAGCCGTGAAGGGCTGTGGCTCACCGAGCGAGGCAGTAGCTTCGGATATGGTAACCTCGTGGTCGACATGACTTCGCTCGTTCAGATGAGAGCGATGCAATGCCCCGTAGTGTTCGACGCCACACATTCAGTGCAACATCCCTCGTCAGCCAACGGCGTGACAGCCGGCAATAGACAGATGGTACCTTACCTGATGCGAGCAGCCTTGGCAGTCGGCGTCGACGGACTCTTCCTCGAAGTGCACCCCGACCCCGATAACGCCATCTCCGACGCCGCCAATCAACTCCGACTCGATAGCCTGCGCTCTGTCCTACAACAAGCGATAGCCATCGACGACGTGGCAAAAAAACTATGACATCATGTATTTCGAACGAGCAAAACAGATATTTAAAGAAGAGATAGCAGAGTTTCGGAAGCTGTCGGAACATATCGACGAGAGTTTCGATGCCGTGGTTGACGTCTTGTACAACTGCAAAGGACATGTGGTGGTGATGGGCATAGGTAAGAGCGGCATCATAGCGCATAAGTTTGCTTCGTCGCTTGCCTCTACCGGCACCCCCTCTTTCTTCGTCAACGCCGCCGAGGCTGTCCATGGCGATTTGGGTATGATAAACTCGTCGGACGTGGCTGTGCTGGTGTCTAATAGCGGTGCCACCTCCGAAGTGCTTAATGTCATCTTGCCGCTTCGCAACATAGGCTGCGTGGTGGTAGCTCTTACGGGCGACCGACGCTCACAACTGGCTCGCGAGGCTGACTTGGTGCTCTCGGTACATGTCGACCACGAGTCGTGCCCGTTAGGGTTAGCACCGACGACGTCGACCACGGCTGCACTATTGATGACCGATGCCTTGGTGGTGTGCCTCATGGAACGACGTAAGTTCAATGCCGAGAACTTCGCCGTATACCACCCCGGTGGAGCATTAGGACGACAACTGCTCGGTCGCATCGTCAACCGCATGACGACCAACGTACCAAAGGTCGCAAAAGACGACTCTTTCAAGCAGGTGGTGGTAGAGATGAGCGACAAACACCTTGGGATGACCATGGTATACGAAGATGCTACATACAGTAAGTGTGTCGGCATCATCACCGACGGCGACCTCCGAAGGGCAGTGCTGCACCACGACGATGCGCTCAGCCTCAATGCCGCGCAGATAATGACGGCAGGCTTCAAAAGCATTCATCAGAAAGCTCTGCTGTCCGACGCTCTCGCGATAATGGATAAGTACAACATCACAACACTTGCCGTCACCGAGACCAAGACGTCTACCGACATCATCGGCATAATATCCATTCACCATATCATCGACTTCAACTGACAATAACATATTCTTTATAAACATTATAAATTCTTATTATTATGAAAATCGAAAAGATTCATGCAAGAGAAATTCTCGACTCACGTGGAAACCCCACCGTCGAAGTAGAAGTAACCTTAGAGTGTGGTGTGATGGGTCGCGCCAGCGTACCCTCGGGTGCCTCAACAGGTGAGAACGAAGCCCTCGAGCTTCGCGATGGCGACAAAGGTCGCTACCTTGGCAAGGGTGTTCAGAAGGCTGTCGACAACGTTAACAACGTGATAGCTCCTGCCCTGATAGGTATGCCCGTGCTCAACCAACGTGCTATCGACCACAAGATGTTGGCTCTCGATGGTACTCCTACCAAGTCGAAACTCGGTGCTAACGCCATCCTCGGTGTCAGCCTCGCCGCTGCTCATGCCGCTGCCGAGTATCTCGACATGCCCCTCTATCGTTATATAGGCGGTGCCAACGCTTATACTCTGCCCGTTCCGATGATGAACATCATCAACGGCGGTGCTCACTCCGACGCTCCTATCGCTTTCCAAGAGTTTATGATTCGCCCCGTAGGTGCTCCTACCGAGAAAGAAGCTATCCGCATGGGTGCTGAGGTGTTCCACGCTCTGGCTAAGCTGCTTAAGTCACGCGGACTCTCTACCGCTGTAGGCGACGAAGGTGGTTTCGCTCCTGCACTCAATGGCATCGAAGACGCCCTCGAGTCGATATGCCAAGCTATCAAGAACGCTGGCTACGAACCCGGTAAGGACGTTAAGATTGCTATGGACTGCGCTGCTTCTGAGTTCGCATTCTGCGAGAACGGCGAGTGGTACTACGACTATCGCCAACTCAAAGACGGTAAGAAGAAAGACCCCAATGGCAAGCGTCTCACCGCTGCTCAGCAAATCGACTACCTCGAAGAGCTCATCTCTAAATATCCTATCGACTCGATAGAAGATGGTCTCGACGAGAACGACTGGGACAACTGGGTAAAACTGACCGAGCGCATCGGCGACCGCTGCCAACTCGTAGGCGACGACCTGTTCGTTACCAACGTTCGCTTCCTCGAGAAGGGTATCCGCATGGGTGCTGCTAACTCTATCCTTATCAAGGTTAACCAAATCGGTTCGCTCACTGAGACACTCGATGCTATCGAGATGGCACACCGTCATGGCTACACCACCGTCACCTCGCACCGTTCGGGTGAGACCGAGGACACCACCATCGCCGACATCGCTGTGGCTACTAACTCGGGTCAAATCAAGACCGGCTCAATGTCACGTACCGACCGTATGGCTAAGTACAACCAACTTCTCCGCATCGAAGAAGAACTTGGCGCAGACGCTAAATACGGCTACTGCAAACTCAAATAATATTGCATACCGCAATAAAAAAAGACTGCCGCTGAGGCAGTCTTTTTTTTATTACAGATATAATTCGGGAGAATATATTATATCTGATTATGTAGTCTTTATCATCTATCTCACTCTCAGCTTCTGTCCGATTCTGATTACCGAGTTCGACTTGATTCCGTTCAGACGGCAGATGTTTTTAACCGTTGTCCCATACCGTTTGGCAAGCACCGAGAGGTTGTCGCCTTTCTTGACGGTGATGTATTTGGCTGCTTTCAAGGCTTTGAGTTCGGCATTATGCGAGTATGTGGTTTTGCGGGTAAGCAGATATACCGATTCCTTTGGCTCGAAGGTCGTGTAGTTGATGGCTTTCTCGGTGTTGAAGGCGTTGCCTAAGTAGCGCATCTCGAAATGAAGGTGCGGACCGGTAGAGCGACCTGTGTTGCCTCCTAAACCTATTATCTCGCCGGCTGACACTCTTTCGTTCTTTTCTACTAAAATCTGCGACAAGTGCCCATATACCGTCTCCAAACCATTGCTGTGGCGTATTACCACATAGTTGCCGTATCCGCGCGGGTCGTAGTCGCAGATGCGAACCTGCCCGTCGAAAGCGGAACATACCGAGTCGCCTACATGCAAACGTATGTCTGTGCCGTAGTGGTAACGGGTCTTGCGCATGCCGAAATGTGAGGTTATGGCACCGCGTTTGGGCATCACAAAACCGCTCATGTCGATACTCACCGAGTCGGGCATGCTGTCGATGGGCACCTTGTATGGGTTCACCCAGTTGTGAGTCCATGTGTAGCCATACACCGAGTCACAAGGGTGCTCGCCCTCGTCGGTGCCAAGGTCTTTGAACAAACGTTTGTAGGTGTTAGTCATCTCGTCGGAGGCGACGGTGACATATTTGGGCAGAATACCGGCATTACCAATGACAAACAAAGTGTCGTTGCGATAAATGAAACGTAGCGAGTCTGTTGAACTGTAACCCGCTGAGGTGTTGTCGGCTGACTCAGCGTCCGAAGCGTTGTATGGGTCGTCTTCCGAGTCGTTGTTGGGATATTCGTCGTCTGAAGTATAGACGGGTTCGGCATCAGTCAGCATGCTGACTTGAAGAGTGTCGGTCTGTGCCGATGCTATAACAGAGCACGCAAGCACAATAATGAAGAAAAGCGTTTTTTTCATAGTTAAGCTGGTTGTTACCCTAAAATGGGTGGTTAAAATTGTTACTTTCAAAAAGGGTGGTTTAGGTCTATGCCCCTTTGAAAGGAAATGGTTAGTATTATAAGTTCACTTTTATCTTCTCGAAAGTTCACTTTTATACCAAAAGTTCACTTTCGTAATCTGCACGTTTGCAGATAATTGTATTTTGCTTGTGGAGCTGGAGGGAGTCGAACCCTCGTCCAAACAAGGAACACCTGCGCTTTCTACATGCTTATCTCCGCCTGCGGTTTTCGTGATTGAGCAAGACCGGAGCCACCAACTCAACCCTTAGTCGCTATTTCTCACCGTTATGTCGCGACACATATCGGCCATCTTCGATTTGTCTGCACCGCCGAGTCCTCTGCCTCGAAGAGACGGCATCGGGGCGATGTCTCGTTTGCCCGCCTTGCAGGCAAATAAGCTAACTTACTATACTTCGGTTAGGCTGCGAGAGCGTAAGAATTTTCGCCAATTAAATTGTTCATAGCCAAGTTTAACGAGCTTCGCCATGAGTGCTCGGCATGCTTACACAACCATTCTACCTGCTGTCGAAACCAAACAGCCCCGTTACTGATTGCTAAGTAGAAAACTAACTACGAGAAATATCTTTGTGAGTAGTGAACTACCAAAAGTCACAATTAATATATTTGTCAAAGATAAAAAAACTTGCAAACGACATTTTTGCAAGTGCGCTGCAAAGGTAATTATATTTTTTGAGATAACAAATTTTTGTATGTAAAAAAAATGTTATACCTTTGCAGCGATTTTGAAGGGCAACAAAAATAATAGCTCTTCAATAGGTATAAAACTTATGGTGTACAGCCGAGTGTCGCTTGGCTGTCATAATAGGGAAGCAGGTGTGAGTCCTGCGCTGTCCCGCAGCCGTAAGTCTCTGTAACTCTTGTTGTATGATCTCTATAGTCACTGTTGCCTAAGCGCAGCGGGAAGGCTACAGCAAGAGGAGACGAGCCGGAAGACCTGCCATAAGCGTGGTTACACTAAGTCCTCGAGGAAAGGGCAGGTGAGTATGGCTTATATTTCTCAAATTATCATGTCAGTGTGTACGTACTTTGCGAAGGCAAAGTCTGTTGTTGTGTCTGTCCCGATGTTCTCGGTTCTGTGCTTTGCCGTTTTGTTATGCTCTTGTGGCAACGAGCCGGAGACGCCACGGAAGACACAGCGTGAAGTGAAGGTCGTTGAGTATAGACCGGCGATGGGACAGTTTGTCAACCTCATGCCCGCTTATGTTGAGGGGTATACCGAAAACGATATGTGCCGTGAAGCTGAAAAGCTGCTCAATGGCAGTGGGCTCATCACTCTTGGTGGCTTCGGCGGATATGTCACTCTGTATTTAGAAGACGGCATTCTCAATGGCGAAGGCTATGACTTCCGCGTGCTGGGCAATGCTTTCTGCCAACAGGGTGAGACCGAATACGGCAGCTCTGAGCCGGGAGTGGTATGGGTAAGCGAAGACAGCAATGCCAATGCACTGCCTGACGACGAGTGGTATCAGCTTGCAGGATCCGACTACTACCTCGAGACCACGCAGCACCATTATCGCAAGACCTGGCATAAGTCGGACACCACGCTACTCAACCCGTATCATACGCAGCCCTACTTCCCGCAGTGGCTCAACGACACCGTCATCGAAGTAGAGGGTACGTTGCTCGCCTCTGCCACCACCGAGAACGCAGGCATGTGGGTGCAGCACATGCGACAATACGGATATGTCGACAACCGACCTAACTCCGACGTCGAGGGCACTTCGTTCAATCTCGACTGGGCTGTCGACGACAACGGCAAGCATGTCGACCTGTCGAAATGCCATTTCGTGAGGATAGTCACTGCTGTCGACGAGGTGTATCAGCCTACAGGCGAACTGTCGACAGAGGTGGCATCGCTTGTGGTAATAGAGTAAAAACTTAGAGACCGAATAAACTCACAACGTCAGAAACATAATTTACTACACAATCAATATTTAATCTTACACAACAATGAAAAAAACACTTTATTTTGTTGCCATCGCATCGATGATGCTGTTGGCAAGTTGCGGAAGCAACAAACCTAAAGAAGTAACCTACACTCTCGACCTCGGGAAGGCTACACCGGCCCTCACCTTCGACCAGCTTGGTCTGTGGAACGGCACTTACGATCTGGAAACGAAATCGCTGATATGCCCGCCTTTCAGTTTCCAACACTCTGCTTCTGAGTCGGAGTATATGGGTATGACTTACGTGTTCTATAGCGGCTTTACTGCTTGCACCAACACCACCGCTGACGCCACTGGTTACGAGAATGTAGCTGCCAAGAAGGCTCTTGCCGGAGAAGGTAAGCCTTATATGGTTGGCTATTGGGCAGATACCGAATATGATGGCGTGACTTATCGCACCACCGATATTAAGTTCGACACCATCGCTGCTCCTAAGTATGTATATCTTTGCAACACCGCTGCTGCTGTCAAGGCTATCAAAGAAGGCGACGACTACTCTACAGCTTTCACCGAGGGCGACTATTTCCTTATAACGATCATGGCTCTTGATGCCGATGGTAAGATCCTCGATGGTCAGAAAGTGGACTATTATTTAGCTGACTTCCGCGATGGCAAGACCTTCGTCAACGAAGACTGGGAGAAAGTGGACCTCACAGCTCTGGGAGAGTGCAACGGTATAACTTTCAAGATGGTAACTACCGATGTGGTAAGCTACGATGGTGGCACTACTTACTACGCTAATACTCCTACCTATTTCGGACTCGATGGTCTGACCATAGGTATTAAAGAATAAGCAATAACTTCCTGACTGACATCGTATATTGTGTGGTCTTAGGAAGTTAAAAACGGATTTTTAGTTGATATATTATTCGCTCTTGTCGGTTGACGTTTGTTAGAGACTATTTGTTTTCTGCCAATTACTTTTTTCTCGTTCAGCAGTCATACCGCAGAGCATCGAAAAGGCGACCATACGGCCGCCTTTTTTTAGTCTCTTTAAATCTCTTTATCTCTCTTTATCTCTCTTTATCTCTCTTTATCTCTCTTTATCTCTCCATTCTATCTAACCTCTAACAGGCGTAGCCGGTCTAACTTCTAACAGGCGCAGCCGGTCTAACAAATCCTTTTGTTTCTGAACCGCAAGTGAAACGATGCTGCGGCGAGCGAGAGTGCTATGATAAAGCTTATCCACATGCCTTTCACGCCCAAGCCGAGCGGGAACATAAGCAGGTAGCCCAATGGCAGCGCTATCACCACGTATGCCACGAAGGCGTATATCATGGGTCGGCGCACGTCGGTGATGCCTCGAAGCATGGCTGCACCAACGCACTGCAGACCGTCGGAGTACTGGAAGAGTCCGGCAAACACAAGCAAATCGGCTGCTATGTCTATCACTTGAGGGTCGTTGGTGAATAGGTATGGGATATAATGTCTGAGTCCGATCATCAGCGAAGCGCCTATGGTGTTCATCATCAGGACGAGGTGTATGCTGGCGCGTGCCGCCATCTGCATGGCGTGGTAGTCCCGAAGACCATACTGGTGGCTCACGCGTATGGTAGTGGCTGCACCTATGCCTAACGCCAGCATGAACGTGAGGTCGGCTATCTGATTGGCGATATGGTGCGCTGCCAGTGCCTCTTTCGAGATCCACCCCACCATGATAAACGACAAGGTGAACAGTATGGTCTCCATCGTCGTCTGCATGCCTATCGGGAAGCCTACCTTAGCAAGCTGCCCGAGAAGTCGGCGACTGATGTTGTGCCGCGAGAAACCACGCAGATACTGCCGCCACTCAGCCTTGCTAAACATAGCGGTAAGGAATATCAGAGGCATCAGTATGGTGGCTATCAGGCTTGCCAAACCCGCACCGAAGGCACCCATCGCAGGCAATCCCCAATGACCATAGATAAACACCCAGTTGAGGACGACATTCAGAAGGTTAAGAACCACGGAGATAAGCATCGCTATGGTGGTGTTGCCTAACCCTTCCATAAACTGCTTAAATAGGCAGAAGAGCATAAAAGGCGTGAGGCCGACTACGCGTGTGACGAAATAAGGCAAGGCGGCTGCAGCTACCGATGGTTCCTGTCCCATATCGTCCATCAAGGGTATAAACACCACCAAGACGCTGCACGTGACGATGGTGAGAAGCAGACAGAAGACGAGACCGTTGTGGAGCAGCCTGCGTATCTGCGAGTGCTCGTGCTGAACATACAACTGCCCCACCAAAGGCGTGATACCCATCATCGCACCCATGGCAAACACCATGAAGGTGAAGAAGATACCATTGGCAAACGACACGGCTGCAAGGTCGGTGGTGGAATAATGACCTACCATCACACTGTCGACAATACCGATGATGGCTCCACCGAGCTGAGTGAGCATCACAGGGAAAGCAAGACGTAGATTACGCTTGTAGTATGGTATGTAAGATCTGATATCCAATATCGTTGAAGAATATTTTTTATGGTCTTTTGAGGATTTCGTGCGTGTGGCACGTGCCACTCGCGGCAACTGCAAAATTACTATATTTTTCTGACATGCCCAAGTCCGTTTGTATATAACAATATTTTTCCGTAACTTTGCAGCCACGTAAAAAATAAGCAATAATAAATAAGAAATAATGAAAAGTCCTGTCTATCGTCAAGACGTCATCGATTTCGTCACGGTGTCGGTCCAGACTTGTCTGCTGTTAGAGCAGGCTACCGACCAGACGCACGATGACTTTGTCGACAAACTGTGCAAGCTCTTACCCTTGTTGTATCTGAAGACACGTATGCTGACATCTGTGGAGCCGTCGGAAGACGCCGAAGTGCAAGCCTTTACTACCGAAGAAGACTACAACATGGTGAGCTTCGGAGTGCGGCAGCTGCTCGGTAGCGACGATGCTTATATGGAAGTGTTCGTGGAAGATATGCGTTATTCCGACACCCCCATCACGTGTTTTATCTCCGAAGACCTCGCCGACATCTACCAACCCCTCAAAGACATGGCGCTCAACTATCAGACGCAGGTCGACGATACTATGTACGAGGCTGTCAGCTGGTGTCTTGTGCAGTTCCGGCAGTATTGGGGACAGAAGCTTCTGAACGTGCTACGACCGCTGCATGCCCTCTCTTATAACACTGAAGAATAATCGTATGCATCACTACGAACGTCATATCAGCAAAGAGCAGATCGCTGCCTTGCCACTCGTCAGCTTCGAGGGTGAGGTGCATGTGGTCAATACCAAAGAGGCTGTGGCACCGGCGTTGGAATACCTCAACCGACAAAAAGTGGTAGGGGTCGACACCGAAGCACGACCATCGTTTCAGAGAGGACAACATTTCCCCACAGCCTTAGTTCAGATCGCCACTCTCAAACGCTGCTACCTGTTTCAGATCAATAAGATAGGGATGACCGACGAACTCGCTGCTTTCTTCGAGAACGAACAGATAAAAAAAGTGGGTTTGGCTTTTCGCGACGACCTCGGCGGACTACGCAGTCAGCACCCTTTCGCCCCGGCTAACTGTGTCGACATCCAGCAGATCGTCAACTCGTATGGTATCTTCGACCTTGGCTTGCAGAAGGTGTATGCCATTGTCTTCGGACAGCGTATCTCTAAGAGTCAGCAGCTGACCAACTGGGATACTCCCACTCTCACTCTCGAGCAGGCTCGATACGCCTCCACCGATGCGTGGGCTACACTGCGTATCTACTTGCGACTCACCAAGCGACGTCCACTACCGAAGGCAGTAGTGGAGAAGATGCGGGCAGAAGAGAAAGAGCTGATGATACGTCATCAGCAAGAGATGATGCAGCAAAAGAAAGAAGAAGAACAACAAACAAAGAACGAACCACCATCTAACCTCTAACAGACGTATTCTGTCTAACTTCTAACAGACGTAGTCGGTCTAACCTCTAACAGACGTATTCGGTCTAACCTCTAACAGACGTATTCTGTCTAACTTCTAACAGACGAAGTCGGTCTAACTTCTAACATCTACAATGACAATTATCTATCTCAAGAAAAACAAGGAAGAGTCGCTTTTGCGCTATCACCCGTGGGTGTTCTCGGGCGCGGTGGCTCATGTAGCAGGCTCGCCCCAAGAGGGTGAGGTGGTTGCCGTGCGCAACAGTGCCGGTGAGCCGATGGGCGTGGGACATTACCAAGAAGGCAGCATCGTATGCCGAATGCTCGACTTCTTCTGCGACACCCTGCCGCAAGACTTCTACTACACTCGACTGCTTGCCGCTTACCGAATGAGAGAGCAACTGCAACTCATCACTCCCGATAACAACACCTACCGTCTGGTGCATGGCGAAGGCGACTTCCTGCCCGGACTGATAGTCGACGTCTACGACGACACCGCCGTGCTGCAAGCACATAGCGCCGGAATGCACCGCGACAGACACGAGATAGCCGAGGCACTTTGCCGTGTGGTGCCAAACCTGAAAAACGTATATTATAAGTCGGAGTCGACACTGCCCTTCCGCCGAGCTTTCAACGACATCAAAGACGGATATCTCGTCGGCTCGGAGTCGACGTGCCTCGCCACAGAAAACGGACTGACCTTCGCTATTGACTGGCTGCGCGGACAGAAGACAGGCTTCTTCGTCGACCAACGAGAGAACCGTGCCCTGCTGCAGCATTATGCCCAAGGCAGACAGGTGCTCAATATGTTCTGCTACACCGGCGGCTTCTCGGTCTACGCCTTGCGTGGCGGTGCCAAACGTGTGGTGTCGGTCGACAGCTCTGCCAAGGCTATACAGCTCACCGAGCAGAACGTTAAGCGTAACTTCCCCGATACCGACCGCCATACCGCCGTTTGCCGCGATGCGTTCGACTTCCTCAACGACATCCGCCCTGAGGAATACGACCTTATCGTGCTCGACCCGCCTGCCTTCGCTAAACACCGCGATGCCGTGAGAAACGCGCTGCAAGGCTACAAACGACTTAATGCCAAGGCGTTCGAGAAGATAGCACCGGGCGGACTGCTCTTCACCTTCTCGTGCTCACAGGCGGTAAGCAAAGAGATGTTCCGACTGGCGGTGTTCTCCGCAGCTGCCATCAGCGGAAGAAAAGTGCGTATCTTGCACCAACTCCAGCAGCCGCAAGACCACCCCATCAACATCTACCACCCCGAAGGAGAATACCTCAAAGGGCTCGTACTCTACGTCGAATAAACTAATCATATAGCTATCGCCGGTCATAAACCGGCGATAGCTGTTAAGGTGTTGTCTTCATTAAGCACATCTATATCCATACCTTCTGTTTTGGTATAACGGATGCCATGTCTGTCAAGGCGGCGGATAAGCCAATACATGTCGCCATGAGTTCCATTTTCGAGTCTTTCACCTGTACGTATGAGTGTGTTCTTCAGACCCTTAATAGTCTTTACTTTGAGCATTCGTTTCACTTCTTCGAGGTCGATGTCAGAATATGTCTCTTGTCTGTGGGTTTCAAAGTAGTTAGGGTATAACTCCGGATTAGGATTCTCGTCGAGCACACTGTATATGTCAATCTTCAGCTTACCGTTACCGATGGCGATTTCTACGTTTTCGTATTCTGCTTCTTCTGTATAAGTGGGCAACTCAAAGCGAACATAATCATCGCCTAAAAACGCCTTGGCATCTATACGCAGTGTAGTCATCTCAACACAGATGTGAGGCATGAAATCATAAGTCCTTTCAGTATCTGAAAAGTAACTCGGAGTGTAAATGCGAAGAAAATCCGTAAGGCGGATAAAAAGCTCGGACTTAACGTATCGTGCAAGTTCGTGAAATACAATGTTCGGATGCTTAACGACAGTCGACAACAATTCGACATAATCTTGCCGATCTAAAGAAAATTCCTTGTAACGAAAAGCAATAGATGATGAGTTATCGTCAATGCACAATAACTTGAATAGACAGAGAATTCTATCGGCAGAGTGATACTTGTTTTCTACAAACGCCTTGACTTCGGCGCGCAATTGCTCCCGACGAGCAGAGAAATACTCAGAAAGTGTCATAATGTAAGAATTTAATGGTTAGTAATAGTAATTTAATGGTTAGTGTTTGTAAAGATGTCAGTGAGGTGCCTCTTTCAAGACAACCTCGCAAAGATAATGGTTTTCCATAGATAATACCAAATAAAAAAGTAAAAATTTTTTTTCTTCTTAGACCCAAACAAACCGCCGATAAAGGCTGTAGTCCGATATATACTGAACTGACGGCTGCATCGAAAATAATGCAGCAAGAAAAGATTTTTCAGAAAAATTTGCGTATTTGAAAATAATAAACTACCTTTGCACCCGCAAAATGAGAAAGGGTACCTTGCCCGAGTGGTTAGGGACCGGTCTGCAAAACCGGGGACAGCGGTTCGAATCTGCTAGGTACCTCACAGAAAAGCTGTCGGGTGGCAGCTTTTTTTAATTTATAGCAGTCACCGACTAAAGCATGCCTCAATAAATCAATTTTAGTATACGACTCATGGCAGAAAAGATAATCACCGATATCACTAATTCCGATTATAAGTACGGCTTCACTACCGATGTCGACACCGACATCATCTCCGTCGGACTCGACGAACAAGTCGTGAGACTCATCTCAGCCAAGAAAGGGGAACCCGACTGGCTGCTCGACTTCCGACTCAAGGCGTATCGCCGGTGGAAAGAGATGAAAGTGCCCACGTGGGCGCACCTGAGAATACCTGAAATCGACTTCCAGAAAATCTCGTATTTCGCTGCCCCTAAGACGCGTGCCAATGCCGATGGCTCATCCGACATCGACCCCGAGCTGATGCGCACCTTCGACAAACTCGGCATACCTCTCGAAGAACGTGCCGCACTCGCAGGCAACATGGCTGTCGACGCAGTGATGGACTCCGTCAGCGTCAAGACTACATTCCGCGAGACACTACGAGAGAAAGGAATCATCTTCTGCTCTATCTCTGAGGCGGTCAGAGAATACCCCGAACTTGTCAAACGCTACTTAGGCTCGGTCGTTCCCCCTACCGACAACTTCTACGCCGCTCTTAACTCGGCAGTCTTCTCCGACGGCTCGTTTGTGTATGTGCCTAAAGGGGTGCGATGCCCGATGGAGCTGAGCACCTATTTCCGCATCAACGCCGCCGGAACAGGACAGTTCGAACGTACTCTGCTCATAGCCGACGAAGGAGCCTACCTCAGCTATCTCGAAGGATGCACCGCACCCATGAGAGACGAAAACCAACTGCATGCCGCCATCGTAGAGATAATAGTGCACGACAATGCCGAAGTGAAGTACTCCACAGTGCAAAACTGGTACCCGGGCGACAAGAACGGACGTGGCGGTATATATAACTTCGTCACCAAACGCGGACTGTGTCATAACAACGCTCGGCTGAGCTGGACACAGGTCGAAACAGGTAGCGCCATCACTTGGAAGTACCCATCATGTATACTTAAAGGCGATAACTCGTCGGCAGAGTTCTATTCTGTAGCACTCACCAACAACTACCAGCAGGCTGATACCGGCACTAAGATGATACACCTCGGGCGCAACACGCACTCACGTATCATTTCTAAAGGTATCTCTGCCGGAAAAAGCGAGAACTCATATCGCGGACTCGTCAGAGTGGCGCCGACAGCCGATAACGCACGCAACTACTCCCAATGTGACTCGCTGCTGCTTGGTGACAAATGCGGGGCACATACCTTCCCCGTCATGCAAGTCGACAACAACAGCGCTGTGGTAGAACACGAAGCTACAACCTCGAAAATATCCGAAGACCAGCTCTTCTATTGCCAACAACGTGGAATCGGTACCGAAGATGCCGTCGGACTCATAGTCAACGGCTACGCCAAAGAAGTACTGCAAAAACTGCCTATGGAGTTCGCTGTCGAAGCACAGAAACTCCTCCAAGTATCACTCGAAGGTGCCGTAGGATAACTCATATCACAATAAAAATTAAAAAAACATTTGGTGGTTTGAGAAAAATGTATTACCTTTGCAGTCGCTTTCGTTAAGAGAGATATATCGCGGAGTAGAGCAGTGGTAGCTCGTCAGGCTCATAACCTGAAGGTCGGTGGTTCGATCCCATCCTCCGCAACACAAAAGCGGCATCATCCTTCGGACGATGCCGCTGCTTTTTTGCTGCCGGTTTGTTCGGGAAATTGGGATTTCGGTATTCCGGTATTCCGGTATTCCGACATCTCGACATCTCGTCATCTCGACATCCCGACATCCTGAAATCCCACAAAACTATCAGATAAAGATGCTCACTATCCCATAGCAAGCGGCGCCTATCAGTGCGCTGACCGGAATAGTCAGAAACCATGCCGTCACCATGTCGATGCTTACACCCCATCGTACTGCAGACAGTCGTTTCACAGAGCCCACGCCCATGATACTGCCTGAGATGACATGTGTGGTCGAGACGGGTATCTTAAACAGCTGAGAGATACTGATGGTGATGGCGCCTGCCGTCTGTGCGCAGAAGCCTTCTACGGGCGTGATCTTAGTAATCTTATTACCCATTGTCTTGATGATACGCCAACCTCCTGACATCGTGCCGATGGCGATGGCGGTGAAGCAGGCGAAGGCTACCCATTCGGGCACAGGTATGCCGTGAGCTGCCATCTCAGTGCTCTCGTGCAGCCAGTGGGGCAGTTGTGCTCCTGCCTGACGGAAGGCGACTAACGCGCAGGCAATGACACCTATCTCTTTGGTCGAGTCGTTCAGACCATGACCCAACGACAAAAATGCCGACGAGAGAAGCTGCAACCGACGAAACCACTTGTCCATCTTATGCGGCTTGGTGCGACGGAACACCCACGTCGTGAAAATCATTATCAGGTTACCGGCAATAAAGCCTATCAGAGGGGCAACAAAGATGAAAAGCACTATCTTGCCAACCGTCGACCACATCACCGCATGCCATCCGCAGGCGGCTACTGCCGAACCTACTAAACCGCCTATCAGTGTGTGCGACGAAGAAGACGGTATGCCCTTCCACCAAGTGAACAGACTCCAAGAGATAGCTGCCACCAATCCGCCTATCATTATAGGAAGTATCATCTCGACCGACGAGGTGGCTTGTACTACCGACGTGTCAACGGTCTTCTGAACCGTCTCTGCCACGCCAAAGCCTATCAAATACTTGGCAAGGAAAAAAGCAATGAAATTGAATGAAGCTGCCCAGATGACAGCCTGCACGGGTGTTAACACTTTGGTGCTGACTACAGTGGCTATACTATTCGCGGCATCGTGGAAACCATTGATGAAGTCGAAGCCAATGCAGAGAATGATGATAGTGATGATATAAACCATGGTGTATAAAATAAATTGATATCGCACCGCAACTATGTTGATGATGCAATATCAATAGTGAGAATCATGCTATGCGTATTTTATTATTATGGTCTTCAGCGTCTTGCCAACAGAGTTGGCTTTGTCGGTAGCTGACTCCATACCTTGCATCAGGTCTTTGACCTTGATAAGCTCTACCGCATCTTTCTCGTTTTCGAAGAGGTCTTGCAAGAAACTCTCGTATACCTCGTCGCCCTCGTGCTCAAGGTCGTGTAGCCGTTGGCATTGCTCAAGTGCCACCTCGGGCTTCTTGGAAATAGTCTGTAGCTCGTTCATGCCCGTGCGGATACATTTGGCACCCTCTAATATTATCTCTGCCATGTGCATAGCCTTGGTCGGTATCTGCTTGGGCTTGTATAGCAAAATACGCTTCGACGATGATGTGATAAGGTCAACCACGTCATCAAGAGTGCCGGTCAGACCATGCATGTCCTCGCGGTCGAAGGGCGATACGAAAGCATCGTTTAGTTCGTTGAAAATAGTAATCACGATATTGTCACATTCGGTCTCTATCGCTTTTATCTGCGGATAGATCTCCTCTTGGCGCTGACGATCGGTCTCAGACAAGAGCTGAGTGAACAAGTCGGCAGCTTCTACTGTGGCTTCGCCCATGCGGCGAAACATCGGGAAGAACTTATCTTCCTTAGGAAGAAAAATAGAAAAAATGGAATTTAAAGCTGACATACGTTTGTGTAGAAATATATAGCGGTGCAAAGGTACAACTTTTTTTTCAATTATCAAAACTTTAAAAGCGTATGTGTACTCGAAAATAGATAGCTATGAAACAATGCCCGAATAATATCAGTCTTGTTCCACTTCGCTTGAGACTTTGATGGTAGTACCTTTGTCTTTGCGGCTTATGATGAGCATTCCCACGAAGGTGAGGGCGGCATTGAGCAGCAGTCGCTCGTGAGAGAACTGATAGCCGCCTAACCATGCCTTAGAGTTGGCATCGATAACCCAAGTGATGACAGGTGCTGCCACTGCTACAAGCGGTATCAGGCGGTCGCGCACTTTAAGGCGGGTTAACATACCAAAGCAGAACATGCCAAGCAGAGGACCATAGGTATAAGATGCTACTTTGTATACCGTCTGTATCACTGAGTCGTCGTTGAGCAAGTAGATGACATAGATGGCGACAGCCATCAGCACTGCCATCAGCAGATGAACCCGGCGGCGGGTAGTGGCAGTGTGACGCTCGTCAGAGGTCAACCGACGAGTCAGTTGGTATGAGGAAAGAATATCAATGGTAAACGAGGTCGTCAACGCCGTCAGAGCACTGCCCGCTGCCGAATAGGCAGATGCAATGAATCCTACAACGAACAGCACACCCACTACTACGGGAAAGTAGTTGCCCGTGGCAAGGAAGGGGAAGACATCGTCGCCTTTGAGAGCTGAACCATCTCTGTTCACAAGGGCAATGCCATTGACTTCGGCATAGCGGTAGAGTAGCCAGCCTAAGACTAAAAACAGGAAGATAACCACTATCTGCATCAGCGCCGCTGTGATGATGTTCTTTTGCGCATCGCGGTGGTTCTTGCACGACAAGGTGCGCTGCATCAGGTCTTGGTCGAGACCGGTGGTGGCAACTAACAAAAAGATACCCGCTACAAACTGCTTCCAGAAGTACTTGCCATCGTTGGGGTTGTCGAAGAAGAACATACGCGACCGCTCCGAGTCGGCAAAGCCGTCGAAGCTCACACCGCTGCGCAGCACGAAGACGATACACAGCACTACCGAGAGTATCAGACAAGTGGTCTTCAGCAGGTCAGTCCAGATAACCGACTTCACACCTCCCCTGAACGTGCACAGATAAGCTATCGCCACGGTGAAGATGGCATTAACCCAAAATGGTATGCCAAGAGGGGTGAAGACAAGCAACTGCAGCACACTGCCAACCACAAACAACCTAACCGAAGCACCCAACATCTTGCTCACGAAGAAAAACCACGCTCCGGTCTTATACGAACTCACGCCAAAGCGAGTGTTCAGATACTCATATATACTCGTCAGGTTAAGCCTATAGTACATCGGTATAAGCACGTAGGCTATTATCAGCTGTCCGACAGTGAAACCCAGCACCATCTGCATGTAAGAGAAACCTGCACCCTCGACCATGCCGGGCACACTCACAAAAGTGACACCGGAGATAGCTGCACCTATGGTCGACATCGCCACCACTATCCAGTTGCTTTTCCTGTTGCCGGAGAAGAACCCTTGGTTGTCGGTACCACGACCGGCAAAATAACTGATACTGAACAATACTACGAAATAGACTGCGATGACGCAAAGAATAAGAATAGGTGACATGGCGGTATTGATTTTCGACAACCCGGCTGAGCTGCCGGTAATTAGTGTGCAAAATTACTCATTTATTCTCACATGAACAAAACAGAATTTTGTTTTTAGAAAAAAATACACTAACTTTGCAAGCTGTTTGCAGCGATTCGGCATCTCGGCATCTCGGCATCCCGGCATTTCGGCATCCCGGCATCCCGGTAGCCCGAAACAAAAGAAACGAAACATTAACATTTAAAACAACAATAATATGCTACGATTTATGACTGCTGCCCAGGCGGCAGAGTTTATCAACAATGGCGATGTAGTGGGTATGGGTGGTTTCACTCCTGCCGGTGCTCCTAAAGATGTGCCTACAGCCATTGCTCACCGAGCTGAGGCTTTTCATGCTCGCGGTGAAGAGTTTAAGATAGGTATCTATACAGGTGCCTCCACCGGTGACTCGTGCGACGGTATGCTCGCTCGTGCTCATGCCATTCAGTTCCGTGCACCCTATCAGTCGAACAAAGACCTGCGGACCGAGCTGAACGCTCAAGATGCTCATTATTTCGACATGCACCTCAGTCAACTTGCTCAGGAGCTGCGCTATGGCTTCCTTCCCAAACCTAAGTTCGCCATCATCGAGGCTTGCGAGGTGACTGAAGACGGCGAGATAGTGCCTACCGCAGGTGTGGGTATCATGCCTACCATCTGCCGACTTGCCGACCATATCATCGTCGAACTCAACGAGGCTATGCCGGCAACGATGCGCGGCTTGCACGACCTCTATGAACCTCTCGACCCGCCAATGCGCCGTGAGATACCTGTCTACCATGTCAGCGACCGTATCGGCACCGACTGCATCAAAGTAAATCCCGAAAAGATAATAGCCATCGTGCGTACCAACCGCCCCAACGAAGTGGGTAAGTTCACTCCGCTCGACGAGACAACAGAGAAGATAGGAGCCAATGTAGCACAGTTCCTCGAAGACGAGATACATGCCGGCAGAATACCAAAGGAGTTCTTACCAATACAGTCGGGTGTGGGCAACATCGCCAATGCTGTGTTGGGTGCCCTCGGCGAGAACCCGCATATCCCGCCGTTCACTATGTATACCGAGGTGATACAAGACTCGGTAGTAGGACTGATGAAAGAAGGACGTGTGACCTTCGCCTCAGGTTGCTCGCTTACCGTCGGCGCCGACAAACTGCAAGACATCATCGACCATATCGACTTCTTCCGCTCGCGTCTGGTACTGCGTCCGCAAGAGATATCCAACAACCCCGAGGTGGCACGCCGACTCGGACTCATCACCATCAACACCGCCCTCGAGGCCGACATCTACGGCAATATCAACTCTACGCACGTGTGCGGCACTAAGATGATGAACGGCATAGGTGGTTCGGGCGACTTCACCCGCAACGCATATATCTCTATCTTCACCACTCCGTCGGTTGCCAAAGGCGGCGCTATCTCGTCGATAGTACCTATGGTATCGCACCTCGACCACTCCGAGCACTCTGTCAAGATACTCATCACCGAACAGGGTATAGCCGACCTGAGAGGCAAGAGCCCGATACAACGCGCACACTGCATCATCGACAACTGCGTCTCACCCGAATACAAAGAGTTGCTGCGCGACTACCTCGCTCATTGCAAGACCGCACATACTCCGCATAACCTCGCTCTGGCAACTGCCATGCATCGCGAGTTTATAGCTTCAGGCGACATGCGTAACACCAAGTGGGAAAACTACTTGTAGAGACGATATCCTGATTTCTCGACATCTCGCGATCTCGACATTTCGCGATCTCGACATCTCGACATCTCGTGATCTCGTGATCTCGTGATCTCGACATCTCCAAAAAACATAATAAGGGCGGCAGCGATGCCGCCTTTATCGTACTACGTCTTCTTTATTGTATCTCGTTTTCTTCGGCGATAAATAGTTGGTAGTATCTGAAGACCGTATTTTTTGTGACATGCAGTCGTCGTGCCACCTCTCGCATGCTCACTCCCTGCTTGAGCCACCGTCGGATGCGACTGTCGTATTTCGAGAGTTTGTAGTGTTTCTGATACTTGCACTCGCCTTGTGCCGGTCTGCCCACGTGTACCTTGCCTTCTGCCGACACCCGCTTGAGTGCCTCGCGGGTGCGCTGCGAGATGAGGTTGCGCTCTATCTCTGCCGACAGACCGAAGGCAAAAGCCAGCACCTTCGACTGTATGTCTTCACCAAGACGGTAGTTGTCTTTGATAGTCCAAATCTGACACTCCTTATTCATGCAGATGTTAAGTATCTCCATAATCATAAAGAGGTTACGCCCAAGGCGTGAGAGCTCAGAGCAGATGATGATATCACCTTTCTTCACTTTCTTGAGCAGCTTGCCCAACAGACGTTTGTTGTAGCTTTTGGTGCCCGAGATAGTCTCTTCTATCCAACCGTCGATGCCGATTTGTTTGACCTCGCAAAATCGCACGATTTCGAAACGCTGGTTCTCGACAGTCTGACGGTCGGAGCTGACGCGTATGTAACCGTAAGTCATAGTGTTGTGGTTTTAATAAAGTAAATCGACGCATTGTCTCCAATATGTGAGGCGGAGTCAATGCGTCGAGTAAAAAATATGTGGCTTCGTTATTTGCCTAACCGCAGTCCGATGAGTATCGGGTCGTGGTCGGAATACCGGAAGAGCAGATTGCGTTTAGCTGCTCTCGACATGTGTCGGCGGATGTCTTTGGGAGCATTAGTGGGGATGTTGTTCTTCTTGAAGTTGTATTTCGAGTAGTAAGCCGCCGAGTAGTAAAAGTCGGTGTTCCAGTGTAGAGGATGTGCCGTCGTGATTTGCTTTGCCATCGTGGGTGAGGCATATACGCGGTCTAAGTAGCCACATTCACCTTTATAACTATACGAGTAGCCAAGGCTATCGGTGGTCATCAGTACGTCGTTATATCCTGCATCTACGATGTCGCGAACGGGTTTCTCAAAACCGTAAGAGTTGAAGTCTCCTACAATCAGTACGTCGGGGTCGGTGTACGCACCATCGTCGTATGCACGACGGATGCATTGCAGCAGCGCGCGCGTGTTGGCAAGTCGTTTGCGGCACGACTCTTCAGATGTGCCGCGTTTGCTGCGAAGATGATTCAGCGAGAGAATGAAACGCTCGCCGTTCGACAACTGCTCGAAGCCTTGCAGCAGGAACCTGTGGGCGTAGATACTGCTTTTGTCGGGATAGGCAAAGCGCATCTCGCCATACGGACGCACACGTGAGTTGTCGTAGATGAATCCGACGGAGATGGTGTCGCCATCGGTAGTGCCGGTGCTGATGAAGCTATATCGGTCGCTGTGCGTCAGACGATTCATCATGTCGGTAAGCTCGGCAGGTGCTGAGTCGCCTTTCTCTATCTCGCAGATGGCGTAGATGTCGGCTTTGATGCGTGTGAGAGCTGTGGCTACCTTGTAGCACTGAAAGGCGTGCTGCCCCTCAGTGTTACGTTTGGTGGCATAGCCGCCTTGGTGAACGAAGTAGTTTTGTATGTTGGTGGCACATACAAGCAGTTCCGCCCCCTGCATGTCTGGTAACCGCTTCGATGGACGATAGTTGCTGAAATGCGGCTGCTTGCCGGTCTGCAAGGTGCGTATGCCCGTCACTGTAGCCTTAAGGTTGCTTACCCTTGCACCGAGGTTGAGGTTATAGGGCTTCGGACATTCTATCTTGATACGTGTGGTTGCGCTGTATCTCACGTTCTGCCAATAGGCTGCCGAGTCTCCCTTATTTAAACCGTCAGCCCTCTCCTCAGGAACATACAGACGTTCCGGCGCTAAATAAAGTGAGTCGTAGAAGCTGCCACACACCACCATCGGTGTGGTCAGACATATCTGTTTGCCAATGTACCGCTGCCAACCGCCGTCTTGCAGCTGTTGGTAGCTCACGCGCTCTGTGGCAAAGGCACTACCCGCTACCACTAAGGCGAGAAGAAAGAGGTGAAGACGTTTCATAGGGAAGAGTTTTAGTTTTTTTTTTCGGTATTCCGGCATCCCGGTTTCCCGGCATCCCGAATATATTATAGCTGTCCTGCTTCTACAAGAAGGATAATGCGCTCGGTTATCTGGTCTTTGTCTGCTCCGTCGTATTGTTCCTTAAGGTCGTTGCCTACTAACTTCGCTACTCCTTGCCAGAGGTTGGCGATGAAAGTGCCTCTGTACATCTGTATCACTTCGTACGAGGTCTTCCCCGTCTCGCGGTCAACGAGTTTCATAAGCATCTGCCCTTGTCCGGCTGTCCATTTGCTCAGGTCGACTTTGTACTGCTGCATCAGAGTCTTCTCGTATTGCTTCCAGAATTTCTTTTGTTGTCGTCGGTCCATCTGCGACATCACCTCCGCTGTTCGTTCCATCTCCTTGGCTATGAGCTTGGCGTATGGCAGTGTTAGTTTGACGTCTCTTACTGTTCGCCAATAGAAACGTTCTTGCTTTTTGTTTTTGAACTTCATTGGCGGGAAGACATACACCTCTTTGAGCCATGCAAGGTATAGTGTATCGCCGTCAATGACTTGCATCGCTGTCTTGGCGAGGTGTGTGCTGTCGCTTCTCGAACTCTTTCCAAGCGATGCATACTGATTGTTGCCTAACATCCTTGTGCCTTTGGCTCTTATCTGTGCTTCAGTGGTGTAACCTGATGCCGGCTGTTGTGCCACAACTATGCCGGTGCTTGCACCAACAAGCACTATCAGAGCAACGATATGTGACAATTGTTGTTTCATCTGCTCTACAATAGGCAATTTCTGTGCCAAAACGCACAATGGCAGTGCCGACGGAGTGTTGTAAGATGCGGTTTCGCAGTGGCAGTCGATAAATAGTGAGAGACGGCATACACCGTCTCCACTCTTTCAGGTGTGTCGTTCTGCGGGTGTGAACTCGCAGAGCAGACCTTATTTCTTGCGGCTTAGTTTGTTCTCAAGTTCCTCAATCTCTTTCTCTTGGTTGTTGATAGTCTTGAGCAGGGCATTGAGTTCCTCGTTTTCAATCGTGGTAGGATATTGTTCGTCTACCATCTGCAAGAAGTCGGCAAGCACATTCATATAGTTGGTGAAGGCGTCATACGACGACTCATAGTGTCCGTGGTCGGAGGTGGCATGGTTCATATATGCGAAGTGTTGTGCGTCTTGCAACATCAGCCAGTCGCGTTTTAGGCGTTTGTCGGAGCACAGCCTTACCCGCTCGGTTACGGCATATAGCTTATGTATCGCTTCTTGCTGCAAGTCGTTGCCGCAGAAGGGGGCGAGGTCTTTGGCTTCGCCAGCCCATGTCATCGGGAAGGGCACGCTGATAGGCGACGAAGGGGTGAGCGCTTTCTGTGCCTCTTGCGGGGTGACGAAGCACATGTCGCGCTCTAATGCGTAGAACGGCAGTGCCTTCAGGAAATCGAAGATACCCGTCTGAGCATTCTGGCGGATACCGAACGTCTCAGCTCCGAGCCAGATGTTGATCAGCTGCTC
Organism: uncultured Bacteroidales bacterium; assembly: GCA_946185835.1. Taxonomy (GTDB): domain Bacteria; phylum Bacteroidota; class Bacteroidia; order Bacteroidales; family Paludibacteraceae; genus Colicola. The sequence goes on from CAMHKW010000001.1 coordinate 27,621, forward strand.
TTCGGCAGGAAGCTCAGAGAGTTGTTGAGCATACTTCTCGGCATCGATCGGGTGATTATGCCAGTTGGGGTCTGAGAAGTGGAAGGCGAGTTCGTCGCTCAATGCACTGTTGCGCAGCAGCAGCTTCTGACGACTGCTCACCGCCGACTGATAGAGGTAGTTTGGCGACTTCCACGAAAGGATGTGTTTGGCACCTTCGGTGAGCACCGTCTTATATCCGGCTTTGAGCAATGCCTCGCTGATCTCGTCGGAGTAGAGCAGCTCGGTATTCCATACCGATGCCGTCTTCTGACCGAACAACTCAGCGATGAGGTCGGCATGCTGTTTGAACTGGCGTGCGGCTTCGTCGGCATCGAAGTTAGAAGCCAACGAGGCAGCGAAAGGTGTGGCAAGGAACTCGACACATTGGGTGGCGGCGAGCTCACGCAGAAGGTCGATCATCTCGGGCGAGTACTGCTCGAAAAGCTCTAACGTGATACCGTCGATGGCAATGGCACAGTGGAACTTACCATGAGAGAACTGAACCATCTCTTTGAGGGTCCGGCACAATGGCAGATAACTCTCGTTGACAAGCCAGCTGAGGTGTTCCTCGGTCTGCATGTCGTCGTAATAGTAGTGGTCTTGACCTATTTCGAAAAAACGATAGCGTTTGAGTGCAAAAGGAGCATGGAAGCTCAGGCACAAGCAGATATTTTTCATGATAGAGTGAAGTTTAGAAATTAACAATAAGAAATAAGAAATAAGAAATAAGAAATAAGAAATTATTTTAGTGCCGTCCGAGAACCTTGTCGTAGATAGCACGAACCTTGAGTCCGGCATCGTACCATCTGATATGGTTCACTTCGTCTTGTCCGAGTTCGTGGAGCGACTTATACATAGCAGGATATTTTACTATAGAGTAGATGGCGTCAGCCATGGCGTCGATATCCCAGTAGTCGGTCTTGATGGCGTGTGTGAGTATCTCGGCGCAGCCCGACTGGTGCGATATTATCGTGGGTGTACCTACTTGCATGGCTTCGAGTGGTGAGATACCGAACGGCTCGCTTACCGACGGCATGATATATACATCCGACTCGGCAAGCATCTCCTGCACCTGTCTGCCGCGAAGGAAACCGGTGAAGTGGAAACGGTCGGCTATGCCACGTTTGGCAACTAAGTCGATCATCTGATTCATCATGTCGCCCGAACCGGCCATCACAAAACGTACACCATTGGTCTTCTCTAATACCTTTGCAGCTGCCTCAACGAAGTATTCAGGTCCCTTCTGCATGGTGATACGTCCCAGGAAAGTGACTACCTTGTCTTTACGCGGCGTCTTCTTAAACGACTCTACGTCTTTGAGCGGTTCCACAGCGTTGTGCACCGTCGACACCTTCGCGGGGTCTTGGAAGTACTTCTCGATGACGATCTGGCGCGTCAGGTTGCTCACACACATGATGTGGTCGGCTTCGTCCATTCCACGTTTCTCGATAGAGTAGACGGTGGGGTTGACGTTACCTCGCGAACGGTCGAAGTCGGTGGCGTGTACGTGAATGACAAGTGGCTTACCAGAGATATGCTTGGCAAACACACCGGCCGGATAGGTGAGCCAGTCGTGAGAGTGGATGATGTCGAAATCAAGAGAGTTGGCAAGCACCGAAGCCACAGCCTCGTAGTTGCCTATCTCCTCGAGCAGGTTGTCGGGGTAACGACCTGAGAAACCTACGCAGCCAAGCTCGTCGGTGCCTATACGGCGATAGTCGTATTTGATGCCGTTTCTCAGGTGGTAGAACTCCTCTGGTGACATGCGCCCCTGCATGCGCTCTTTGACGAGGTCATAAGGTACGTCTTTCCATACTATCGGCACCGAGTTGGCGCCTATGATGCGTAGGAACGATTGGTCCTCGTCACCCCATGGCTTGGGAATGACGAAGGTGATGTTCATATCTTCTTGCTGAGCCATACCTCGAGTCAGTCCGTAACTCGCGGTGCCAAGGCCTCCAAGGATATGAGGTGGAAACTCCCACCCGAACATAAGTGCTTTCATGATATGTTATGTGAATGATGTTACGTTTATTGTTATTCAGCTTGCTCTAACTCTTTCTTTCTCTGTTCGAGAGTCCTCAGCACCGAGATGATGGCTGCTACCGACGTTGCCGACGACATGCCGCCGTGTCCTTTGTATGGCGGGTTGCCGTCGTATATCTCGTTCAGAGTGCCGATGGTCAGTTCCGACATCTCCACCTCGAAGCCCACGAGCATGCGCTCGATGAAGTTAATGCCGCTGCGGCGGTAGATGTTCATGTAGGCCTGGGCGTATGCCATGATAGTCCATGGCCATACGGGTCCGTTGTGGAAGTTATGGTCGCGTTCTTTCTCACCGCCTACATAGACGGGGCGATAGTCGCCACTCTTGGGAGAGATGGTGCGCAGACCACGAGGGGTGAGCAACTCTTTGGTGCAGATGTCAACTACTGCCTTCTGCTGTTTGGGACTCAGTGGCGAGTAGGGCAGACCCGCAGCGAAAATCTGATTCGGACGCACCTCCTTATTATGATAGTTGTCGACAACGTAGTCGTCGAGATAGACACCGTTCCAGAAGGTGTCGACGAAGGCGGAACGCGACAACTCTGCCTGATATGCTATCAGGTCGGCACGGTGTTCGTGCCCCATGGCTCTGAGCAACTCCGAAACAAAGCAGAGGTCGTTGTACCATAGAGCATTGATTTCTACTATATATCCTGTTCGCGGCGTTATAGGACGACCATCTTCCATGGCGTTCATCCATGTGGCAGGGGTGTTGGTGCCGTCGACCCACAACAGACCGTTTGAGTGATGGAACATGCGGGGGTGCTGCTGCTTGCGGATAAATTCAACAATGGCATTGCATATCTCGCCGTATTGTACCGCAGCCTTGTCGATTCCCTCTACGGCTGCATATTGCTGAATGGCGTGAACAAACCACAGCAGTGCGTCGGGCTCGTTCATGCCTCTCAAACCATACAAACTTGTATTCTTGTCGGGGTGAGCCATGAAGTCCTGCACCTCGGCAAGGGCGGTCTTGTTCATGATGGCATCCCAATAGTCGTAGCGGTCGATGAACAGTGTGCAGGCGGGCAGAGCGAAGAACTGCTCTCGGGCAGTGGCTTTGAACCACGGATAGCCTGCCAGCAAGTGACAGTATTCGCCATTACGTTTGTAGCACTGCTCAGCTGAGTTCTTCAGACATGCCAACATATTGTCGCGCACGGCACGGCGTTGCAACTCTTTGTCCCATGTGGTCTTGAGGGTGCGAGGACTGACTTCGGTGATGCCGGCTGCGAAAATCACCGACTCGCCTTTTTTCATCGGCAGCTCGAAATAGCCGGGCACCAGCAGGTCCTCTTTGTAGTCGTAACCGCGCTCTTGCTCTTTCTGATATTCGATGTCTTTATACCAGTGCGGCTCGTGAGTGTAGGTGCACTGTTTGGAGAACTGCATAAACAAAGCCGGGAACTCAGGATACATGCGGTTGACACGACCGTTCTGTATCTCATCCATGTCGCTCGAAGCACGGTCGTTGGCGTGGGTAAGAGCGTTGACGGAACGGAAGGCAAGGAACGGACGAAAACGCAGAGTAGTGGCGGAATGAGCCTCAAGCAGTGTATAACGAATCAGAATACGCGGCTCGAACGAGACCAACAGACGCTCTTTAGACAATACCACTCCTCCCACACGGTACGTAGTGCGTGCTATCACCTCGCAGTCGAATTCGCGAATGTACTTATGACCGTTGGGAGAGAAGGTGTGCTCACCATATTTGTGAATGCCGAGGTTGAACTCCGCTCCGTGCTGAATGACGGTCTCGTCCAACGAAGAAAGCAACACGTAGTTATCGTCCGATAACTCGGGAATAGGGAGCACAAGCTGACCATGATACTTGCGAGTGTTGCAGTCGACTAAGGTCGAACTGTTGTAAACGCCCGCACGATTCGTATGCAGGATCTCTTTCTGAAGCGACCGCTCAAGGTTATTGAGCAGTGTCTTGTCAAAATTCAAGTATGACATGAGTATTGAGATTTAAGTTTTCTGTATTCTAATTTGATTGTGTTTTATCTTACTCTAAAGTGTAATTTATCAGGCTGCAAATATAGTAAAGTTTTTTCACAAAGCAAAATTTTGTTGATAATTATTAGTTTTTGGTATCGTCGACATCCCGACATCCCGACATCCCGACATCCCGACATCCCGAAATCCCGATATCCCGAAATTCCGATATCCCGACATCCCGAAATCCCGCCTTCTCGCCATCAGAGGAACTTCTCCTTGGCGTTAGCGACAAACTGTCGTATCTGTTGTTCGTTTTGCTTGCGGCATATCAGCAGCACCCCGTCCGACTCGGCAACGATATAGTCGTCCAGACCCTCCACCACGGCGAGTTTGCCTTTCTCGAGTGTGACGATGTTGTTCCGACTGTCGTAGAAGTCGGCTTCGGCATTGATAACTACGTTCCCTTTGTCGTCTTTGTCGCTGAGCTCATATAGCGACCCCCAGGTGCCCACATCGCTCCACCCGAAGTCGGCTGCCATGACGTACACGTTGTCGGCTTTCTCCATCACTCCGTAGTCGATACTGATACCCTCGCACTCTGCAAAATGCGTGTTTATATATTCTTGTTCGTCGAAGTCGGTTGCCTTCCGGCTGTTTTCGATGCTTTGTTCGAACACCTCCCATACCTGCGGCAGGTGAGTCTTGAAAGCACTGATGATAGTCTGTAAGTTGAAGACGAACATTCCCGAGTTCCATAGGAAGCCACCCTGCTCAAGAAAATGCTTGGCGGTGGCGATGTCGGGCTTCTCTTTGAACTGCTCCACCTTGTATATCTCTGCCGGACCTGTGCCGAGCCTGTGCCGAGCGTCAACATGTATGTAGCCGTAGCCCGTCTCGGGACGGGTGGGAGTCATGCCAAGGGTCAGAAGTATGTCGTGGTGACCAACGGCATCGAGTCCTTCCTCTATCTTCCGACGGAACGTGTCGGTGTCGGTTATCAGATGGTCGGAGGCTGCTATCAGGATGTTGGCATTATCGGTGAGTGCGGCGATATGACTCACGGCATAGGCTATGCATGGCGCTGTGTTGCGCCGACATGGCTCACATAGTATGTTTCGTTCGGGCAGTGTGGGCAACTGCTCGGGGATAATCGACTTATACTGGGCATTGGTGACGATGAGTATATGACTGATGTCGGCAATGGGTAGCAGACGGTCCACGGTGAGCTGCAGCAGCGAACGCCCCGTGCCGAAGAAGTCGAGAAACTGCTTAGGACGGTCGTTTCTCGAATATGGCCAGAAGCGGCTGCCGATGCCGCCTGCCATTATTACGCAATAGTTATTGTCTTTCATGATATGTGGTTTTTATTCTGTCACCTCTCCGATCAGAGTTGCAGCGGTGGCACTCAGTATTCGTACGTTGACCAGCTCGCCTATATGTCGTCCTTCGCTCGGCACCACCACCGTCTTATATTGTGAGGTGCGACCATACATCTGGTCGTGGCTGCGTTTGGCAAAACCCTCGATGAGTATCTCGCGCGTCTTGCCCACCTCGCGCTGGTTGCTTTCGAGCGAGAGCTGGTTTTGCAAGGCAATGATCTCGTTGAGACGCCGGATCTTGACCTCCTCCGGTACGTTATCGGGCAGGTGTTTGTGGGCGTAGGTGCCTTCTCGCTCTGAGTATTTGAACATAAAGGCGGTGTCGAAGCCCACCTCTCGCATCAAACTCAAGGTGAGCTGATGGTCCTCTTCTGTCTCGTCGTGGAAGCCGCAGAACACGTCGGTGCCGATGGTGGCGTCGGGTAGTATCCGGCGGATGGCGTCGATACGTTGTAAGTACCACTCGCGCGTGTATTTGCGGTTCATCAGGCGTAGTATCTTGTCGCTACCCGACTGCACTGGCAGGTGTATGAACTTGCAGAGGTTGTCATGACGCGCTATCGCCTCGAGGGTCTTGTCTGACATGTCCTTAGGGTGAGAGGTGGTGAAGCGGATACGCATCGCGGGCACTGCCGTAGCCACTATGTCGAGTAGCTCAGAGAAGTCGGTCGTCTGACCATCGGCAGCAGTGAAATGGTAGGAATTGACGTTCTGCCCGAGCAACGTCACTTCTTTGTAGCCTTTCTGCTCGAGGTCGTGCACCTCCCTGAGGATACTCTCCACATCGCGCGAGCGTTCTCTGCCGCGAGTGTAGGGAACGACGCAGTAGGAGCAGAAGTTGTTGCAACCGCGCATGATACTGACAAACCCCGAGATGCTTTTGCCTATCCTCGATGGCAGTATCTGTCGGTAGGTCTCGGTGGTGCTGAGCTTTATGTTGATGGCTTTATGACCCTGCAGTGCCGCTGCTACTAACCCCGGCAGGTCGAGGTATGCATCCGGACCGGCAATGAAGTCGGCATGATATCGGTCGAGCAACTGCTCACCCACATGCTCTGCCATGCACCCTACGATGCCTATCACCTGCCTGCCTACGGCTTCTGTTTTGGCTCTCTTGCGACGCTTGCTGCTCAACTCTGTCAGGCGAGCGAAAATTTTTTGCTCGGCGTTGTCGCGTATCGAACAGGTGTTTAGAATCACGATGTCAGCATCGTCGGCACTCTCGGTCAACTCGTAACCGTCGGTTTCCATCACCGCCGCTACCACCTCAGAGTCGGCAACGTTCATCTGGCAACCATAGGTCTCAATATAGAATTTCTTTTGCATGAGTATGTCTTTTGTCTTTGTTAGAGACCACAAAGGTACTAAATTCTTCGAAAATATCAAAAAAATCGAAATATATTTGCACACTAAAAAAATAATGTGTAATTTTGCGGCGGTAAAAAATATCTCTATCTGCGAATGAAATCTAAAATATCTATATTGGTCGTAGCATTGGCGCTGCTTATGCCAATGAGTGTTTCTGCTACAATTTATCGTAGTGGTGGTATGAAATGGTCGTCCTCAATGGACGGACGCGGTTTGTATGGTCGTGGTTTCGGTCAGTCAAAGCACACTATTTCGCTGGTTATAGCACCTAACTATTACTCAGGCGACGTAGAGCTGCCGGGTAGCCTGCTCACAGGCTTTAAAGACCATGCAAAGACCAACTTGTATACTGCCGGACCGAACAACGGCTTCTCTAATAGCGTAGGCTTCGGCGGAGCATTGCAGTATACCTATCGCGCTACCCCCGTCGTTGCATATCGTGCACAGGTGATGGGTGGTTATATGCACGGCTATTGTAACTTCACACGTCCTCATACCAACTCGGCAGGAGTGCAGTCGACATCTGTCTTCGAACGTGAGTTCTCCTCGGTGTTCGTCGAATACAGCTTCGGCGTCGAGATATATCCTATTCCCGTAGCAGGCTGGTTCTTGTATGCCGGCGTGAGTGGAACGACAAGCTTCATCACTCGTAGCTTCAACCCCTATCTGTCTAATCCCGACATCAGCCTCAACAAGGATAAAGTCACTTGCACAGTGCCTATGATACCCGTCGGCATGGGATACAAGTGGAATATTAAGAGCGTCCAGATAGGTATCGAGCTTATATGGCACCCCGCCTTGGTTGACCTCAAAGGTATGAACCTCGATGGTTGGGAGTCGGGATTTACCTCTAAAGGTATCACGCGTTATCCTACCGAGTCGTCGACGAACCGCTGGACCGATAGTTTTACAGAATTAGGAATAAGCATAGGCTATCGTTTACCGATGCGTTGATTTAGCAGTGGCGAATAAGAGAAAGATAATCAACGACCCTGTCTTTGGGTTCATTTCCGTTCCAAACGATTTAGTATTTGATGTGTTGCAACATCCGTATGTGCAACGTCTCAGTCGTATCCGTCAGATGGGACTGAGTTTTTTTGTATATCCGGGTGCTACCCATACCCGCTTCCTGCATTCGCTGGGTGCTATGTATCTGATGCAAGAGGCTCAGACGGTGTTACGACAGAAGGGTATCGACATCTCACATCAAGAAGGAATAGCTGCCGATGTGGCTATCCTCTTACACGACGTGGGGCACGGACCCTTCTCGCATGTGTTGGAGAATACACTGATAAGTGGGGTATGTCATGAAGACATCTCGCTGTCAATGATGCAACGTCTTAATCAGCAGATGGCGGGTAAGCTGGATATGGCGGTGTCGATATTCACCGACTGCTACCCGCGCCATTTCCTGCACCAACTCATATCCTCCCAACTCGATGTCGACCGCTTGGATTACCTGTCTCGCGACTCGTTTTTCTGCGGAGTGAGCGAAGGCACCGTCGCTTCTGCCAGAATCCTCAAGATGCTGGGAGTGGTCGACGACAGATTAGTGGTGGAGGCTAAAGGTATCTACTCGATAGAGAAATTCCTTGTGGCAAGACGACTGATGTATTGGCAGGTGTATCTGCATAAGACGTCGGTAGCAGCCGAACAGATGCTCATTTACATACTACGACGAGCCAAGGAGTTGGCACACCGAGGCGAAGAACTGCCATGTTCGCCTGCTCTCCGTTACTTCTTATATAACGACATCACGGCGGTCGACTTCAATGGTAACGACAATATCATCGACGAATATGCCGCTCTCGACGACTCCGACATCCTCTCGGCTGTCAAGTCGTGGCAGAACAGCAACGACAAAGTGCTCGCAGTACTCTCACGTGCGTTTACGTCACGCCAATTATTCAAAGTCAAACTGCTTGAACAACCACTCAACCCACAAGAGAAAGAGACACTCACCGCACAGTATATGAAGCATTTCGGCGTCGACGAGTATGAGGCAAAATACTTCTACGACATCTATTCCGTCTCGAAAGACACTTATTCGCAACAAGACGACTCGATAGATATCATCTTCAACGACGGAACGATAAAAGACATATCCGAGGCATCCGACATGCTCAACCACGATACCCTCACTCGCAGAGTAGTGAAACACTACCTTTTCTATTATAAGATAGTTTAGAATTGAGAGTTTAGGGGTGAGTGTGCGTGTCGAGAGTTTAGAGTGCGTGGGTACGCCGGTTTGTAACCGGCGGCAATGGAAGAAATAAAAAATAAGAAATAAGAAATATAAAAATGACTTTTACCGCGCAACAGATATCAGTTTTCCTTCATGGCGAGCTTGTGGGCAACGCTCAGGCTCAGGTGCAAGATGTAAGTAAAATCGAAGAAGGTGGCGTTGGCACGCTGACTTTTGTCAACGACGCCAAGTATCTTCATTTTCTTGAGTCGACGACGGCATCGGTGGTGCTGGTCAATAGCGAGCTGCGCGACCATGTGCCCTCAACGGCTGCCACCCTTGTGTTCGTCGACAACTCGCGAGCTGCCATGGCGGCTCTGCTCTCGATGGTGGCGCAGGCAATGAACCCACGTCGGCATGGAGTGGAGCAACCCGTGTTCGTAGGCGAGAACACTAACCTGCCCGAAGATGCCTACGTCGGGGCTTTCACCTATATCGGCAAGAACGTGAAGTTAGGTAAAGGGGTGCAGCTATACCCGCAATGTTACATAGGCGATAACGTAGAGATAGGCGACAACACCATCTTGTATGCAGGTGTTAAGGTCTACTATAACTGCAAGATCGGTGCCGACTGCGTGCTGCATAGCGGCGTGGTGATAGGTGCCGACGGATTCGGCTTCGAACCCGACGAGAAAGGGGTCAACCGTAAAATAGAGCAGATAGGCAACGTGGTGATAGAAGACGACGTGGAGATAGGCGCTAACTCTACCGTCGACCGCGCTATGATGGGCTCTACTATCGTCCGCCGTAACGCTAAAATCGACAACCTCGTGCAGGTGGCACACAACGTGGAAGTCGGAGAGTCGACATTCCTATGTGCACAAGTCGGTATCGCCGGCTCTACTAAAGTCGGCGCACATTGTATACTCGCCGGACAAGTAGGCGTCGCCGGACATATACAGGTCGCCGACGGCGCTGTCTTCGGAGCACAATCAGGTGTGGCAGGAACAATACGAAAAAAAGGTATGTATATGGGATCACCCGCTATCGACGCCGCGGTATGGAGACGAGCTGTGGTCGGATTCAAACACCTGCCCGAGATGATGTATTCACTCAACGACATAGAACAGAAAATAGCATCAGAAGATAAATAACACACAATAATGAAACAACACACAATAGGTAATACATTTATCCTCAGTGGTAAGGGTCTGCATACGGGACTGTCGCTGACAGCGCGTTTCATGCCTCTGCCCGATAACGAAGGCATCCGTATCTGCCGGAGCGACCTCCCGGGACGCCCTACGTATCAAGCCGTTGCCGACTACGTCTCTGCAACCGACAGAGGCACCGTGCTCTCTTGCGGCGAATGGAAGGTGTCGACGGTAGAACATGTGCTCTCCGCACTTTATGCCGTCGGTGTCGACAACTGCCTCATCGAAGTCGATGGACCTGAGATGCCGATCTTAGACGGCTCGGCAAGACTCATCGTAGATGCACTGCAGAATGCCGGACTCAGAGAGCAGACGGCTGAACGCGAATATCTGCACCTCACCAAACCCGTCACCTTCGAGAATAAAGAGACGGGGTCGCTGCTCACCCTCATACCATCCGACCGCCTGTCAATGGAGGTCACCATCAGCTTCGGCTCACCCGTGCTCGGTGAACAAACGGCTCAACTTAGACAGCTCGACGACTATACCTCACAAATAGCCGCAGCACGTACATTCTGCTTCGTACGCGAGATAGAACCGCTGCTCAAACTCGGATATATCAAAGGAGGTGACCTCGAAAACGCTATCGTCATCTACGACAAAGCAATGCCCCAAGAACAACTCGACCAATTGGCAAACTCGCTGGGGCAGACTCTACATCAAGACGCCTCGCAACTCGGCTATCTCACTACACTTAACTTCGACAACGAACCCGCAAGGCATAAGCTGCTCGACCTGATAGGTGACCTCTCGCTTATCGGAAAACGTATACACGGACATGTGGTAGCCTTCAAACCCGGACACACCTCGAACACACACTTCGCAAAACAAATACGTCAACTAATGCTAAACCCAAAATAAGAAATAAGAAATATGAAACAGCCATTAGCATATATCCATCCCGACGCCAAGATACATCCGTCGGTTGTCATCGAACCTTTTGCCTGTATTCAAGCCAATGTCGAAATCGGTGAAGGCACACGAATAGGCTCTAACGTAACTATCTGCGAGGGTACTCGTATCGGCAAAAACTGCACTATCTTCCCCGGAGCCGTTGTCGGAGCTATCCCGCAAGACCTTAAGTTCAAAGGAGAGGATACCGTCTCTATCATCGGTGATAACACCGTGATACGAGAGTTCGCAACTATACACCGAGGTACAGCCTCCAAAGGTAAGACCGTGGTCGGAAGCCACTGCCTGATAATGGCATATTGCCATGTGGCACACGACTGCGTTGTCGGCGACCATGTCATCATGTCCAATGCCACGCAACTCGCCGGTGAGGTGGTAGTAGGCGACTACGCCGTCATCGGGGGTGGTACTCTCGTACACCAGTTTACGCAGATAGGTAAGCATGTCATGATACAGGGCGGCTCGCGTGTCAACAAAGACATTCCACCCTTTGTCACTGCCGCACGAGACCCGATACAGTATTGCGGAGTGAACTCCATCGGACTGCGCCGACGCGGATATACCTCCGAGCAAATCAACAATATACAAGATGTGTACCGAGTGCTATACCAGTCGTCGCTGAACGTGTCCCAAGCAATGGAGAAGATAGAAACAGAAATGCCCAGCTCCAACGAACGCGATGAGATAGTAATCTTCATTCGTAACTCGTCACGCGGCATCTGCCGTGGTATCGAAAAAGGATAACACACTAACACTAAAAGCGCCAACAACCGTTGGTGCTTTTTTTTTCGGCATCCCGGCATTCCGAAGTCCCGACACCCCGTTTCGCGGCAAAAATATGATATTTTTTTGTAGTGTCGGTATTTTTTCTTAACTTTGCAGGCTGTGTAGTATACACTATTCGAAAGAAGGTGCATTAAAGGAAAGCTCTGGTTACATCCTACACACTCAAGTGCGAATATAAATCATTAAAACTATAGTACTATGAACTTTATCGAAGAGATTGTCGCAAAAGACTTGCAAGAAGGTAAGAACGATGGTAGAATACAAACACGCTTCCCGCCCGAACCTAATGGCTATCTGCATATTGGACATGTGAAAGCTATATGCCTCGATTTCGGCATAGCTGAGCAATTCGGAGGCGTATGTAACCTCCGTTTCGACGACACCAACCCCGTGAAAGAGGATGTGGAGTATGTCGACTCTATCACCAACGACATCGCATGGCTCGGTTTTAAGTGGGGACATATATACTACGCTTCCGACTACTTCGACCAACTCTATGAACTCGCCATCCGTTTTATCAAAGAGGGTAAGGCATACGTCGACGAGCAGACGGCAGAGCAGATAGCTCAGCAAAAAGGTACACCTACCGAACCCGGACAAAACTCGCCTTACCGCGACCGACCGATAGAGGAAAACCTGAGACTGTTCGAAGCTATGCAACGTGGCGAGATAGAGGACGGTAAGATGGTGCTACGCGCTAAAATAGATATGGCTAATCCGAATATGCACTTCCGCGACCCTATCATGTATCGCATCATCACCACCCACCCACACCACCGTACCGGCACGAAATGGAAGGTGTATCCGATGTACGACTTCGCACACGGGCAGTCCGACTACTTCGAGGGAGTGACACACTCTATATGCACACTCGAGTTCGTAGTACACCGCCCGCTTTACGACTATTTCATCGACCAGTTTGTGCCGCAAGGCGAGTACCGACCGCATCAATATGAGTTCAACCGACTCAACATCACCTACACCGTGATGTCGAAACGTAAGATGTTGCAACTCGTCAAAGAAGGGCTGGTAGCCGGCTGGGACGACCCACGTATGCCGACGGTTTGTGGTCTGCGCCGACGCGGCTACACACCCGAAGCCATACGCTCGTTTATCGATAAGATAGGATACACCAAGGTCGAGGGTATGATTGACGTCGGACTGCTCGAGCATACCATCCGCGAGCAACTCAAAGAGAAAGCACCACGCGTGTGCGCTATCTTCGACCCCGTACGGCTGGTGATAACCAACTACCCTGCCGACAAAAAAGAGACAATAGTGGCTGAGAATATCGACGGCATAGCCGAGCTGGGTACACGCGAGATGCCCTTCGGACGTGAACTGTGGATCGAACGCGACGACTTCCGCGAAGAAGCCGACAAGAACTTCTTCCGACTCTCACCCGGAGGCAGAGAAGTGAGACTCAAAAATGCATATATCATACAAGCTACAGGCTGCGACAAAGACGCTCAAGGACGTGTCACCACCGTCTATGCTACATACGACGAACTATCCAAATCCGGCACCGAAGGAGGCAACCGCAAGACTAAGGCTACCATCAACTGGGTCGACACCGACACCGCACTCGACGCCGAAGTAAGACTCTACGACCGACTGTTTGCCGTAGAAGACCCTTCCGCCGACGAACGTGACTTTAGAGAGCTGCTTAACCCCGACTCGCTCAAAGTGGTGAACTGCAAGCTGGAGTCCTCGCTTGCCAAAGCTCAAAAACAAGACCACTTCCAGTTCCTCAAACAAGGCTATTTCGTTGTCGACGACGACTCCACAGCCGAACACCTCGTCTTCAACCGCACGGCATCGCTCAAAGACAACTGGCAGAAGAAAGCATAAATCATGCAGTGGCAGCCACGGATACGCAACCACCAACTCAAAGAACAGATATTCTGCGACTGGCGACGCAAGTGGGTCAGACTGACACCCGAAGAATGGGTACGGCAACACCTGCTGCATTCTTTAGTCGAAGACTACCACTACCCCTTTGCACTGATAGCAGTAGAACACCCCATCACGGTCGCCGAACTATGCAAACGCTGCGATGCCGTCGTGATGAGCAATCAACTGCAACCACTGTGTATCATCGAACTGAAAGCCGAGACGGTGACACTCACACAAAAAGTATTCGACCAAGTGGCAGTATATAACTCACGTCTCGGTGTCGATTACTTCATAATAAGCAACGGTCGCGAGACTTTTGCATGCCGACTGAGGCAACAAGACTACGAGTTTTTAGAAAACATACCATCTTACCAACAGCTATGTCAGAAAAGATAATTGAGTTGAACGAGGCAGTCGACACTGCTGTGTTTTATGGGGTCAACAACCAGAATATGTTGTGCCTGAAAAACCTGCACCCGCAGGTTCGCATCGTGGCACGCGGCTATCACGTCAAACTCAGCGGCAGCGATGCCGAGATAGAGCGATGTGCCGAGAGCGTAGAACGCATGGAGCACTTCTACCTCTCACACGGTGTGCTCACCGAAGCACAAGTGGCTGAACTCGTGGCAGGCAACCACCCCGCCGACGTGCCGCAAGGCAACCTGATACTACATGGTGTATCCGGCAAACCTATCACCGCGCGTACCGTCAACCAGAAGAAGTTAGTAGAGATGTTCGATACTCACGACCTGCTGTTCGCCATCGGACCCGCCGGAACGGGTAAAACCTACACTGCTATAGCCTTGGCAGTCAAGGCTCTGAAGAATAAAGAGGTGAAGAAAATTGTGCTGTCGCGACCGGCAGTGGAGGCAGGCGAGAAATTAGGGTTCCTGCCCGGCGACATGAAGGATAAGATAGACCCCTACTTGCAACCTCTGTACGACGCTCTTGAGGAAATGCTACCACATCAGAAACTCTTAGAGTATATGGAGAAAGGGGTGATACAGATAGCACCCTTAGCTTTCATGCGCGGACGAACACTGAGCAATGCCGTCGTGATATTAGACGAGGCGCAGAACACCACAATAGCACAACTCAAGATGTTCCTCACACGTCTCGGTCTCGGAGGTAAGATGGTCGTAACGGGAGACCTTACACAAGTCGACCTGCCGGCTGACCGTAAGTCAGGACTCAGAGATGCCGTCGAACGACTGGCCCGGGTAGAGGGAGTGGCGGTGGTCAACTTCAACGGCAAAGACATAGTACGACACCCGCTCGTCACACGTATCATCAATGCCTACGACAAGAAACAAGACGAGCCATCGGAGGAACCGAAAACACAGAATTAACACGTATGCAAAGGTTATGTTACCTTTAGATTTCATAGATAGCATGTATACCCGTCTGGGCACCGAACTGGACGCTTTTTGCCAAAGTCTCGCACTGCCCCCTACGGTGAGTATACGTCTCAACGACAAGGTGCCTGCCGGCCGAATCGACATCTTGCAAGCCGACGCTGCTCAGCAACGAGTGCCCTGGTCGTCGACCGGCTATTATCTCTCGTCGCGACCGCAGTTTACTCTCGACCCTCTGCTGCATGCCGGCTGCTATTATGTACAAGAGGCAAGCTCCATGTTCTTGGAGCATGTGCTACGGCAGTTCGTGTCACGCGATGCTGTAGCACTCGACCTATGTGCAGCACCGGGCGGTAAGTCGACCATCCTGAGTCAGTATCTGCAAGACGGACTCTTAGTGAGCAACGAAGTAGTACGACAACGAGTCTTCGTGCTCTCAGAAAATATGCAGAAATGGGGCAATGGCAACACCGTAGTGACCTACAACAAAGTGTCGGACTTCGCACGCAAACTGCCAAACCTGTTCGACTGCATGCTTGTCGACGCTCCCTGTTCCGGTGAGGGTATGTTCCGCAAAGACGAGCAAGCTCAGCAACAATGGACACTTAAGTTAGTGGAACAGTGCGCCGAACGGCAACGCGACATACTGCGCGAGGCATGGGGAGCACTCAAACCCGGTGGCATACTCATTTACTCGACATGCACCTTCAACGAAGAGGAAAACGAGAAAGTGGTGCGATATGTAGTCGACGAACTCGGAGCCACCGTCTTACCTGTCGACATAGACCCTAAATGGGGTATCACTCAGGGCTTAGGATGCCACTTCTATCCGCATAAGACGCGCGGCGAAGGCCTGTATATGTGCGTGCTTCGTAAGCGCGAGACGCCTTACTCCACACTTAAGATTCGTCTGCCAAAACAAAAACGCTCGGCGCAGCCCGAGACAGAAGTGTGCCTAAGGTGGCTGCAAAACCCCGACAAGTGGCACCTACATCAGACCGAACGTTTCAGCATCGCCTATCCCGCTAAGTTCGAAGAACTGATAGAATACATGTATTCGTGCCTCACATGCGTCAGTGTCGGATTCGGACTCAGCGAACTACGAGGCAGACACCAAGCACCGCAACATAGTCTGAGCATGGCAAAAGATGTCAATACCCGGGAATTCGCAGTGGCTGACGTCGATAAAGAAAAGGCGCTCTCATACTTGCGCTCCGAAGCGATAGTGTTAGACGGCGTACCATTAGGATATGTGCTTCTCACCTATCACAACGTACCTCTCGGCTTCGTCAAAAGCGTAGATGGCAGATGCAACAACCTCTACCCAAACGAATGGCGCATCAGAACACTCTGACTCGAGTCGGTCTGTTGAAAGTTTACTGTTGAAAGTTTAGAGTTTAGAGTTGAAAGTTTAGAGTAGTGACAGGCCTTGTGTCTGTCTACATTAGATAATTGAAAGGTTAGGACGGATTGGGTACGCCGCTTTGCAACCGGCGGCAATGGAAGAAAGCAATCAGAAATCAGAAATAAGAAATCAGAAATAAGAAACACCATTAAGAAATAAAAAATCAAAAATCCAAAATCCATATTATTGGCTTGCGCGTTGTTGGTACTTCATGTTAGTGGGGTGTATGCTCAGCAGTGGCATACCACTATCGACGTGCGCGTACCGGCAGCCATGCAGTTGCAGTCGTCTGCTCGCAGACTCTTGCTTGTCAACAACGTATGTCCTCAGCCCGACGACTTCGGACATCGTCTGCGGCGCGGCGACAGCGAGGGCAGCGTCACTGTCGACGTGAGCGACGCAGCACGCTATGCTCTGTTTGGCATGGCGGCAGCGATGCAGGATGCCGAATGGCTCGATGACGTGGAAATGCTCGAACGAACGCAGAACACCTCAGGACACCCCTTCGTCAAACAGCAACTCAGAAAGGCGGAAGTCGATAGTCTGTACCGTTTCTACGACAGCGATGTCATAATCGCGCTCAATCAACTGCTATTCAGCGATGTATGCGAGAGTTTCCTGACTGTCGACAATAGCTATTATGCCTCGCTGACTGTCATCTGTCATAGCTCGTGGTCGGTACATTATGCCGGGCAGAGTAAGATATACACCTACAGCCAGACGGATACGTTGTTTTGGGAAAACGAACGAAACACCCTTTCCGGTGCACTGATGGCGTTGCCTGAACGCAAACAAGCTATTCTCGATGTGAGCGAATATGTGGGCAAGCAGGTAGCCTTGCTGTTTGTCCCGCATTGGCAGACAGTAGACAGATATATGTACGACAACGGCAACGAACATTTAGTCCGTGGAATGGAGCTGTTTAGCCACATGCACAACGACGAAGCTGTCGACCGGTTCGAACTGGCTGCAAGCACCGAAGGCAAGTCACGAAAGGCAAGGCTCACACGTGCCTATGCCGAAGCCAACATAGCTGTGGTCAGAGAGATACAAGGCGACCTCGACGAAGCTATCAGACGTGCACAGAGAGCATGCCTCGAGTTCTCGCAAATCAACAGCGCCGCCGCAAGACAGCAGTATGTCAACCTCAGCTTCTATGTCGAAGAACTCAAACGTATAAAGAGTTATCAAGCAAAGTTATAAACCTAATGTCGGCCATCACACAAATCTTATGCAAGCGATACAGAAAATATTGAAGGTTTTAGGCATCGTATGTGTGGTGCTGGTGGCATTAGGACTACTCGTCTCGGTAGCGCTGACGATATATGTCAACCATGGTGCCGGACGCCTGCTTAATCGCGAGGTGACGGCTAAGTGCGTGGTGTACAACCCCTTTGTCACCTCGCTGAGAATCGTCGACGCTCATGTTTCCGAAACCGACCATGTCACACCTTTTGCTGACTTAGGCAATGTGTATGTGCGCCTCAACCCATTCTCGCTTGTCGGCAGACATGTCAACATAGGCAGTATCGCTCTCGACGACTTCACCATACGTATTGTCGACCGCGACACCTGTTTCAACTTCTCCGACCTGACAACACTCTTTGCCGACGATGACGCTCAGACCGATACTACAGCGTCTGCATGGAAGGTGAGTGTCAGGAATATAGCACTTAACGCTGGCGCTATGGAATATAGCGAGCTGCGTAAAGGACGTAACTGGAGATTGGAAAATATCAACCTCAATATCCCGGGTCTGTATTTCGACAACCGAGAGACACGCGCCGGTCTGAGTTTAGAGTTGCCGCAGGAGGGCGGAGCTCTGCATCTGAGCGGTGACTACAACGCGGCATCCAAATACTTCGCTCTGAAAGCTAAAATAGCACAAGTGGATGTCAACAGGTTCGTCCCACTCATTCGCGACTACCTCAACATACGCTCTTTAGATGCCATGCTGCAAGGTGAGTTGTCGGTGCATGGTAATCTCGACGACCCATCGACGATGCGGGTAGGTGCCAATGTCAACGTCGAAGAACTCGACATGCGCGACCGACATCGACACTCGGTGATGCAACTCTCGCGTCTCAAACTCGAAGCTTCCATGGCACCCAACGACATGCAACTGCATGTCACCACATTAGCTGTCGACAGCCTCAACCTCAACTTCATCCGAAAGGCTGACACCAATACCCTGAGCGAGCTGCTCGACGTGAAACGTGACACTACCACGCAACAGAAAGATACTATTGGCTCAATGACTATCGATGGTAATACGCTCAGCGTGAGTCCGAATGTCATATTCGATAACCTGACTATCAGTGGTTCACAACTGCATTATACCGACCTTACGCTCAGGTCCGATTTCAGCTATACACTTTCCGATATGCAAGTCAGAGCCAAAAACCTGAGTCTGAAAGGCAACAACAACCACGTCATCGTCACTGCCAAACTGCCTGACGGCGGTTCGCTGATGGCTAACTGGCGTGGAGCTTTGTCAACCAAAGAGTCCGCAGCAAGGGTGGTGGCTGTGCTCAAGAACGTTAAGTTACGAGACCTCTCACCATGGACCGAGACGATGTTCGCATATCCTATCGAAGAAGGCACCATGTCGGTGTCAAGCGACAACAGCCTGACGGCAGGAATGCTCGATGCCGTCGAGATAGTCGACATACACGGACTACGACTGGGTAAGAAACGTAAGTTCACCGACGGGGAAGTGAAGAACGTGCCGCTCAAACTTGGAGTCGACCTGCTGCGCGACATGAACGACAACATCAAACTCACCCTACCCATCAGCGGTGACCTCTCCTCGCCTGAGTTCTCGTATGGAAAGATCATAGGCAGGGCTATAGGTAATGTGCTGCTCAAAGCCACCGCTGCTCCTTTCGTGGCTATGGCTAATGCACGACAAATACCTGCCGACGACCTCACAAGACTCAGTGTCGACCCTCTACAACCCGATTTCGACCTCGCACAATACGAGAAGTTAGACGTCATAGCACAGATGATGCAAGATAAACAAGAACTGCAACTCAAACTCACACAGCAGTTCGCACTCAATGATGCCGTCCGACAACGTGCTGTCTTCGACCTCAAACGCGACTTCTATAGCCAATCTCAACCCGACAAGATAGGAAGACTCACACTGGTGGATATCGAAAAAATAAGAGCCATAAAAGACGGAAATGCCGACTTCCAAGCTTACGTCAAACAAACGGTTGGCACTAAAGGACAACTCACACAGCGAGCACTCAACTACTACGGAGAAGACAAGATAAAAGACGAAGTGATAGAGGCGGCTAAACGTCGTAACGAATTTGTTATGCGGTATCTGACTCAGCAGAAGAACATAGATGCCGACAGAATAGAGATACTGACTCTGACCGAAGACGAACTGGCAAACTTCAAAGACAAACCCTGCTATGCCGTAGAGGCAATAGTGAAGGAGTAGTCGACTTGCCACAAAAAAATGTGGCGCTAATTGCTTATGTGAAATCTTTTGCGTAACTTTGCAGCCGTCTTTTGGAGTGCAACCCTCGTTGGAACGCGGTCGTCCCCGCCCGCAACCATCCGTTGGAACGCGGTCGTCCCCGCCGCAACCAAATCAGGTAATTAGTGTGTGGACGTGTTTAGCGGAAACAGAAGAAGGAAACAGAAGAAGGAAATAAAGAATGAAAGCAAAGAATCTGTTCTAATCTGCGAAATCTGTTAAATCTGCGGTAAAAGAAAAATCTGCGGTAAAATAAGCAATCAGCAATAACAATAACAACAATATAAAATCATAAATCATTTTATCATGTCAAAAGTAACAGTTGTAGGTGCCGGTAATGTAGGTGCCACATGTGCAAACGTATTGGCAGTCAATGAAGTTGCCAACGAAGTATGTCTTATCGACATCAAAGAAGGTCTTGCCGAAGGTAAGGCAATGGATATCATGCAGACAGCTCAGCTCATGCAGTTCGATACCGTAGTTGAAGGTGTTACCAACGACTATTCTAAGACTGCAGGCTCGGATGTCGTCATCATCACTTCAGGTATACCCCGTAAGCCCGGTATGACACGCGAAGAGCTCATAGGAGTCAACGCCGGTATCGTGAAGAGCGTAGTAGGACAAATCCTCAAATACTCGCCCGACGCTATCTTGGTTGTTGTCAGCAACCCAATGGACACTATGGCATATCTTACACTTCATGCTCTGGGACTGCCGCGCAACCGCGTCATCGGTATGGGTGGTGCACTCGACTCAGCTCGCTTCCAGTATTTCCTCGCTAAAGCGCTGGGCTGCAACCAAAACGACGTCGATGGCTTCGTCATCGGTGGTCATGGCGACACTACTATGATACCTATGGCTCGCTTCGCTACCTATCGCGGAGTGCCTGTCTCAGAGTGCCTGTCGGCTGAGAAACTCGACGAAGTCGTTAAGTCGACTATGGTGGGTGGAGCTACACTCACAGGTCTGCTCGGTACTTCGGCTTGGATGGCTCCCGGTGCTGCTGCCGCTTCTGTGGCTGAGGCTGTCATCAAAAACCAATGCAAGATGATTCCTTGCTCAGCTGCTTTGGAAGGCGAATACGGATGCAAAGACATCACTATCGGTGTGCCTTGCATCATCGGTAAGAACGGTATCGAGAAGATCGTCGAACTCCCGCTCAACGACAAAGAGAAAGAGCTGTTCGCCGCTTCAGAAGCCGCCGTACGTAAGACTACCAGCGTGCTGCACGAAATCAATGCCCTCTAAGAAAGGCATGCGAAACATACGAATGACCTATTTTGGTTTTTAACAGCATTGAATAAAAAAGCTATAGAGTCATAACACCTTATGGCTCTATAGCTTTTTTAATCTCAAAACGGTCATTGGAATTTATTGTTTAGACTCAATATCTCTTGCAGACTTTGAGTTTAAGATTTCTTCTATCAACCTTATTTTCAGCCTAATAGCCATTTGGGTTAAAAATCAAGCTAACCCCCTGTATGTCAGCGCGTAAGCCCCGCTTTGTTCCTGTCATGTTCCTGTCTACTTCCTGTGTAGAGCCTGTTAAGGATACATAATGCTTTGTAAATAACCGCTTTATAAATCTATCAAAGTCCGTTTTTTTAGCTAACTTCTAACAGACACCGCCGTTCTAACTTCTAACAGGCACCGCCGTTCTAACTTCTAACAGGCGCAGCCGGTCTAACTTCTAACCTCTCCTATGCTCCTCACCCTTTGTCTTTTACTTCTTTTGTCAGCCTTTCCGGGCAGTGGTGATTTGGCTCGATTAGATTCGCTTATACTCAAGCAGGAAGCCATGTCAACGGCGTATGTCGACAGCCTCAGCCGCTTGTCGAATCCTGACCCGTATACATATAACCGCATGATGTACGAGGCGTATTCCGTTTTCTGCTACGATAGCGCTTATCATTATCTAAGCAAGAATATCGAGCTGTCTGACGAGTTGAGCAATGAAAGACGCCTGCAGAACGACCTCGACCTGTTGCGTCTGTTGTCTGCCGCAGGGTTGTTCTTAGAAGCTGAGCAGGTCAAGGTACGATTAGAACAAGCAATGACATCAGGTGTGACTTTTACCGAGCGGCAGCAGGTCTTGTTCTTTCGCTATTCATGCGACCTGTATCTGCACTTGTCCGAATATACACATAGTCCCTATAGCGAGCGTTATATGTGTCGCCACAGACGATATCGAAAGCAACTTCTCGAGGTAACACCCACCGATAGCTACGAACATGCCTTTGCCTTGGCTACCGCACGATGTGACGAAGGACAATACGACGAGGCTATCAGTCTGATAGAAGACCTATTGCCCTCTCTACACTCAGGTACGCGTATCTATAGCGTGATGTCATCGACATTGGCTTATTTCTATCTGATGAAAGGTGACCGACAGATGCAGAAGCTATACCTCATCCGTGCTGCGCAGAGCGACTTGGAAGGCAACATCCGCGAGACGAGTGCATTGCGTGCATTAGCAGTCTTGCTTTACAACGAAGGCGACATAGTACATGCCTCTACTTATCTGTATATCAGTGTCAACGATGCTAAGTTCTATGGGTCACGTCTGCGTACTTACCAGACAGGCAGTCTCACGCCCATGATGGCATCGGCATGGCAACGCGAGCAGTCGCGCAGTAGCAGACTGATGGTGTATCTGCTATTAGGAGCCTTGTTGCTGTTAGTGATATTAGTGTCGGCAGTGGCGGTGGTGTATTCCTCGCTACGTAAAGTGCGACGCACACAGGCGATGGTAGAGAATCAAAACCGACAAATATCCGACATCAACCGTCAGCTCTCCGAGCAGAACCTGCAAATAAAAGAGTCGAATAAGATACGTCTGGAGTATATCTCGCGATTCATGCGACTCAGTAGCAGCTATATCACCGAGACCGAGCGTCTGCGAAGGCACCTGAGTAAGCTGATGACAGAAGGCAAACATGCAGAGGTAGCAAAGCTACTTAGGCAAAACGATAACGACACTAAGAACGTCCAGCTTTTTCAGCAGAATTTCGACTCTGCCTTCCTCAATATCTATCCCACTTTCTTGCAGGAAGTCAACCGTCTGC
This sequence comes from uncultured Bacteroidales bacterium, assembly GCA_946185835.1. Classification (GTDB taxonomy): domain Bacteria; phylum Bacteroidota; class Bacteroidia; order Bacteroidales; family Paludibacteraceae; genus Colicola. The sequence continues at coordinate 50,684 of CAMHKW010000001.1, forward strand.
TGCGTGACGACTGCCGTATCGAACTCAAAGGCTCGGAACGCATGACCACCGAGTTGCGTATTTGTGCACTGATACGTCTTGGCATCTCCGATAACCAGCAGATAGCCGAAATCCTGCGCTCCTCGATAACCACTATCTACACCTATCGCTCCCGTCTGCGACAGAAAGCTGTCAACCCCGACACCTTCGCCGCCGACATCCTTCGCATCGACGCCGCCCTCGAAGGCTGATGTCAGACCTGCTCCGCCTATTAGATGTTAGACCGCTACACTGTTACCAGTGTTTGGTGCCGGGGTCGCGTTCGTCACCATAGGGTCCGCAGATGATACATTTCTCTTTGAACAGCACACCAATGAGCACCGTCACTCTGATACCAGCGTATACATTACGCAGTTGATACGGCTTAAAACTCTCTGACGCGAAGGCGTGCTTGAATTGATAAGTAGGGAAGTCCCATTTGCTCGCGTCAGGGACATAACACAGAGCACCTTGACTGTCTCTGACTACGTTGGGTAGGCTGATGTCGGCAAATGCGGCAACTCTTATACGCCAGTCGAACACGTTTCTTATCCTATAGCCTTCCGGCTGAGGATTCGACCATTCCCAACCTATCTCAAGGTGAGCCAACATATCGAAGCGCAGCTTCAATGCTTCTTCTTTCTTGTTTATTGGCACGTCTTTTCTCATCCCGTGGTTGTCCATCTCACGGAAGATACCGAAGTAGCGGTCGTAGACAGCTTGTGTAGAGCCCGTGAGGTCGACTTGCGTCGCTCCCATCCATGCCATCTGCATCCGTATGCCGGCAAGGTAGTACGGCGTGCCCTTGAAGATGCTATAGTCGAACGCCTGTCCGACAAGCAGAGGTATGTCGAAATAGAAGAGCGAGCTCCTGTCAGTGCGGCGGTAGAAGTCGAATTGCATGTCGTAGTGGAAGGTGTCGCGCTGTCCCGTCCATGAGTCGGATACGTTGTATTTCCATAGAGTGGTGTCACCAACGCCGGTCTTTAGCTTCTGATATCTTATTCCGAAGCCTGCCTGAAAGAGCAGACTGTGATGTTGGTATTCGATGGCAAGTCCAAGTCCGTTGCCGTATCCGTTCGTTGCCCCTACGAATGGTGCATTCTGTAAGACGGTAGCATAAGAGCCGTTGCCATAGAAGCCTACAAGCAAGTGCTCGCCCGCATACTGACCGGTGCGCAAGCCGGTCTGAATGTTGAGCTTGTCGGAGTAGTTGGTGCCACCGCCACCAAGCAGGTCACGCGGACGACGCCACGCATCGGCTTCGGTAGCAACACATAGCAGCACCAATATCGATAATATGTGTATTGCAATATCTCTCATGGACCAACAATGACTCTTATGTGTCTATCAGGTTCGTATGTCGAGTCGTCGGAATGCAGAACGAACAGATAGCAGCCTACCTCATCGGGTATGGTCACCTCGAAGGCGTTCTTGTCGCCTGCCGTGAACCGACCGCCTTGTATGTAGCGCAAGCCGTCGCAAGAATATATCTTATAGATGCCATCTTTGCCGTGTGTGAGTATGTTTACCACAGGATGACCTGACACCACGAAGGTGGGCACTACCGACAGGTAGTCGAGGGCAGGAGCTATGGTGTCGACGGCATCGTAGAAGATGGTGATGGGGCAGGTCTGATAACTCTCTAACTCGCCCGGACGGGTGAGACGTACGTAGTATTCCGCTGTATCCACTATCAGCTCTTGAGGCAGATATAGGTATTCGTGCGTCTCGCCGATAAGTGCTTCGCCATCCTTATACCATTGGTACGTGTCGAAGGTGTAGCCACCGTTGTATGCTGTCGATAAGATGGCTATCACATCACGAAAGCGCTGCTCTGTCACCCACGACGGATAGCTCAGAATGATATCTGTTGACGTATGCTGTCGGATGCTGTCCTGACAATAGGGGTTGAATACATAAAGGTCTATCGGATAGTGTTCCGGACGCGGGTATTGAGTGCGGTCGTTGTTGCGCAGAGGCATCGCAATGACTAAAGTGTCGACGTTGTCAATAGTGCCGTGAACGATGTCTTCGAAGCCCTGACTATGTCCGAAATCGTTGTAGTAGAGCGAGAATTCTATTGGGTCTTCGCCGCTATATGAGAGGTATAACTCGTATGCATCGTTGTCGGCACATATCGAGTCCGCCCAAATAGATGGGATGGTGTACTCAATAACGTCAAGGTCGAGCGTGACGTAATGTTTGCAGCCCCATTGGTTGAGAATAGTGTCGTTGTAATGCCCCGAGCTGTCGTATGTCTTACCGTAGATCGTGATGCTCTCACCCTCGCATATACTGTCTGTGATATACTCTGAGGTGGTATCGTTGACCGTGAGGTAGAGGTGGAAGACGCTGTCGCAACCGTTTACGGTAAGCAGACTGTCGTAGTAGAACCCTGCTTCGCGAAGCTCACGCCCGTGGAAGTCATAACTCTCGTCAACGCAAATGCTGTCCTCTGTCAGAGTAAAGTATGTTGGCAATACAGTCAGTTGCAACTCATATATGCTATCGCACCCGTATACCGTCGTGAACCTGTCGTAGAAGGTGTGAATACCCTCAGTAAGCTTACCATATTCATGCTCTCGCCATAAGTACGTCTCGTTGTCGCAGATAGTCATGTAATCTATAAAGTAGTAACTCTGCTTTACAAACACATCCACATGAAATGCGGAATCACATCCGTTTATGGTTGTGAATATGGTGTCTAAGTGATTCCAACCTAAAGATAGTTGATAGGTCCCTCCATGCCAATGATATGTCTCGTTGCTACAGATGCTATCGCTCTTGTCGGTTATGTCGTATGTAGGGTTGATTGTCAGATGATACAGATAGGTGCTATCGCATCCTTCAGGCGTGGTTGCATATAATTCAATATAATCCCCTAATTCGTTGTTTGGTATAGCCATACCCGGTTCCCAAACTACCATTTTTGTCTCTGCTAAGTGGTAAAGCGTTTCGTTGTCGCATATAGTGTTGAATATGTTGTAGCGATAAGCAGGTTTTACATACAGTCGAAGCATATACACCGAATCGCACCCATAAGTTGTGGTGGTTAGCGAATCATAGTAGATGCCAGTCTCGTTGTATGTTTTGCCTCGCCATTTATAGCCGTCAGCGCCAAAGCATACAGCTGTGTCAGTCACAAAAAGATATGTCGGATGAATAGTTAAATTAAGGTGTACCAAACTGTCGCAACCATATATGCTATACAGCAGCTTATCATAGTGGTAGAAGCCGGGTTCCCCACTAAAAATTGAATCATTGAAATCAAAGTATTCATTATCGCAGATATCAATATTCAGTGTCTTTTCGTACTCTTGATGAACAGATACCGTAAGCTCTAAAATACTGTCACAACCCAATACGTTCTTGAGTGTATCGCGGTAAAGACCTGAAGAGTATATAGGTTTCAGCTTGTTTACTTCCGTAGGGTGTATGTATGGCAGATTTTTGTTGCATATATCAATATGCAATGGTGTAATAATCTTGTCGATGACAGTGAGATGTAATACCTCAATGCTGTCGCAGCCATATTGTATGCTTTTTTGATTGATTTTGACGGTGTAAGTCCCACTCGTGTTGACCGATAAGTCATGGTTGCCAAAGTCGCTAAATGGTGTTTGCTCCTGACAGATGGTCAGATAGTGTTCGTAAGTGACTGTGGGAATGACTGTGAGATTTAGTCTGATGATACTGTCGCAGCCGACAGCGTTGCTGGTTTGTAGAGCATATACGTCAGAGTATTTCCACCCGATACCGGCTTGCTGCTGAGGTAGCTCGATGACTTTCTCATGTTTGCCAGTATTGTCGGTCAGACTCCACGTAAATGGCATCTCGCTCTCGCAGACGGTGACGTTGATATCTTCAACATAGGTGGGCAGAATACGTAGGGGCAGGTGAACGATACTATCGCATCCGAAAAGTGTATGTAGAGTATCCGTACATATAGTATCAAACGGAAAAGCCAGATTAGATGGTATATAGATTATTTTATCGAACGTACCTTTTTTCGAGTCGCTTAACTGCCAACGATATGGGACTTTATCTTGACATACTTCTATTTTGTCGATTGTTCTTTCGTACCGCTCATGGACATTTACCACAAGTGTATATGTGCTGTCTTGCCCTTCAATGGTTTTGTTGGCATCGATGATAGTGTGTTCCCCGACCGGCAGATTTCTAATGATAGTGTCTTTAAGGTGCCCGTTCCACTGATATTCTTCGCCAAAGCAGAGGTCGATGTTTGTGGTGTTAGCGAACGACTGTTGTACTGTAACCGTGCAAGTATATATACTGTCACATCCTTGTATGGTCTTTTTTGTAAGTTCGAAAGTGTGCTGACCAACAGGAAGAACTCCATGATTACCATCGTGCCAAACGAACTCGTCTTTGTCGCTGATGGTTGTCTTTTCGTTATAATGGTACGACTTAAAGACTTGAAGATATAGGATAGAATCGTATTCGCAATGCTGTGGTGTGACTACATGTATGGTGTCTTTATATATAGTGTCGCCGATAATGCCTGCGTAGAAAGTTTTGGTGCCACCGAAATCAATGGTAATGGGTTCGCATCCGGCATCTTCAATACGGATATCATTGTCAGGGTATACTATAAGGTCTAAAAAACTAACATCAAAGCATTTACTGTTAGGAACAGTGTCGGAGTATAATCCTGTTTCAGTCAGATTATGTATTTTATTATGTACAAGCCATTCGTAGGGAGCATCTGCATTGCAGATAGCTATGTATGTGGTGTCCCTTCCTACACTATTAACAGTGAGGTTTATTGTCACAATGCTGTCGCATCCGTAAATGGTTTTGAGTGTTTGTGACAGAGTGGTTGAATAAGTTCGTTTTGACAGATATTCTTCGTCTCAGAAGAATTGCCTTTTGGAGCAACAAAGATATCAACCGTTCTTATATCATCGCATCCGTCTTTTGTCTTATATCGACGTTCGTAGTGCCCTGTTGTCTTGATTATGGTGTCAGTCCAAAGCGGGTTATGCTCTTCGTAATGTGATTCGTTCCAAGTAAAGGTCTCTCCTTCGCATATAGTATCTTTTAATGTTACAGCACTTGACCCGTTGATTTTGAGAATGAGTGTTCGTATATCGTCACATAAACCTATTTTCAGCGTGTCAGAAAAAGTGCCATCAGAGTATATGAGCGAGTCTTTCCCATGAACATTCCAATGATACGGACGGTCTTTATCGCAAATGTTTTCAACTATAGTATCTCTGTCGACTTTGTATACTGTGAATTTCATGTGTACGATACTATCACAGCCGTATTGTGATTTTAACGAGGCTGTTTTAGTTGTCGTATATGGATAAGAGGAAATTTCGCTTTCGGAGATAGTATGCCCGTTCCATTTATACGGCAGTTGGTTTTGGCAAATTGACATTGAAATAGTTTTCTCATATTTAGGTCGGACGGTAACCTTGATATGTACAATACTATCACAATCGAGTGAAGACTTAAGAGTGTCTGTATAGTCGTAGGTCTTCCCAACTTTCATGGTGTCGGTTTTATATTGATATGTCTCGCCTTTGACTAAAGTACCATCAACATCATCTTCGCAGATATCGCGCAGTGTTCCCTTTTGTTTTGATGGAGCGTAATCGAACTCTTCTGCTACATCTATTTGTGCCTGTATAGTATCTGAAATGGTGTAATTACATATTGGTGTTATACGATTAACTATGAGGTTGACATTCCAAAGTCCCGGGTTGGGGAACTTCATATTATTAACACTTGCCCCATTTCTGACGATGTCGTTGACAGTATCACTATTATGCACGAATAGCCATTTGATGGGTTCGTTGCCACCTGTGTCGTAGTTAATTACGCTTGAGAAATTGATTTTCTCATTGAAGCATATTCTTTTCCGATTTATCCTTTGCCCATCGATGAGCATGTGTGCCGAGTGGAGGCAGTTGTTGCCGCCGCTATAGGCGTATGAGATATTCATCTCGTAATTATAATCTGACCCTGTATAACAGTATATACCATAAACCCTTGAAGTAAATTCTCCTGCACTATTGGTAAGTATATGTGTGCCATCGGTAATGTTAAGAATGCCGCATGAGTAACTTGTACCGGCAATAGGAGAAAAGTAAGAACTCAGTGTTTTGCCATTCAACGTGTTTAGATTGTCAATTCGCATGGAGGCTACTGCTGAAGTAGGTGTCACGATATTAACGTAATGTCGGTAATATTTCTTGATGGTGTCTTGCGAAGACGCATTAGCAGGGAACCCCAATTCGCTTACTCTTGTCTCATGAAATGTTGCCAGGATAATGCTTTTTATTCCTTGTTCGGTGGAAACAATAGATGTTAGCGCTGGAGAACCATAGTCAGAATTACGTTTGGATGCATATAAGTAGCACGACGAAGCCTGAGACATTTCATATATGACAGCTTTTTCATTGTCTTTCCATTCAATAACTTCTTCGTAAGTCTCTAAAGGTTGAATGGTTTTTACTACTATCCCGTTTTTTTTGATTATAGTGTTAGGACTTGACGCTGTTATGCGTACGAAATCGATTTTTTGATTTGCAGTTCGGGTTACAACATAATGTTTTCCCCAGTAGTCTGTCGAAAAAGCTTGATGGTATATATGGCTTGCCGGATCTAAATTTTGTGGTATTTGTGCGTGCTGTCCACCTTGAAATACTGCAATTGGTTCAGTTGAACAAATGGTGGTTCCGGTCAAAGATATAGTTCTATCTGTCGGACGATAGCAGTAGGTCTGTTTCTCATTTAACGTGAGAGTTATAGCCGGCTTTTCCACATCATTCTCTCGAAGATTGATAGTAATGTTGTTGTTGTCTTTTGCGGAAACGATTGCGAACTCAGTACCTTGTGCATCACGAGAAAAAGTTTGAATGATATATTCTTTATACAAACCTTCTGTCGGCAAAATAAGTGTTGCATCGTATGAACCGACATTAGCATTATGAGAATATAGCGAAATGGGGTGATTAGATGTTACTTTGATACCTTTGTTTAGCCATTCAGGGTTTTCTGTTTGGTTACTTAGTTGTAGATATGCTACTTGACTTGGTATTTGTAAACTGTCTATTTTTTCTTTGCGGACATTGAATGTTTTTTTCCATGGTTTAGATTCACCTGATACGTGGTCAGTCCATGTGCCCTCTACTGTCACTTCTGTGTTTTCTCGAGCTGTCGCATAAATGCTTAAGCTCAAGTCTTCATCGCCCACATTCTTACCATAATTGACCATAAAAGTCAGGTAAAACTCTGTACCTTCGGTAGAGTTATAGTCGGTGTTCCACCACGCTGTGCCGTCGGCAAAGAGTGATGAAACACAAAAGAATAAGGAAAATAATATAAGTGGAAAACGAAACTTCACTCTACTCAACACTCTTTTTCTAATCGACTATTTGATTACATAAAACCCTGCGGGGTCGTCTTCTGCCCCGAACCATACACATGCAACGCCCTTGTACATACCCACACCAATGGCTTTCCACTCCTTAGAGCACCATTTGCCGATATTGAGTATCACTGCATTATGTCCGCTGCTCGACTTCCAGCCGTCAAGTGCGCCTTGCGGTGTACATACACCCGTTGACGGAGGATTATAGTAGTGGCATATCTCGTAGCCGTTGCCTTTGTATTCGGTCAGCTCGCTCGGCTTCGACCACATTAGCTTTGAGTTGCGATGGTCGGGGTAGTAGTCGCACCGCTGCCACGGACCATGCGACGACCAACTATGAGAATTGCAGCCTGCCGGAATCTCATCAAAATGGTCGTATACGTCCTTGGCATGTATCTGTGCCACTTGAGTAAGCGAAACGGAAAAAGGAATATGGGGCAGCTCGTATTGAGCGCGGTAATCCATTATAAGAAGATATAGTTGTATCTCATCCTGAGTGGGTTGAGAGTACACGTATGCGAAGGGAAATATTAATCCGAGAATAATGGTCAGTACTTTTGCTTTCATAAATTTTTCTTTAGGCAAATCTATCGTAAGCAGGGATACTTGCGTGCCCTAACTATTGGGCGTTTTAATAGATTTGTTGTTCTTCGTTTTGAATTTCAGCGCGCAAAGGTACAAAAATAATTCAGATAAACAATATTTGGATATCACTTTTAACGTTTTCTTATATCAATTGGCGAGCAGAACCTATGTGTGGATTAAGCCTTGTTTGAGTGGAAGATGGTGGTGTGCGCAGGGACTTAGCCCTGCGAGCAGAACCTATGTGTGGATTAATCCTTGTTTGAGTGGAAGATGGGGGTGTGCGCAGGGACTTAGCCCTGCGAGCAGAACCTCTATGTGGATTAATCCTTGTGGGAGTGGAAGATGGGGGTGTGCGCAGGGATTTAGCCCTGCGAGCAGAACCTATGTGTGGATTATGCCTTGTGGGAGTGTAAGATGGGGGTATGCGCAGGGACTTAGCCCTGCGAGCAGAACCTATGTGTGGATTAAGCCTTGTGGGAGTGGAAGATGGGGGAGTATCACTCGTTCTTGACAGGAAGGTGACAGGAAGATGACAGGAGTAAGAGCCGTATAACTTGGTGTGTCATAGGGAGTTAGGTTGGTTTTTAAAGTGTTTTTCAGTCTAAAGGCTTAAATATCAAAGATATAACCATTGGGCAGGTGGTCGTTTCTTAGAAGATATGCGTAGAGGTGAGTGACATCGTCGTGTGTCGAGGTATAAACATCGTCGTGTGTCGAGGTATAGCCACTAACAACGTGGTGGTCTGACCTCTATAAGTGCTATTCTATCCTTGCAAATTCGGTGTTTCTTGCCAGCAGGAGGAATTTAAAATATATTTTCAGACTACTGATTTTCGTATGTCAAATAATTATTGTAATTTTGCAAGCTTTTAGTTATATAGGCAATTACGCCTTTGGCAAAAGAGACGAGGGTGCCTTTGGCAAAAGTGACGATGGTCCTTGGGAAAAGAGACGATGGTGCCTTTGGGAAAAGTGACGATGGTGCCTTTGGGAAAAGTGACGATGGTGCTTTGGGAAAAGTGACGATGGTGCCTTGGGAAAAGAGACGATGGCGCCTTTTGGGAAAAGAGACGATGGTGCCTTGGGAAAAGAGACGAGGGTGCCTTGGGAAAAGAGACGAGGGTGCCTTTTTGGAAAAGAGACGATAATGCATTACGAAAATAAGACTATGCAAAAGATTAGAAATATAGCTATTATAGCGCATGTCGACCATGGGAAGACTACGCTGGTCGACAAGATGCTCTACACAGCCCATCTGTTTCGTGACAACGAGCAGAAGGGGGAGCTTATTCTCGACAACAACGAACTCGAACGCGAGAGAGGAATAACGATACTTGCCAAAAACGTGAGTATCGAATACAAAGGTTACAAAATCAATATCATCGACACTCCGGGTCACGCCGACTTCGGTGGAGAGGTGGAGCGCGTGCTCAACATGGCAGACGGTGTGTTGCTGTTGGTTGACGCCTTCGAGGGTCCGATGCCGCAGACACGTTTCGTGTTGCAGAAAGCGTTGCAGATGAACCTCAAACCGATAGTGGTGATTAACAAAGTCGACAAACTCAATTGTCGTCCTGACGAGGTGCAAGAGGCGGTGTTCGACCTGATGGTCAACCTCAATGCTACCGAAGACCAGCTCGACTTCCAGACTATCTACGGTTCAGCTAAGAATGGTTGGATGTCGACCGACTGGCGCAAGCCTACCGACAACCTGACTGCGTTGATGGATGCCATCATCGAGTACATCCCTGCTCCTGAGGTGCTCGATGGTACGCCGCAGATGCTGATTACTTCGCTCGACTACAGTCCTTATTTAGGACGTATAGCAGTGGGACGTGTGCACCGCGGGACGCTGCGCGAAGGTATGGCAGTGACGCTTGCCAAGCGTGACGGCTCGATGCAGAAGTCGAAGATCAAAGAGTTGCATACGTTCACCGGACTGGGCCGACAGAAGACGACAGAGGTGTCGTCGGGCGATATATGTGCCCTTGTGGGCATTGACGGCTTCGAGATAGGTGACACCATCTGCGATGCTGTCGACCCCGAGCCGCTGCAGCCTATTGCCATTGATGAACCTACCATGTCGATGATTTTCACTATCAACGACTCGCCTTTCTTCGGACAGGAAGGTAAGTTCGTCACCTCTCGCCATATCCACGAGCGCTTGATGCGCGAGCTTGACAAGAACCTCGCTTTGCGCGTTGAGAAGAACCCCAACGAAGACATCTGGCATGTGTATGGCAGAGGTGTGTTGCACCTCTCGGTGCTGATAGAGACTATGCGTCGCGAGGGTTATGAGTTGCAAGTGGGGCAGCCGCAAGTCATCATCAAAGAGATAGATGGCGTGAAGTGTGAGCCTGTAGAGCAACTCACGGTCAACAGTCCGGAGGAATGCTCGGGTAAGATAATAGAGTATGTGTCGACCCACAAAGGTGAGATGGTGTCGATGTCGATGATCAACGACCGTGTGCAGTTAGAGTTCCAAATCCCGTCAAGAGGTATCATAGGTATGCGTACCTACGTGATGAACATCTCGGCAGGTGAGGCTATCATGAGTCACCGTTTCTTGGAGTTCCAACCCTACAAAGGTGATATCGAGAAGCGTCAGAACGGCTCGCTGATCGCCATGGAGACGGGCACCGCATACGCCTATGCGCTGGACAAGCTGCAGGACCGCGGACGTTTCTTTATCTACCCGCAAGAGGAGGTGTACGCCGGACAAGTGGTAGGCGAGAATGCAAAGGAAGGCGACATAGTGATTAACGTCACCAAGTCGAAGAAGCTGACTAACATGCGTTCGAAGTCAGCCGACGACAAAGCGACTCTGCCACCGCCTGTGATCTTCTCGTTGGAAGAAGCATTAGAGTATATCAAAGAAGACGAGTATGTGGAGGTGACACCCACACACATGCGTATCCGCAAAATCATACTCGACGAGCTTGAGCGCAAGCGCCAGAGCAGGAACTAAACAGTTGCAAATATTCATTTAAAAAACACATTATATGCAATTTTCAAGAACAGACATCGACGCTCTCAACGTAGTTGTAAAGCTTACCGTAGAGCCTCAGGATTACCAAGAAAAGGTAGAAAAACAACTCAAAGAAATACGCCGTCGGGCTGACATCCCCGGTTTCCGTAAGGGGATGGTGCCACTTGGCTTAGTTCGTAAGATGTACGGCAAGGGTGTTCTCGCCGAGCAGATTAACAGCGTGCTTTCAGAAGGCATCTATAACTATGTTCGTGAGCAGAACCTCAACATCCTTGGCGAGCCTCTGCCTAACGAGCAAGAGACCGACGAGATAGATTTCGACAACAACACCACTTTCACCTTCGGCTTCGACCTCGGTTTGGCTCCTGCTTTCGACGCCAAACTCAGTGAGAAAGATAAAATCGTGTACTACGAGATAGAAGTGACCGACAAGATGGTCGATGACCAGGTGGAGTCGTATGCCAACCGCTTCGGCAAGCAGGAAGACGTTGAGGTCTACAGCGATGGTGACCTTCTTCGCGGAACGATAACGGAGCAAGTGGAAAACGGTATAGTAAATGAAAACGCCGTCTTCTCGCCCGAATATATGAAGTCGGACGCTCAGAAGAAGCTGTTCGAAGGCGCCAAGGTGGGTGATGTAGTGACATTCAACCCCATGGAGGCTTACGAGAGCGAGATAGAGGTGTCGTCGATACTCGGCATCGAGAAAGAGAAAGTGGCTGAGCACAAAGGCGACTTCACGTTCACGATCAGCAGCATCGGACATTTCGTGCCGGCAGCTCTTGAGGCAGTGCTCTTTGCTACCGTCTTCGGCGACAAGGCTCCTGCCGACCTCGAAGGCTTCCGCCAGTTAGTTCGTGAGGAGATGAAACAGAACCTCAAACAAGACCAAGACTATCGCTTCAACCTCGACGCCAAAGAGGTGATACTGGGTAAGGTGGGCGAGCTGCAGTTCCCTGTCGATTTCCTCAAGCGCTGGCTCAAGGCTACCAACAAAGACATGACCGACGAGACGATAGAGAAGGAGTTGCCGCAGATGCTCGAAGAACTCAGATGGCAACTTGCCAAAGACCAACTCGCCAAAGAGTACAAGGTAGAGGTGAAGGACGAAGATATGCTGGAGTATGCTAAGAACGTAGTGCGCATGCAGTATATGCAATATGGTATGAGTCATATAGAAGACAATTACCTTGTTGACTTCGCACAACGTCTGCTTAAGGATGAGAACCAAGCGAGAGCTATCTACCAACGTGCAGAGGAGCAGAATATCCTTGCAGCTGTCAAGGGTGTGGTGAAACTCGACGTCAAGAGCATCTCGTACGACGACTTCGGCAAGCTGTTCGAGCAAAAGAAATAATTGTCGCTACGTAACAACCAAGGTAGAGGCATAGTGCGCTATGTCTCTACTTTTGGTAATAACGTCGGAAACCGTCTGACAGCGCGGCGGCTCTTGCCGCCGGTTGCAAACCGGCGTACCCGGCAGCTTGGTGGTCTAACTTCTAACAGCGTAGCGGTCTAACAACAAACAAAGATGAAGCTTCGGCAAATATCGTGGTATTGCGGACAGTGCCTGATGGCATTGTCGCTGTTGTTGTTGGTATGTGTGCCTGCCGATGCTGCCAAGAAGAAGCGTGTGTCGACAGTGATAAAAGCGTGGCACCTTCAGGACGACTACAGCACCCCCGACACCCTCGACATCGACACTTCGTATCTGAACCTGCCGATGAAGGAGTTGCCCCATACCTATTCGATAGCGAACGCCTACAACGGCAACTTAGTGTCACCGCTGCAGTCGAAGATCTATTTCGACCGTAAGGATAAGAACGGCTTTATCTTTGCCGATGCGTATGCCCCTTATCTGATTACCTCGCGCGACGTACGTTTTTATAATTCTACTACCCCCTTTAGTCAGGTGGCATACAAGCGTGGCTTCACCACTTATCGCGAAGAGCACGACATTGACTTTATGTTCACGGGTAATATCAATCGTCGTCTGAATCTCGGCTTGGCAGCAAACTTCCTCAATGCCGTCGGGCATTACGAGTCGCAAGCCGGAAAGCGTTTTGTGGGACATCTGTTTGGCTCTTACAATGGCGACCATTACTCGTTTCAGGCAGCGGTGGTGTTCAATACACTGACCAACCAAGAGAATGGCGGTCTTGACTCGCTTGTCGACCTGCATACCTCGCTTAAGTCGTACGACTTGGCATATAACATATCGGCGCAGTCGGCTCTGAAACATATCACCGGTTTCTTCAATCATTATTATAGTATCACTGTGGAGCGGGAGCATAAGAAGCCGTTGCCCGAGCCGCGCGGAGGGTGGCAGGGCGATGAGCCGCGCGACACCACTATCATCGAGTATGTGCCGGTAACGACCTTCAAACATACGTTCGAATGTAATCAGACTACTAAACAATATCTCGAGAAGTCGGCACAGACGGCTTTCTACGGCACTACATACTTCAACGGAGCATCGACACGCGACACCGCTAACGTGCTCAGGATACGCAACACCCTGTCGGTGACTTTCGAGGAGGAGTTCAACAAATGGCTGCATTTCGGTGCTACGGTGTTTGCTACCAACGAGTTCGAGCGTTATGCCTTCACCACCGCCGACCGCGCAGCACCTTTCTCGCTCGACAACCCGACCCTCAACACCACCACTCCTCAGCTTTGGCAGCTGACAGATACCACCCTTGCTCACCGGTGGACAAACAACACATGGGTGGGTGCCTCGCTGTATAAGAAAAGAGGTAAGTGGATACACTACGGATTCTCAGGCAACGTGTGCCTTGCCGGATATAAACTCGGTGAGTTCGGCGTTGACGGACATCTCGACGGGCAGATACCCACCGGCAAAGATACACTCAACATAGTGGCTAAAGCCTACCTGCAGAACCGTCAGCCCGACTACTTCTTGCAACACTACCGCTCGAATCACTACGTGTGGGACAACGACTTCGACAAGACATATAAGTTCTACGTGGGTGGAGAAGTCAACTACCCGATGAAGTATGTCAAGCCGGCAGCTAAGGTGGGATTCGAGAATATCACTCGTCATATATACTTCGCAGAAGACGGTCTGCCACATCAGGCAGAGCAAAACATACAAGTGTTAGCTGTCGACGGCAAAGTGGATATACGCACCAAGCGTTTCGGCATGGAGAACGACATAGTATACCAACTCTCGTCTTCGGAATTGATGCCTCTGCCCGCCTTGGCTCTGTATCATAACATCTACTACCACGACTGCTGGTTTCGTGCCTTGATGGTGCAGTTTGGTGCCGACGTGAGGTATCATACCGCTTATTATGCTCCACTTCTGAACCCTGCAACCGGACAGTTCTGTGTGCAGACGAAAAAGAAAGTGGGCAACTACCCCGTAATCAATATCTACGCCAACTTCTACGTCAAGCCGCTTAAGTTGCAGTTTTTTGCGCACCTCACTCACTTGAATAATTTCTTTATGAAAACCGACTATTACTCTATGCCGGGCTATCCGCTTAATCCTGCTGTCTTTCGCGCCGGCTTGGCATGGCACTTCTATAACTAATCATGACACCACAGACGACAGTTAACTTCAGCAATGCCTTGCGGTATGCCGAGCAGGAAGCTCGGCGTCTCGGAGCCGGACAAGTGGCACCCGAGCACCTGATGCTCGCGCTGCTACGGTTGCCCGACGACGAAGTGAGGGCTGTGCTGCAACATAAAAATATCAACCTCGAGGAACTGAAGAACAATCTCGACTTCATCACTATCAGCGCACAGCGCTCTGAAGGCAGCGACAGCGCCGTTACCGAGGAGCAGAAGCTGCCGTTGGCACCTGCCACGCAGCGCATACTGCTACTTGCTGACCTCGAGATGTTAGCTGCCAAACAAACAGTAAAAACAACACGACATTTATTATCAGCTATTATGAAAGAAGGAAAATCGGAAACGGCTCAACTCTTGACATCGACATACTCGCTCACCTACGAAGATACTGTTGCCGACACTTCTGCGGCAGCCATTCCCTCGATGGAGGGTTTTATGGATGCCGAAGACGACGAGGAAGAAGAACCGAAAGCACCTAAGGATGAGAAGAAACAAGAGCAGGGCGAGAAGCGTCAGAAGTCGGCTACTCCCGCCCTCGACAGCTATGGCGTGGATGTGACTCGCAAGGCGGCACAAGGCGAACTCGACCCCGTCATAGGACGTGACGAAGAGATAACGCGTGTGGTACAGATACTGTCGCGCCGTCGCAAGAATAACCCTATCCTCATTGGCGAGCCCGGTGTGGGTAAGTCAGCTATCGTCGAAGGCTTAGCTATCCGTATTGCCAACCACGACGTGGCACCTATGCTCTTTCAGAAGCGTATCTTCACTCTCGACCTTGCCTCGATGGTAGCCGGCACTAAATATCGCGGTCAGTTTGAAGAACGTATGAAAGCAGTGCTGTCAGAGCTTGAGAAGAACCGCGACATCATACTCTTCATCGACGAGATACACAACATCATGGGTGCGGGTAATGCCTCCGGCTCGCTTGATGCAGCCAACATCCTCAAACCTGCACTCTCGCGTGGCGACATACAATGTATCGGTGCGACCACACTCAACGAATATCGTCAGAGCATCGAGAAAGACGGAGCTCTTGAGCGTAGGTTCCAGAAGGTGATAGTCAAGGCACCTACCAGCGAACAGACGCTGTCGATACTGCGCCAGCTTGCACCTCGTTATGCCGCTCATCATAGCGTAGTATACACCGATGCTGCCCTCAAGGCAGCTGTCGAACTGACAGGTCGGTATATCACCGACCGCGCCTTCCCCGACAAGGCTATCGACGCCATCGACGAAGCCGGTGCCAACAAACGTATCACAACCCCGCTGCTACCTAACTCTATCAACGACATACAAAAGCAGTTAGACGACTTGCGCAAGCAGAAAAACGAGGCACTGAAAGTGGGTGACTTCAACAGCGCTGTCGAGCTCCGTAGCAAAGAGCGTGACCTCGACCTCGCCCT
Source organism: uncultured Bacteroidales bacterium (assembly GCA_946185835.1). Taxonomy (GTDB): domain Bacteria; phylum Bacteroidota; class Bacteroidia; order Bacteroidales; family Paludibacteraceae; genus Colicola. Next base: position 66,684 of record CAMHKW010000001.1, read on the forward strand.
CAAAGGTGAGATAAGCCGTTGGGAGAACGCCACCAAACAGCAGACTCTTGAAGTCACCGAAGACGACATAGCACGAGTGGTAGCGATGATGTCGGGCGTGCCCGTTGAACGACTGACGGCTGACGAGAACACCCGTCTGCAAGAACTCGGTCAACGACTCGGTCGGCGAGTGATAGGACAGCAGCGTGCCATCGACCTGATAACGAAAGCTATACAACGGAGTAGGGTAGGACTCAAGTCACCTAATCGCCCCATCGGCACCTTCCTTTTCCTTGGTCCTACGGGTGTGGGTAAGACGTATTTGGCACAGTGTTTAGCAGAAGACCTGTTTGGCAAACGCGAGGCGCTGATACGTATCGACATGTCGGAGTACATGGAGAAGCATGCTGTGTCGTTGCTCGTGGGTGCGCCTCCGGGGTACGTGGCTTACGAAGAAGGCGGAAAACTCACGGAGGCGGTGCGCCGACAGCCATATTCGATAGTGCTCTTCGACGAGATAGAGAAAGCACACCCCGACGTGTTTAACATACTGCTGCAGGTGATGGACGAAGGACGGCTTACCGACAGACAAGGCAGACATATCGACTTTAGGAATACCGTCATCGTGCTGACCTCTAACTCCGGCACTCGACAACTAAAAGACTTCGGACAAGGGATAGGCTTCCACGACACTGACGTGCTCAGTCATGACAAAGCTGAGACTATTCTGCGTAAGTCGCTTAACAAGACCTTCGCTCCTGAGTTCCTCAACCGTATCGACAATATCGTGGTGTTCGACCAACTGACCGAAGACGCCCTAAGACAGATCGTCGACATCGAACTCGAACAGACCCGCACGTCGCTTGCGGCTATGGGTTATATGCTTGAGCTGACCGACAGCGCCATGCAACTGATCTGCAAGAAAGGCTACGATGTTCAGTATGGTGCCCGTCCGGTGAAGAGAGCCGTGCAGTCGCTTGTGCTCGACCCCATCACCGAACTGCTGATGGCAGGTAAGGCTGACGACACCAAACTGATATGTATCGACGCGCAAGGCGACAGCACCATCGCGACGTGGGTGAGGTAGGAGGTTAGACCGGCTTCGCCTGTTAGAAGTTAGACCGGCTTCGCCTATAGGGACAGGGCTTGTGTAATGCCGCCGGTTACAAACCGGCGGCAAGGTTAGGGGATGTACTTTTGCCTATTGTTTAGAGGTTGGACTTCCCAAAATGAGAGAAAGTAAGAATTTTGTATAAAAATTCAGCAGATATTTTGTGTTTGCGTTTTTTTTACTACCTTTGTCGCGGGAAGAAGAGGATGTAGAGGTTAGACCGCTGCGCTGTTAGAAGTTAGACCGCTGCGCTGTTAGAAGTTAGACCGCTACGCTGTTAGACTCGCTGCGACGATTAGATTTAGTATGTATAATCTTAAAACATAAAACAATGATAAAAGAAATTACTGATCAGAACTTCGCGGAGGTACTCGCTACGGGTGCTCCGCTTGTAGTAGATTTTTGGGCACCATGGTGCGGTCCCTGCAGAATGATGCACCCTGTAGTTGACGAACTCGCCGAGCAATATGAAGGCAAGGTGGTAGTAGGCAAACTCAATGTCGACGAAAACGACGAGACCTGTGCCGAATACCGTATCATGAGTATTCCTTCGATAGTGTTCTTCAAAGACGGCAAGGAAGTAGACCGAGTAGTAGGGGCATGCCCTAAAGCCGAGCTTCAAAAGCATTTCGACGCTATGCTGTAGCCGACAGCCGACTCAGCATCGGCAACAATTACTCAGTATCGGCAACAATAATTATTGAGAGTCAGACTCAGTCTCAATGTGCAAATGCATAAAGAGATAATATAAACCTTTAAATTCTATAGTTATGAAGACAACAGAACTTGTAAAGACTTGGTTGTCCAATGAGGGCTTCAGGTATGAAATTGATGAAGATGGCGACCTTAAATTCCGTTATCAAGGTGCCAATCTGTGGGTAATGCAAGACCCCAATGACGCATTGTTCTTGCGTATTGCTATGCCTTATATCTACGAAGTGGATAACGACAGAGCGAAAGTTCTTGAGGCTATCAATGGCGTCAACGCCGAGATGAAAGTAGTGAAAGGTTTTGTTCTCGAAAATGGCGGTGTATGGCTCTCGATAGAGATGTATATCGACTCGTCGCCCGATATCGAGGACTTCCTCGAGCGCTGCCTCGACATCTTGCTGGCAGGTCAACGCCGTTTCTACGATAAATACAGAAGCTTGTAAAACAGATGCCTATACTTCAGAATCAGGAGAGGATAGGGAAGTATAGGGTGTGCAGCCTGATAAAGTCGAACATCTTCACCGAGACATATCGTGTGGAGGATGCCGATGGTATGCCCTATTTCCTTAAGCTATTCATCCTCAAAAACGTGCCTCAGAGTCTGGTTGATTCTGCCACCCAGCAGGTGCGTGAGATACAATATTGTTCGGCACTGAGTCATAAAAACGTGCTTACCTTCGTCGAGAGTGGCGAGTGGCAGCATTCGGAGGGCGCGTGTCAATACTATGTGACGTCTTATCTGACAGGAGCTATCTTGTCGGATAAGATTGCTCGCATGGGCACCATAGCCGAAGAGGAAGCCATTGCTATCTATCGAGGTATTCTTAGCGGACTTAAGTATCTACATTCTTTGAGTCCTGCTCTTTGCCATAACGACCTCGACCCCAGCAATGTGATGCTTACCGACGTGCAAGGCTCCGAAGTGCAACTCATCGACTTCGGGCACCTTAGTGAGCGCTGTAGCGGAGCTGTCGACTTCACCACCTCCGACCTCGACCTCTATTATCATGCGGACGAGACGATGGTGGGTATCTTCGACGAGCAGGGCGACATCTTCTCGGCGACATCGGTACTCTATGCCATGCTCACCGGTCAGGCTCCGTGGAAAGAGGCTACGACCGACGAACAGGCTGACTACAAGAGTCGGATGGGGGAGCTAAAGCAGTATCGCAAGTCGCACCCGCTCGACATCGACAGCCTGAGCGTAAGCGATAAGACCAAGTTCGTGCTCAGGCGTGGCATGGAACCGAAGAACATCAACCGTTTCTCGACGGTAGATGAGATACTCCGATTGCTCGACTCCGAGGAGCAGCAGCCCGATGAGCGTAAGCCGCAAGAAGGCAAACCGTCGTCGATGCAAGGACAGAAGATGATGGCTGACAGTCCGAACTACGTCGAGTTCAACGTCAAACGCGGTGAGGGTAACGGGTTTAAAGACATAGCAGGAATGCAAGAGCTAAAGACCTCGTTGCAGAAGCAGGTTATTTTTGTTATCAAAAACAAGGATATAGCTCAGCAATATCGTCTGTCTCCCCCAAACGGTATGTTGCTCTATGGTCCTCCGGGTTGCGGTAAGACGTTCTTCGCTGAGAAGTTCGCCGAAGAGACGGGTTTCAACTATATCCTCGTCAAGTCGTCGGATTTGGCAAGCTCGTATATCCACGGCACTCAAGAGAAGATCAACCAGCTGTTCGTCACTGCCGAGCAGAATGCACCTATCGTCGTTTGTTTTGATGAGTTCGACGCGTTGGTGCCCGACCGCTCGATGACGGGCGAGTCGTCGTCGAAGGAAGTCAATGAGTTCCTCACGCAGATGAACAACTGCTCTAAGCGCGGTATCTTCATCGTGGCAACGTCGAACCGACCAGACAAGATCGACCCCGCCGTGTTGCGTACGGGCCGTGTTGACAAGTCGGTGTATGTGCCTCTGCCCGACTTCGAGGCTCGGAAGGAGATGTTTGCTCTGCACCTCAAAGACCGTCCGATGGAAGACGACATCAGCGTTGACCAACTGGCTAAACTCACCGACGGATATATAGCCAGCGACATAGCTTATATCGTCAACGATGCTGCTATGGTGGCGGCATACGAGCGCAAGAAGATATCGCAGAGTCTGTTAGAAGAGTCGGTTAAGAACACGCATCCATCCATCCGTCCCGACAGCCTGAAGGTATACGAAGAGATACGGCAAAAGATGGAGAGCACCAACAAAAATAATGTCAACGACCGTGTCAGGATAATCGGTTATCATTGACGTTGTACCTATCAACCGCCGGTTATTCATGACCTTCACTACCCAATGACTCTCGACAGAACAACTAAAATAGCGATAGCCCGTGTCCTTTCCGACTTGATAGAAGCCGATTTCGTGGTAGACGAAAGCGAGATGGACTTTTTCGAGCGAGTCATCAGTGCCGAAGGGCTCGACATCGGGACTTCGCTATTGTCGGAAGCTAAGATGCTCGATTTCGCCGATGCCGTTGCCTTACTACGTGAGTCGCCGCTTGCGGTGCAGCAAGAGGTGATGGCACTGCAGCGGCAGCTCTCGCTTGCCGATAACGACTGTGTGCCATTGGAAGCCATACAGATGTTAGCTCTTGAGCAGGCGCTGTCAGGTCAAGCCAACGTCTACTCTGTGGCATCCGGCGACGTGAAGATCGACGACATGCAAGTGTTCTATGTCGAGAGTGAAACGACAACCCAAACCGACGTTATCGAACGCCATCTGTCGGCTCTTACCGACGCGTTCGCTAACGCCGGTTTCCGTCTGGTCTATATCCCGGCAGTAGTGGGCGACTACCGCACGATGAGTCCGTCGTATCTGAGGAAGGTGGTTCACTATATGATACCTTCCATCTCACAGCAGAAGACGGAGCGTATATGTCATGATTTGCAGACTATGTCTACGTCTCGTTTCTGTCGGGACCTGCTGTGCCGCAAACTCGGTCTGCCGATGCAGGGTGTGGAGCCATCGCTGCTGGTCAAGACGCATGAGTCGGCTGTCATCGACCGCTATGAGACCGACGAGGCTCAACGTACCGGCTATGCGCAGTTTCTGCATATCCCGCTTGGCAGTGACCCTATAGCACGGATACAGGCGCTACTCGACGACTACCAAACTTTGCTGAGCGAAGCTGTTGCTGCGCAGGTCAGGCAGTCTATCAGCGAGAAGTTCTTGTATCGAGGTTTCCATCGTACCTTGTTCGACCTGATAGCCTACGAGCATGAGCGCAAAGACTGCCAACTCGTCATCGACATCAGCTCGCCCCATGCAGAAGCGTATTTCCGTCCGCTTGACGGCTCTAACGAGTGTGTCACCCTCAAACTCAATCCACAGGAGATGACGCTCTACACCCTTATCGTCTGCGAGTCGTTATCGGGCAACGGACTCGAATGGCGAGATAACCCACCCGCAGCCATCAAAGCCGACATACTGCAACGATACAACCAAATATACTATCGCATAGGCAAAGGTAAGACTGTCAGCTCCTACAAAGACCGCACACAGGTGCACCATATCAAGAATAAGCTGCAGGCGTTGCGGGCGGTTGCCAACATCGACCTTTTTGTGCCTACCCATCTGCGCGATGGCGTCAACTCGTACTACGCTGTCGCCGCCCGACCTCACGATGTCGTCATTCGAGGCATCTGATTCAACTGTTACTATTCCCGTGATTGTGGAGAGACGGTATATATACCGTCTGTACGACCGTCTGCGCTATTACCGCCGGTTGCAAACCGGCGCTCCCGGATGGTGTGCCTATTGGGGTGTGCTTATTAGGGTGATAACGAGGCGTCGATGATTTTACAACGTTGTAAAATTCTTCCCATCAAAAACAAAAGCTGTAATTTTGCGGTCTCTCATCGGAGGGGAGGGCGTAGGCATGTCGGTTCCCTCCTGCGACCAAAACAAAATCAAGTAATAACAGATTTATATAAGCCACTCATCGTTAGTGCGAGTGTTGTTGCTCGCTATACTAATAAAACAGTGCTGAGTAGAAGCTTTAAAACAGTGCTGAGTAGAAGCTTTTTTGAATGCGAAGAATATGAAAAAGTCAGATTTTAAGAAGAGATGTTTAGACAACGACTCTCGTCAAGTCATCGAAGGTAAGGGTAAGAATATCATTCCACCGGCAAAAGGTAAGTCGCTGTTTTTGCGTTATCTTGAGAAGTTCGAAGACCCTATCATCATCGTGTTGCTTATCGTCTTTTGTTTTTCGGTAGGTGTGAGTATCTACGAGATTGTTGTAGGCGGTCGCGACCTCACCACTCTGATTGAGCCTGCCGGTGTGCTTGCTGCTTTGCTGCTTGCCACGGGTGTGGGTTTCGCTTTCGAGGTGAAGGCGGAGCGTGAGTTCCGTGTGCTCAACAAGAAGAAAGACGAGCGCAAGGTGAAGGTGCTACGTTGGCTTGACAAGTCGCACAACACGCGTCCGCAGATGTTGCAGGTGATGAAGAGCGATGTGGTGGTAGGCGATATAGTGCGTTTAGAGAGCGGCGACGAGGTGCCTGCCGACGGCAGACTGATTGTCAGCGAAGGTCTCTCGGTCGACGAGTCGGCATTCACAGGCGAGATGTATGCTCATAAGATGTGCGGTGAGCCGACAGCTGCCGACGAACAAGCCTATCCGGCTGACTTCCTGCTGAGGGGTAGCATAGTGTTAGAAGGTCAGTGTTACTACGAGGTGACGGCAGTAGGTATGGATACCGAAGAGGGCAAGGGGGCAAAGCTGATACAAGAAGAGAACAACGTGCAGACGCCGCTTAACAAGCAGCTTGATGACCTTGGACAGATGATAACCAAAGCCAGCTATATAATAGCCGGTCTGATAGTGGCGGGACGTCTGATTTACTATTTCTTCTTCGATGGTAATGCCGACAACAATTTCGACTTCTTGTCGGTGCTGTCGTTCACTCTCGACTCGGTGATGATAGCTGTGACGCTGATAGTTGTGGCAGTGCCTGAGGGTTTGCCCATGAGTGTGACCGTGAGCTTAGCGCTGAGTATGCGGCAGATGCTCAAACAGAACAACCTGGTGCGCAAGCTGCATGCCTGCGAGACGATGGGTGCCACTACAGTCATCTGCACCGATAAGACGGGCACCCTTACCAAGAACAAACTGCGTGTGATGGAAGACTCCGAGGAGCTGTATGTCGACATCGACACCGTAGCGCGTTGTATCGCTGTCAACTCGACAGCCGAGCTGTCGTTTCAAGCCGACGGTCGTCCGCGCAGCATAGGTAATCCGACAGAGGGCTCGCTGCTCTATTGGCTTAAGCGCAGAAAAGATATCGACTACCAAGAATACCGTGATGCATATACCATTGTCAAGCAGGTGGCTTTCACCCCCGAGACTAAGTACATGACCACCATTGCTACCGACAACCGGACGGGCAAGACATACGAGTACGTCAAAGGCGCACCCGAGATAGTACTCGACCTATGCGGAGAGGTGGCATCGGGTAAGACGCGTGAGCAGGTGCGTGAAGGGTTGGCACGTCTGCAAGACATGGGACGTCGCACCCTTGCGTTTGCTATGCGCGAACTGCCATCGGCGGATATGTCGACAGCTGATGGCGGTGTGGATAAGAGTGCTGTCACCACCCCGTTGGTGTTTATAGGTTTTGTCGGGATGACCGACCCTGTCCGGCCGGACGTACCCGATGCTGTCGAGACTTGCCATCGTGCCGGTGTCAACGTCATCATGGTGACGGGCGACGTGGCACTTACGGCACTTAACATAGCACGAGAGACAGGCATCGTTGAGAGCGATGACGACCAAGCGTTGGTGGTCACCGGAGCAGAGTTTGAGGCTATGAGCGATGAGAAAATCATGAGCGAGATTCTGCCTCATCTCAAGGTGCTGTCGCGTGCTCGGCCTGCCGACAAGGCTCGGCTCGTGACGTTGCTGCAGCAGCAAGGTCAGGTGGTAGCTGTCACGGGTGATGGCACCAACGACGCTCCGGCGCTTAAGAAAGCTCAAGTAGGACTGTCGATGGGCGATGGCACGGCACGCGCCAAAGAGGCGAGCGACATCACAATCATCGACAACTCGTTCTCGAGTATCAACACCGCGATTTTGTGGGGACGGTCGTTATATCTTAATATCCGCCGATTTATCTTGTTCCAGATGACGATAAACGTATGTGCCTGCATGGTAGTACTTATCGGAGCATTCATGGGACTCGACTCGCCACTCAATGTCACTCAGATGCTGTGGGTCAACCTCATCATGGATACCTTTGCCGCCATGGCACTGTCGTCGTTGCCTGCCGATCCGCGCGTGATGTCAGATTCGCCACGTTCTGCCAACAGTCATATCATCGACCGGCAGATGGCAACTAACATCGTCTGTGTCGGGTTAGCCTTCTTTGTACTGTTGTTTGGCTTATGGCAACTGCTTTGGCATGTCGATGCGACGAGCGTGCGCGATTTGCTCAGTGCCGACACTCTGAAGGTATATGTCACTCATCTGTTCGACTTCTCGAAGAGCAAGCCTCACCTGAGCCACTACGAGACAGGTCTGTTCTTCACCACCTTCGTGTTTATGCAGTTCTGGAATCTGTTTAATGCCCGTTATTTCAAGACCGACCGCAGTCTGTTGCGCGACATGGCAGATACCATACGGCATCCCGGCAACTTCTCGAAGCATTATAGCAAAGGCTTTGTGCTTATTCTCTTCGTTGTGCTGTTTGGGCAAGTGCTCATCGTCAATGTGTTCGGCGAGATGTTTGCTGTAGCGCCGTTGTCGGTTAGCGACTGGCTGTGGTTGCTGCTACTCACCTCGCCCATACTGCTCATCGGAGAGCTGATACGAGCGATTGTTAGAAGTTAGACCGGCTTCGCCTGTTAGAAGTTAGATAGTTGGTCGCCGGTTACAAACCGGCGTACCCGGTTAAAACTAACAAAAAAATGGACAGAATAATAAGGTGTAGACCTTGTTATTCTGTCCATTTTCAGTGTGTGAGTTTGTTAGTGATCCGGTCGGGATTCGAACCCGAGACCCACAGCTTAGAAGGCTGTTGCTCTATCCAGCTGAGCTACCAGACCAATGATGTAAGTGTTGTGTCTTAAGTGCAAATGTAACTTATGCATGTTGGTCGCGAGCAAGGGTGCTCGCGCTCCCGGTGTTATGTCTTAAGTCCAAATGCAACTTATGCATGTTGTTGTGCAGGGAAAATTATAATAGCAAGTATGTCAAATAACTTAAGACGCTGCAAAATTACAAAAAGTTTCTAATATACACAAATCGGAAAGCGTTTTTTGGCACGGAGTTTGATTAGTTATAAACGCATCTCACTTAAAGATAATGGTTCGGATTAAATCCGAACGGAATGGACGGAGAAGAAAGTCACTTAAAGATAGTGGTTCGGATTAAATCCGAACGGAATGGACGGAGAAGAAAGACGAGAGAGACGCGAGGGAAAAGAAGAAAGGGATATAGAATGGTGGAAATGGTGAGAATGGTGGGAATGGTGGGAATGGTGGGAATGGTGAAAATGGTGAGAAGAAAAAGATACAGATTAAAATAAAAGAAAGGACAAAGATATGAAAAACGTATTAAAAACCTTAATGATTATTGTGCTGACGATAGGTGTCAGCGTAGCTACAACGTTGTATGTGGTTCGTCATACAGAGCCATCGGTTGTTATAGGTCAGTCGACGATAGAGGGCGACTCGGCATCGTTGCCCTTGGCATACGCTCGTTTTTCGTCGTTGCCTCAGGCGGGCGAGACGGACTTCACTCAGGCAGCAGAGCTGTCGGTGAATGCTGTTGTTCACGTGAAGACGACATATAAGTCGCAGCAGATGTTCCAGACTGACCCGTTGTTGGAGTTCTTCTTTGGCCGTCCGCAGCAGCAGCGTCAGCCGGCACCTCAGGCGAGCGGTTCGGGTGTGATCATCACGGCTGACGGTTATATAGTGACTAACAACCACGTGATTGACAAAGCAGAGAAGATAGAGGTGGTACTCAACGACAAGCGTGAGTTCGTTGCCACGTTGGTAGGCACCGACCCTAATACGGACATAGCGTTGCTTAAGATAGAGGCAGAGAACCTGCCTATCATAGCAGTGGGTAACTCTGATGATTTGCGTGTAGGCGAGTGGGTGTTGGCAGTGGGTAACCCGTTTAATCTGACCTCGACAGTGACAGCGGGCATAGTGTCAGCCAAGGCTCGTAACATCAACATCATCTCTTCGGACATGAAGATAGAGTCGTTTATTCAGACCGATGCGGCAGTCAACCCCGGCAACTCCGGTGGTGCGTTGGTTAACACACGTGGTGAGTTGGTGGGTATCAACACTGCCATTGCCTCTCAGACGGGTTCGTATAGCGGTTATTCGTTTGCTGTGCCTACTTCGATAATGACTAAGGTAGTGTCTGACATCAAGCAGTATGGTGTTGTTCAGCGTGCTATCCTTGGCGTGCAGATACAAGAGATCACCGACCAGCTTCGCAAGGAGAAGAACCTGCCCACGTTGCAGGGCGCATACATAGCCGGTGTGGTTGACGGCAGTGCTGCCAAAGAGGCAGGCGTAGAAGTGGGTGACGTGGTGACCGCCATCAACTCACAGCGCGTGACTACAGGCTCGGAGTTGCAAGAGCAGATAGGTCGTTATCGTCCGGGTGATAAGATAGAGCTCACGTTACTTCGCGATGGTAAGCAGTTGACGCTTACAGCCGAGTTGCGCAATAAGAATGGCAATACCGCTATCGTAGAGAAGAATCGTTCGCTCGACGTGTTAGGTGCCGACTTCGAGGCTATCAGTGTCAATACGGCTCGTAGCTTGGGTCTTCGTAACGGCGTGGAGGTGAAGGCGTTGAAGAAAGGTGCGTTGCAGAAGTCGGGAATCAAACAAGGTTATGTGATAGTGAAAGCTAACGGAGAGCGTGTTACGTCGACGGAGCAGTTGCAGCAGATAATGAATAATGCTTTGCAAGCAGATGCCCAAGAGCATGTGATCTTCTTGTCCGGTATGTATCCTAACGGACAAGTGGCGCATTATGCGGTAGCGTTAGACTGATAGGTGATAAGCGTAGTATGATGTGCTTAAGCCTGATGCGGGCAGAATCAGAAGCGATAACAAAAAAAGTAAGGTTTTTGGACCTTACTTTTTTGTTTGTCGGGAATATGCCGACTTTTGTTTGTTATGCTCTGTTTAGTATTTGAGTCCTCCTCCGGTGCAATCTTCTTTCGACTTCGATACTTTTTTAGAAGTGATGGTGGCATCTGCGTCGAGTAGAGTGTAAATAGCTTTGACTTTCTCTTTGTAGGTGTCGAGGTCGTTTTTGGTGCCATAGAAATATCCGGTGGCGGATGTCTCACCATACTTAACGGTAACTTCGTAGCAGCCTTCGGTATTGCCGCACGAGGTGAACATAGTAGCTGTGAGCACGCATGCTACAGCGATAATCATTTTTTTCATTAGTTAATAACTTAGTTTTAATCGTCCTACTCACTTTAAGGCTTTTCGGTTACTCCATATATTGTATGTACAAAAATGTGTAAGCTTGGTATTGAGAGCGTGTGCTGAGTGTTAAAGTGCACAGCATAAGTTTGGTGTGTCGTTGTTGTCTGGGTATATGGTGTAGGTAAGATGCACCAAATTACGCCATTGATGTCGCTGAGTGTTATGTTGTTGCAAACGGATTGCAAAGTTACAGAAATTGGTTAGAAGGAGCAAATGTTAAAAAAAGTTTTGTAAAAGGGTGTGAAAAAAAAGCGAAAAGTTTTGGTGATTGGAATAATTATAGTATCTTTGCGCGCTAATTTCGGTAAGTAGCCTTTGCACGAACCGAAGTTAGAGTGATATTATTTAATAACCAACTATTATGAGACAGCTTAAAATCACCAAGTCGATTACTAATCGCGAGAGTGCTTCTCTTGACAAGTATCTTCAAGAGATTGGTCGTGAGGAACTTATATCCGTAGAGGAGGAGGTAGAGCTTGCGCAGCGTATTCGTAATGGTGATAGGAGGGCTCTGGAGAAGTTAACTCGAGCCAATTTGCGTTTTGTGGTTTCTGTTGCGAAACAGTATCAGAATCAGGGTTTATCATTGCCTGATTTGATCAATGAAGGTAACTTAGGCTTAATTAAGGCAGCAGAGAAATTCGATGAGACGCGCGGTTTCAAGTTTATTTCTTACGCAGTTTGGTGGATACGTCAGTCGATATTGCAGGCATTGGCTGAGCAGGCGCGTATTGTTCGTTTGCCGTTGAATCAGGTAGGAACGCTGAATAAGATTAACAAGGCGTTTTCTCGGTTTGAGCAGGAGAACGAGCGTCGTCCGTCGGCAGAGGAGCTTGCAGAGGAGTTGGACATTCCTATCGACAAGATCGCGGACACGTTGAAGATGTCGGGTCGTCATGTGAGCATGGATGCTCCGTTTGTCGAGGGTGAGGACAACAGTCTGATAGACGTGATGCCGAACGAAGATTCTCCTAATGCTGACCGAGGGTTGATAAACGAGTCGCTATCGAAAGAGATAGGTCGTGCTCTGGATACATTGACACCTCGTGAGGCAGATATCATCCGTAAGTTCTTCGGAATAGGTGTTCAGGAGATGACGTTAGAAGAGATAGGCGACGAGCTTAACCTTACTCGCGAACGTGTACGTCAGATCAAAGAGAAGGCGATACGTCGATTGCGTAATAACTCTCGGAGCAAATTGCTGAAGACTTATTTGGGCTAATCGCTTGTTGCAGGGCAAGATGCCTGCGTTACTGCGATTGGTGAGAGAGAGGTGTTCGATATTCGAACATCTCTTTTTTTTTGAAAAGTATTGTCAATTAAAAAAAAAGTCGTATCTTTGCAGCGAAAACAAAAATTTTCATAGTTAAGGTTTAGGTTTAATGGCAACGAGAGGCTGGGAAGTTTCTCGTTGTTTTTAAGTTTCGCTTGTATTATGGAAGGTTTAGTATTCTTTTTTATGACGATAGTAGTGATGCTGTTATTCGTCTTGCCGGTATTCTTACGTCATAAGGTGCAGGTGGATGTTAAGAAAGAGTCAGCAGCTGCGCCTCGGGAGGTGGTAGACTTTGCTCCATCTTCGGGTGTGTCTGATTGGATTTCTTACGATTTTCAAGAGGGAGAGCCTTCGGTAACGTCGGTAGGTGAAGCGTTGGATGCGGAGATGTCGGCGGAGGAGTCTCTTGAGGTAGTGAATAATGGGCACGAGAAGAAGGTGGAGCCGTCGCGGATACGTGAGTTGCTTGACGAAGAGCTGCCGGAAGTGCTGGTGGCAAGCGAGATTTTAAACCGCAAGTATTGAAAAGAAAATTAAAATCTAATATATATGGCAAATGTTTATATGACTGCAGATGGTCTGCAGAAGCTTAAAGAAGAATTAGTTTATTTGGAGGGCGTAGAGCGTCCTCGAGTGATAGCTGCGATACAGGAGGCACGTGATAAGGGCGACCTGAGCGAGAATGCCGAGTATGATGCAGCTAAAGAGGAGCAGGGTAAGCTCGAGTCGAAGATAGCCGTACTCAAGCAGAAGATTATGGATGCCCGTATCATAGACGAGAGTCGGATAAACACCAAAGAGGTTCAGGTGCTGACGAAGGTGCGTCTGCGCAATCTGAAGAATAACTCGGAGGTGACATACCAGTTGGTAACGGAGAGCGAAGCGAACTTCAAAGAGGGCAAGTTGTCGGTTAAGACGCCGATAGCTCAGGCTCTGTTGGGTAAGAAAGTGGGTCAGGTGGCAAAGGTTCAGGTGCCTGCCGGTCAGATGGAATTTGAAGTGTTGGAGATATCATTGTAAGCAGCCATGACACTATTTACTAAGATAATAAACGGAGAGATACCGAGCTATAAGGTAGCAGAGAACGACCGTTTTTATGCTTTCCTCGATATCAATCCTCTGACGAAAGGTCATACGTTGGTTGTTCCGAAGCTTGCGGAGCCGGAGGCAGACTATATCTTCGACTTAGACGATGATACGTTGCGTGAGATGATGGTGTTTGCCAAGCAGGTTGCGATAGCGATGAAGAGTGTGATCTCTTGCAAGCGCATAGGTGTAGCCGTATTGGGTATGGAAGTCAACCACGTACATGTACATCTTGTACCTTTGAAGAAAGAAACGGACATGCTGTTTTCTAACCCCAAGCTTCGCCTGGAGCCTTCGGAGATGGCTACGATAGCCAATTCGATAGCCAATGCGTTTGAGGGAGAGAGTGTTTAGACCGCTTCGCTGTTAGAGGTTAGACCGCTTCGCTGTTAGAGGTTAGACCGCTTCGCTGTTAGAGGTTAGACCGGCTTCGCTGTTAGAGGTTAGATAGACTCGGTATTTCCCACGGATTGGACGTATTTTCCCACGGATTGGACGGATTGTTTTACGGATGCAAAAATTGCGCGATACTATATCTATTGTAGTAACTACGCTGCTGTTGTCAAGCATAGTGGCGGGCGTTGTGTCGTGCAAAAAACGGTATGTCCCGAAGCCATACGGGTATGTAAGATACTACGTACCTGACACAGGTTATGTTCGTTACAACTACTGCGATCGTTGCAGTTTCGACATGTCGCGTAATGCAGTGGTCGTGCCTCGCGAAGAGCGATACTGGATGAATCTCTATTATCCTCAGCTCAATGCCGTGGTTCATTGCAGTTATAAAGATGTGAATGCCGATTTGCGTGCGTTGAGCGATGACGCTCAGGACTTTGCATATAAGCATGCGGGCAAGGCGTCGGCGATAAGCGAACAGGGGTATGATAACGAGTCGGCTGACGTACACGGCGTGCTGTATACGTTAAGCGGCAACACTGCTTCTCCATATCAGTTTTATGCGACAGATAGTACACGACACTTCTTCCGAGGCGCCGTGTATTTTAATTGTATTCCCAATCAAGACTCTCTGCAGCCTGCTATCGACTACATTAACAAAGATATAATCCGACTGATGGAGTCGCTTCGTTGGTCAGAATAAAACCACACCTTATGTTATATCTCTCTACCCCTCAGTTCCGTTTGTATTGTTGTTCGTTGCCTGAGTCATCGAGCAAGCGTGAGTCGGAGCGTTTAGCGGAGCAGCGGCTTGTAGCTGAGGCGTTTGGTGAGGGCAGTGTGTTGTCGCATCGCTCTGACGGAGCGCCTTTCGTTGAGGGTGTAGACAAGCCTATCTCGGTGTCACATTCGGCTACAACGGTTGTTTTGGCGGTGTCGGAATCGGCTGTTATAGGTGTCGATATAGAGAAGGTGAGTGCGCGAATAGAACGCGTGGCACATAAGATTCTCACTGCCGAGCAGTTGGGTGAGGCTAATGCCCTTTCGGGAGAAGTGAAGACACGGGCGCTGATGCGCTGTTGGTGTATCAAAGAGGCGGTCTTCAAGGCAGAGGGTGAGACGGCGGGTTTGATGGGCGAGCACGTGAGTGTGTCGCCGGCAGCGGTGGCAGAGACAGCAGATAAGATGGTTATAGACAGCTGTTTGTATTCGTATCAGATATTTGAGATACCTATTGCTGAAGACGCGACACAGGTCTGCGTGGTGGCATTGCAGCAGGCACGTCGGAAAGCCGATGTCAGGTGCTTGCTTGAGCGTCAGCGTCAGTCGGGTAAGAAGGTCTTTGCTTTGCTGCTTGACCCCGACAAGTGTGATGCGGTGCAGCTCGCGAAGGTAGCCGACTATTGTCGTCAGGCCCCGCCGACTCTGATATTAGTGGGTGGCAGTACTACTAATGTGTCGACCGATGAGTTTGTTCGCAGTCTGTTGCTCAAGGACTTGCATCTTCCTATCGTACTCTTTCCGGGTTCGGCGAAGCAGGTGACGTCTCGTGCTGACGCGATACTATTGCTCTCGCTCATCTCGGGTAGGGAGGCTGAGTTACTGATAGGTCAGCATGTGAAGGCTGCACGTTGGCTTAGACATTCAGGTTTGCAGGTTCTGCCGACAGGTTATATCCTTGTGGAGGGTGGCAGACAGAGCGCGGTGGAGCGCGTGTCGCACACCGCCCCCATAAGTCAGGCTGAAGCGGGACTTATTGTCGACACGGCTATGGCAGGCGAGATGCTGGGTTACGAGATGATATACCTTGAGGCTGGCAGCGGTGCATTGACGCCTGTAAGCTCCGAGATAATAGCTGCCACGCGTGCTGAGATAAGCAGGTGTCTGATAGTGGGTGGCGGTATCTGCACTGTGGAGCAGATGACGGCTGCCTTTGATGCCGGCGCCGACATAGTGGTGGTGGGTAACTATTTAGAACAACACATAGAGCAGTTGCCTGCGTTTGTCAGTGCAGCTGAGCGTTATAACAGCACACATTGTTTATGATTGACGAAGACGAGTTATATATGCAGAAGGCTCTTGCTGAGGCACGCCAAGCGTTAGAGGAGGGCGAGGTACCGATAGGTTGCGTGGTGGTGTGCGATGGTAGGGTGGTAGGTCGCGGTCATAACCTGACGCAGACGTTGCAAGATGTGACGGCTCATGCTGAGATGCAGGCTATCACCGCGGCTGCGCAGACGGTGGGTGCGAAGTACCTGACTGACTGCACTCTTTACGTCACCGTTGAGCCTTGTGTGATGTGTGCAGGCGCTATCGGCTGGGCTCAGGTTAGGCGTGTGGTGTTTGCTGCCGACGACCCCAAACGCGGTTTTACGCAGTATGCCCCCAAAGCGCTGCACCCCAAATGTGAAGTGATGCGAGGAGTACTCGCACAGCAGGCTCAAGAGCTGATGAAGACGTTCTTCGAACAGAAAAGATAACACTATATTACTGCTATGAAACAGTCTGTAATATCTCATATAACCAAAGTGAGCTTCGTGCTAGCTTTGTTGCTGATACTGATATGGTTGTCGCCACGTAGCGATAACTCGTTTAAGTATTATTTCGAGATAGGCAAGCCATGGGGTTACGAGCTCATGACTGCCGAATTCGATTTCCCTATTTATAAGACCGACCGTCAGATAGAAGACGAGCAGATGGAGGTGATTCGTGAGTTTGCTCCGATATATCGTTTTGATCGCGCCATCGTTGAAAGTAAGCTCAGTGCCCTTGCTGACAGCTCTAAGGTGCTTTCGCAGAAAAGTCGTGAGTTGGTGGTTAGTCGTCTGCGTCGGATATATGATGAAGGTATTATGTCGGCAGCCGACAAAGACAGGCTTGTAGAGCAGTCGACAGCCAACATCTCGATTATGAGCGAAGGACATCAGTCGTTGCTGGTGTCGCTTGGGTCGGTTCATTCACCTGCTACTGCTTACAGTTTGTTGCAGAACGAGTTGCACGAGCATGCTCCTGAGGCGCTTCATAGAATAGACATAGCTAACTTCGTAGTGCCTAACCTGACCTACGACTCGGTGATGTCGAAGCGGTTGCTTGATGCTATGATTGACAATATCTCTCCGACCGAAGGAATGGTTCAAGAAGGCGAGAAAATCATCGACCGTGGTGAGGTGGTGACCGCCGAGACGTATCAGATACTTGTTTCGTTGTCGAAGGCATACGACGAGCAACAGCTTCGTCAGCGCCGCGGCATATACTCGACAGTAGGTGAGGTGGTAGTGATGATGTTCTACCTTGCCATGCTTCTGCTTTATCTGTTGGTCTTCCGTCCGAACCTTTACGAACAGAAGCGTAACATCTTGTTCTTCTGTATGCTGATAGCCATCGAGGCATGTCTTACTTTTGTCGTGGTGCGGTTCACTTCGCTGAGTATATACGTAGTTCCCTATATATGGGTGCCGGTGCTTGTCCGCGTGTTCTACGACTCTCGTACGGCACTGTATATGCATATACTCACGGTGTTGCTGATGTCGCTGTATATGGCTGCGCCATACGAGTTTATAGTGTTGCAAATGGGTGTGGGTATGTTGGCAGTCGGCAGTTTGAAGGACATAAGTCAGCGCGCTCAGCTTGCTCGTACTGCCGTTTATATCTTCTTGGCTTATTCGGTGTTATACACCGCTCAGACCGTTATTTCTGCGGGCACGATACTCACTATCGACCCGTGGATGTATGTCTACTTTGCCATCAATGGTCTGTTGGTGATAGGAGCCTACGGGTTGGTATATATCATTGAGCGCACGTTCGGTTTCGTCAGCTCGATAACCTTAGTAGAGTTGTCGAACGTGAACTCGGGTCTGATGTTAGAGCTTGCCGAGAAGGCACCGGGAACGTTCCAACACTCGATACAGGTGAGCACGTTGGCGACGGAGGCGGCGAAGAGTATAGGTGCCAACACCTTGCTCATCCGTGCGGGAGCGTTATATCACGATATAGGCAAACTGATTGACCCTGCTTGTTTCACTGAGAATCAGCAGGACGGCGTCAACCCGCTCAACGAGTTGGACTGCATTGAGGCGGCACAGAAGGTGATTTCTCATGTGCTCTATGGCGTAGAGCTTGCTCGTAAGCACCATCTGCCTAAGATAGTGACTAACTTCATACTGACTCATCATGGTACGGGCAAGGTGCGCTATTTCTATAACAGCTGGGTAAATCAGCACCCCGGCGAGTCGGTGGACGAACAGAAGTTCACTTATCCCGGTCCGCGTCCCACCACTAAGGAGACTGGCATACTGATGATGGCAGATGCCGTGGAGGCACGCTCCAGAAGCCTGACCGAATATACGCCGCAAGCGATATCGGACATGGTAGAGCAGATGATAAAAATGCAGATGGACGACCGGCAGTTCGAGCTAAGTCCGTTGACTCTGAATGATGTAGAGAAGATAAAGCAGGTGTTCAAAGATAAGCTCATCAGCATGAATCATCATCGTATATCATATCCTGAGATAAAGAAGTAATATGCATCGCTATCCTATCTATTTAGCTCCGATGGAGGACGTTACCGACCCTGCCTTCCGTTTGCAGTGTAAAGGTTTCGGTGCGGATCGTGTGTATACCGAGTTTGTCAATGCCGATGCTCTGATACGTGATGTGAAAAGCACGCTTCGTAAGCTCCAGATCAGCGATGCTGAGCGCCCGGTAGCGATACAGATATACGGTCGCGATGCCGAGTCGATGGCGAGTGCAGCGAAGATAGTGGAGCAGGCGCACCCCGACTTCCTCGACCTCAACTTCGGGTGCCCCGTCAAGAAGGTGGCAGGCAAAGGAGCGGGAGCCGGACTGCTGAAGGATATACCATTGTTGCTCAAGATTACGCAAGCCGTGGTGGCAGCGGTCAACATCCCGGTGACAGTGAAGACAAGGCTCGGATGGGACGAGAGTTCGAAAAACATCGTCGACCTTGCCGAGCGGCTGCAAGACTGTGGCATCGCCGAACTCGCGATACATGGTAGGACACGTGCGCAGATGTATTCCGGTGAAGCCGACTGGACGCTCATCGGTGAGGTGAAGAACAACCCGCGAATGCACATACCCATCATCGGCAATGGCGATGTCACCACACCCCAAAGAGCCGCAGAGTGTTTCCAACGTTATGGCGTTGATGCCATCATGGTAGGTCGTGCCTCGTTCGGTCACCCCTGGATATTCAAGGAGATGCGCACTTTTCTCGACACCGGCGAGCTGATGGCGAAGCCCTCGCTGCAATGGCAGGTCGACATACTAAAACAGCATGTTGAGAGCGCCATTGCATGGATAGGCGACGAGCGGAAAGGCATACTTCACTCGCGGCGACACTTCGCTGCCTCGGTGGCTTTCAAAGGACTGCCCGACTTCAAACAGACCCGAATACAGCTCTTGCAGGCTCCGACCAAAGACGAGGTGTTCAGGATAATGGACCGAATAGTAGAGCAGTGGGGTGAACGGACATGACATTTTTGCAGTATTGTGCAAATGGCATGAGTTTTGAATAACATAAACAAAAGATACCAACACAAGAACATAAAACTTACAGATATGAAATTAGTAGACAAGATAGTAGAAGCTATCCAAAACAAAAAAGGACAACGCATCGTCAGTATTGACATGCGCAAACTCTCACCCAAGCCATGTGACTGGTTTGTGATAGCTGAGGGAGGTAGTAACACGCAAGTAAGTGCCATAGCCGACGAGGTGGAAGACTTTGTTCGTCGGGAGACCAAAGAGAAGCCGGTAGCGATAGCCGGACAGGATAATGCCGAGTGGATAGCGCTCGACTACGGAGATGTGATGGTGCATATCTTCCAACGCGAAGCCCGTGAATACTACGATATCGAGCAGTTATGGGCTGACGGCAAAGTAAAAGAATATGAAGATACCTTGTAAACACTACAGCAAATAGTATAAACAATGAACGACAACATGCAAGGGCAAAACAACAGCCCTAAGCCCGATAACGACAACCGTCAGAATCCGAAACGGCCGAATCTGAGTTGGCTGTATTTAGGTGTGATGGTTGCCTTGCTGTTCTTTTTTATGACAGGTAACAACAAGACCTTCAAGCAAGATAAGGACCTGTCGTACACCAAACTGCAAGCCTACATCGAGAATAATGCCATCGACAAGATTACCGTCTTCGACGATAATCATGTGGTTGCTTCGGTTCGTCCTGAAGCTCAGAAGATCGTCTTTTCACAATTAGCCGTGCCTGATAGTACTGCCGTTTCAGCCGATTTGACTATCACCACTCAGATACCGTCGGTTACTGAGTTCTCGGAGTATATGACAGCTCAGAACGCTTTGCGCAAAGAGCAGGGTCAGGCGGTGATAGAGCTCACGTTCGAGAAGTCGCGTGACTACTGGTCGCTGATACTATGGCAGATAGTGCCGCTGATACTGTTTATCTTGTTCTTCGTGTGGATGAGTCGCGGCATGCGTGGTGGCGGCATGGGAGGTATCTTCGGAGTAGGAAAAGTGAAGGCTGAGGTCATTGATAAAGATAACAAAGACAAAGTCACGTTCAAAGACGTGGCAGGTTTGGCAGGTGCCAAGCAAGAGGTGGAAGAGATAGTGGAGTTCTTGAAGAACCCGAAACGTTATACAGACCTTGGCGGTAAGATACCGAAGGGTGTCCTGCTTGTGGGTCCTCCGGGTACGGGTAAGACGCTGCTTGCCAAGGCTGTAGCAGGTGAAGCTAACGTGCCATTCTTCTCGATGTCGGGTTCCGACTTCGTTGAGATGTTCGTTGGTGTAGGTGCAAGCCGTGTGCGTGACCTGTTCCGCCAGGCGAAAGAGAAAGCTCCGAGTATCATCTTCATCGACGAGATAGATGCTGTGGGACGTGCGCGTGGCAAAAACGTGATGTCGGGTGGTAACGACGAACGTGAGTCAACGCTCAACCAGCTACTTACCGAGATGGACGGCTTCGGCACTAACTCGGGCGTGATAATCTTAGCTGCCACCAACCGTGCTGACGTGTTGGATGCCGCACTGCTACGTGCCGGACGTTTCGACCGCCAGATACACGTCGACCTGCCCGACCTGCAAGAACGTAAAGAGATATTTGCCGTCCACCTCGCTCCGCTCAAGACCGACAACACCATCGATATCAATTTCCTTGCCAAGCAGACTCCCGGATTTTCGGGTGCTGACATTGCTAACGTATGCAACGAGGCTGCTCTGATAGCGGCTCGCAACGACCACAAGACCGTAGGCAAGCAAGACTTCATGGATGCTGTCGACCGTATCATTGGCGGATTAGAGCGTAAGACCAAAATCATGACCGACGACGAGAAGCGTTCGATAGCATACCACGAGGCGGGTCATGCCACCATCTCGTGGATGCTGCGCTGGGGTAACCCACTGGTGAAGGTGACGATAGTGCCGCGCGGTATGGCATTAGGTGCCGCTTGGTATCTGCCTGAGGAACGGCAGCTGACCAACCGTGAGCATATCGAGGACGACTTGTGCTCGCTGCTCGGTGGTAGAGCCGCCGAACAGCTCTTCCTCTCGCAGACCTCGACAGGTGCACTCAACGACCTCGAGAGAGCTACCAAACAGGCATACGCCATGGTGGCATACTACGGTATGTCGGACAAGATGCCCGACATAAGCTTCTACGACTCGACAGGCCGATATGAATACGGGTTCCAGAAGCCTTACTCCGATCGCACCGCCGAACTCATCGACAAAGAGGCACAAGCCATCATAGCTAAGCAGATGGCAAGAGCCAAACAGGTGCTGCTCGACAATCAAGAGGGACACCACCGATTGGCAGAGCTGCTTATCGAGAAGGAGGTCATCACGACCGAAGATGTAGAGTCGGTATTAGGACCGCGACCATGGAAAAGTCGTGGCGACGAGATAATAGAAGAAAACAAAGAGTCGAAAGCCGGAAGTGTAACAGCTTAGCGGTCTAACAGGCGAAGCCGGTCTAACAACGTAGTGGTCTAACCTCTAACAGGCGAAGCCGGTCTAACTTCTAACTTCTAACTTCTAACTTCTAACTTCTAACATCCGAGATTATCCTCGCGGCTGCTTGAGCGGGTGCATCGTGCCCGCCGAGTAGCCGCTTGATGTTTTCGTAATCCGTCTGTTGCCTGCCTCGATAGGCATCGTCGTGCAACAGACGTTCGAGTTCGTTGCGAACGGCGTCGGAGGTGAACTCGTAAGCTAACAACTCGCGTATCACTTGCCGTCCGGCGATGAGGTTAGGCAGAGTGAAATACGGGATTTTAAACATTATGGGACGTAAGGCGTTGAGTACATGTCCGAAGGCGAGGTGATAGACAGCCACTTGCGGGCAACCTAATAATGCGGTCTCTAATGTCGCCGTTCCGGAGTTGACGACAGCAGCGGTGGCATGTTGCAGTAGCGGGTAGGTCTCGTCGGTCAGTGTGATACGGTCTCTCGCTTCGCTGTCGGCTATGTCGTTGAGTATCTTGTCGTAGGTGCTGCGACTGATGGCGGGCGCTGTGGCAATCACTACCTTATAGTCTCGGAACGACAAGGCTGCCGTCAGCATACGCGACAGACACTGCTCTATCTCGTGCTGGCGCGAGCCGGGCAACAAGGCTATTACAAGTTTATTGGTGAAGGCTGACTGTTGACTCTGAGCTGCAGGCTGACCGTCGGAGTCGGCTGTTTGTAGGTATCGGCGTATCTCGGTGGCTGTCGGATTGCCCACATATTCGGTTTGGTAGCCGTATTGAGCATAGAAAGCAGGCTCGAAGGGGAAGATACAGAAGACTTTGTCGGTTAGGCGGGCTATCTTATGTATCCGCCACGTTTTCCATGCCCATACCTTCGGTGGGATATAATAGTAGATGCGCGTAGAGGGCAGCTTGCGCTTGACGAATTTGGCAATCTGCAGGTTGAAAGAGGGGTAGTCGATGAGAATGAGAACGTCGGGGTGCTGAGCTAATATAGCCTGCTTGGCTAATTGCATGTTGCGGCGTATCTTACCCAAGTGGCGTATCACGTCGACATATCCCATGAATGCCATGTCGCGATAATGCAGAAGCAGCTTGCAGCCTGCGGCATTCATCTTGTCGCCACCCAAACCGCAAAACTGAGCCTCGGCATCGACCCTCGACAAATGCTCAATAAGATGTGAGGCATGTAGGTCGCCTGAGGCTTCGCCGGCTATGATGAAGTAGTTCATGTTAGTAAGATAGCACCTTGATTATATAGATTATATAGTGGTTATGATAGCTGCTAACACGTATGGCAAGGCTCCGAGCATCACCCCTTTGGCAAGCCGCCACGTGTCGGTGGTGTAGAACAAAAAGAGTAACGCCATGTTGGGGAAGATACTGACGGTGAGCAGTTTGGTGAACACGGGGCTATGCCATAGGTTGATGCTTTCGAACACATACCATAGGTTCATACGGTCGACATACAAGAGACAGACTACTGCGGGCAAGAGCAGTCCTAACAATATGCCTATCCAATATCTGTCGAAGCGAGCCATGGGTGTTTAGAGTTTAGAGTTTTAGTGACATGTCGATGGAGCATGGGCATATAGAGATAAAGTGATGTGCCAATGCGTACTCGTCGGTGTCGATGGCTTCGGGTTCTTCGTTGACGTAGTCGCCTTGCAGGAGGTAGTATGGGTTACCATCTTGGTCGAAATGTTCGGCTATCTCGTTTTCCCAATGTCCGCATGCCTGACGCGTGAAGCGTCTTCCTATGAGTTCGCCTACCGGTGCGTTGATATTATAGCACATACGCCTATAGAAGCCTCGTCGGAGCAGGTCTTTAGTTATCGGAATGATGTGTGGTTCGAAATCGGAGAAGTCGGCATCGGGGTTGTGGTCGCATAGCGAGTAGCCGATGGCGGGTATACCTTGTTCGGCTGCCACGAAACAGGCACCCATAGTGCCGGAGTAGATGACGTTGACCGACGAGTTGCTACCATGGTTGATGCCACTGGCCACGAGGTCGGGCTTGCCACCGCGGTAGATGATGTTGATAGCTAATTTCACGCAGTCCGACGGGGTGCCGTTGGTGATGTAGATGTCGTGTGCGGGAGTGTGCTCTATCAGTTTGAGCGTCATGCGCTGCTCTACGGTGATGGCATTCGACATGCCGGAGCGTGCTCCGTCGGGTGCCACCACGGTGACATGTCCCAGCTGCTCCATCTGACGCAGCAGTACTGCTATCCCTTTCGACTGATAGCCGTCGTCGTTGGTGATGAGTATTTCCATTTGTAATGTCTGATTCGGTGTTGTTGTCTTATCTCGATTGTACCATCTGCATCACCTGCTTTGCCAACTCGTTAGCTCTTTCGATGGTATGAGCTTCGGAGTAAACACGTATGATAGGTTCGGTGTTCGACTTGCGAAGGTGTACCCATCCGTCGGCGAAGTCGATTTTGACTCCGTCGCGTGTGTCGACTCGTTCGTTGGCAAAGGCTGCTCTGACGTCTTCGAGCACTTGATCGACGTTCATGTCGGCACTCAGGTCGATGCGGTTCTTCGATATTTGGTATTGTGGGTAAGTCTGTCTCAGTTCGCTTACTTTCATCTTCTTGTGTGCCAATAGGCTGAGGAAGAGTCCGATGCCTACGAGTGCATCTCGACCGTAGTGTGAGGCAGGATAGATGACGCCTCCGTTGCCCTCGCCACCGATGATGGCATTGGTCAGCTGCATCTGTCTTACTACGTTCACTTCACCGACGGCAGCTGCCGAGTATTGGCAGTGGTGAGCATGTGTCACGTCAGCCAAGGCACGCGACGATGAGAGGTTGCTGACGGTGTTGCCGGGGGTGTGAGAGAGGACGTAGTCGGCAACGCTGACGAGGGTGTATTCTTCGCCGAACATATCACCATTCTCGCAGACGATGGCTAAGCGGTCGACATCGGGGTCGACGACGAAGCCTACGTCAGCGCCGGCGCTCTTCATCGTCTCGCTTATCTGAGTGAGGTTCTGTGGGATAGGTTCCGGATTATGTGCGAACTGCCCGTTAGGTGTGCAGTTGAGTTCCACGATGTCGGTGATGCCGAGGGCGCGTAGCAAGGCGGGTATGGCGATGCCGCCAACCGAGTTGACGCAGTCGACGACGACACGTAGTCCGGCAGATGCTATGGCAGCACGGTCGACAAGGTCGAGCGACAGCACGTTATCGATATGATAGGGTAGGTAGTCTTTGTTGACGACGGAGCCTAAGCTGTCGACACCGACGAAGTCGAAGTCTTCGCGTTCGGCAATGCTGAGCACCTCTTTGCCTTCTGCGTCGGTGAGGAACTCGCCGTCGGCATTAAGCAGCTTCAGCGCATTCCATTGTTTGGGGTTATGCGAGGCAGTGAGGATGATGCCGCCGGACGCCTTCTCGGCTCTTACAGCTAATTCGGTGGTGGGGGTGGTGGCAAGTCCGATGTCGACGACGTCGTAGCCCATTCCTATCAGAGTCCCGACGACGAGGTCGCGAACCATAGTGCCTGACAGGCGTGCATCGCGACCTACTACCAATGTGTTGTTGGTGCTGTCGGCTGCCCGACGTTGGGTGGCGTAAGCAGCCGTGAAACGAACGATGTCGACAGGGTTGAGACCCTCACCTACGCGACCGCCTATGGTGCCGCGAATACCTGATATTGATTTTACGAGTGACATATACCGATGATTTTTAATTTCATATTTCAGATTTCTAATAGAATGCAACCGCAGATTTAACAGATGGTGCTGATTTACACAGATTTTTTATATCATTGCTATGCTCTCTTCTTTGGCAACAGTGTGGATTCCTGTTTTTCGATTTCAGATTCAGAGCACGTGGATTGAAATAAAATTAGAAACGGCGAATAGTGATTTTCATATCGTAGCCGTAAGGTGTCACGGTAGACCCCTCGGCATTGGCGAATCCGAGTTTGCTGGGGTTGATGATTTTAGCCTCGGCACCGCTATATTTCATGTATCTGACGGCGTAGTGCCACCCCAGGCAGGCGGTGTTGTAGTCGGTCTGATAAGAGAACTCAAGCGGGTAACCATTTTGTGCTGTGGTCCAATAGCTTACGGTGTCGGCGTTGACATCGAGGGTATAACGTCTGTAGCGAAACACTATCATGTCGCCGGTCTTGACGGCAGCAGCAGTGGTGTCGCCTTGTTTGTCGAGATGAAAATAGAAGTTGTCGTAGCCTAACGAGCTAAGGTCTAAGTAATCTTTCTCACCCCACTTGCCGTCTTTGGGTTCTTCGTAGATGATGTTGATGTGTTCGCGTGCGATGAAGTCGGCAATAAGCTTCTTCTCGTCCTTGAGCGACTGAGCATAACTGTTTTGTTTGCAGCCCATAAAAGTACCACATAATACAGCGGCTGCTATTGCAACAAAAAGAAATCGTGTGCGCATTGTTAGTTGAGTTTATATGTGATTAGTGTTTAGAGTTTAGTGTTGAGTGCACGGGTACGCCGGTTTATAACCGGCGGCAATGGACGTTGTGGAAATCTCTTCACCATTCAGCAATAAGAAATCAAAAATCTCTTCACCATTTAGCAATCAGAAATCAAAAATCTCTTCACCATTCAGCAATAAGAAATCAAAAATCAATAACCGTGTCGATAGTGATTCTCACGTTTGTATAAGGTTCTATGGCGTCGTTGCCACGTGCTCCGTAGGCAGTATACCATGGTGCTATTATCTCTATTTTCTCGCCTCGGCGCATCGTCCTTAGTGCTTCTCGTTGGCAGAGCATATCGGCTGATGCACCTACCTTGGTGTCTTCTATGATGTCCGCAAGTTTGTCGCCATCTAAACTGTATACTTCGATATGAAGTCTGATGGGTTCGTGCAGTATGTAGTTGTCGGCTTGCTCGTTCTTGCGAAGCAGACGATACCAAAAACCGAACTCATGGAGAGCATAGTGTTCAGGGCTGCGTTTTACATACTCGGTTACGGTGTGGTCAGCAGCTGAGGCAAGTTGTTGGTTGAGTCTCATCATCGCCATCGACACCGTGTCGGTCTGCTCTGTCCGGTTCGAGGGCTGTTGGGGCTTGGTACGCTGACAAGAGCATATCAGCAGCGACATCGCAACACTTGCAACAATGATATGTAGAAAGTGAGTTTGCATTCGAGAATAAAGTCTTTGCCTTTAACGCATGCCCGGCATTTGCCGCTAATGCATGCTGTGTTATTCCAAACGGCAAAGGTAGTGTTTTTTTTTGGATTACGCAACTGCTTATTGCATGTTACACTACCTTGGCTGTCAAACCAACGACTTTTTGTGTATTCTGTGGTGAATTGATTTCTGATTTTTGATCGAAGTAAACCGCAGATATATGTTTGATTTAACCTCAGATTGATGTTTGATTTAAAATAAACCGCAGATTGAACAGATAAAACAGATTGAACAGATTTTTCTTCTTAAGCGCTAAACATCTCTGAACAGATTGCAAAATGGTGATTTACTCTTTCCTGAAAGGGTGATTAAAACATATTATTTGGTCGGGTCAGAAAAATATAGTAACTTTGCAAATTATTTGCAGTTAACCTATAATCTGCGGATAACCTAATTTGCAGATAACCTAAATTGCAGATAACATGATTTGCAGTCAGCTTAATTTGCAACGCAATATAATTTGCAACACACAATATTCATAACACATAATACTCATATTACTATGTCAGAACGAATTACCATTATTGATTTTGTAGAGCGTTATACCCGTCAGTTCTCTGAGCATGTTTTTCTTCGCGAGAAGGTAAACGGCGTGTGGGAGAACACCACATTCGAGCAGACACGTGAGCAGGCTCATCAGATAGGTGCAGGGCTTATGTCGCTTGGCTTGCGCAAAGGCGACAAAGTAGCCTTGATCTCCGAGGGTCGTAACCTATGGGTGACGGGCGAGTTGGGCATATTATATGCCGGAGCGGTGAACGTACCGTTGTCCATCAAGCTGGAGGAATCCAATGACTTGCTGTTCCGGCTCAACCACTCTGATGCACGCTTCGTGCTTACGTCGGCACAACAGCTGCCTAAGATCCGCAAGATAACGGATAGTCTTCCTAATGTAGAGAAGATCATTGTGTTCGACGATATCGACGACTTGCAAGAAAAAGAGATACTGATGAGTAGTGTGATTGCCGCAGGTGTACAATTCTTGCAGACCCATGCTGCCGAATTCGAAGCACGCTATCGTTCGGTAGGTCCCGACGACTATGCTAATATCTCCTATACCTCGGGAACTACTGCCGACCCTAAAGGTATCTTGCTTACTCACCGCAACTACACTGCTAACGTTGAGCAGGCTCATTCGGTCATTGGCATCGATGTCGACGACGTGATGCTTATCATCTTGCCTCTCGACCATTGTTTCGCCCACGTAGCAGGCTTCTACACTATGATGTCGTATGGCGGCAGCATAGCTACCGTGCCTACCGGCAAGACGGCTCTCGCTACGCTGCGTAACATCCCTATTGCCATCAAAGAACTGCGTCCGCACGTTATGCTCTCGGTGCCCGCCCTCGCACGTAACTTCAAAAACAACATTGAAAACGGAGTGAAGAAAAAAGGCAAGGTGGTGGAGGCTTTGTATAACTTCGCTCTCAACCTCTCGATAGGTTACTATAAGGAATATTGGAATGCCGGAGGTCCGTCGCAGGCTTGGAAGAAGCCACTTATCAACCTCTTCGACCGTCTTATCTTCCGTAGTGTTCGTGAAGGTCTTGGCGGACGTATGAAGTTCTTCGTTGGCGGTGGCGCACTGCTCGACATACAGATGCAACGTTACTACAACGCCATCGGCATACCTATGTTCCAAGGTTACGGACTGAGCGAGGCAACACCTATCATCTGCTCCAACGCCCCCGGACACGCTATCTTCGGCTCGTCGGGACGTATAGTCAAACCACTCGACTGCAAGATATGTGACTCCGACGGACAAGAGGTGCCATACGGCACGAAAGGTGAGATAGTGATACGTGGCGAGAACGTGATGGCCGGTTATTGGAAGAACCCTAAAGCAACAGCCGACACTATAGTCGACGGGTGGCTGCATACCGGAGATATGGGATATATCACTGCCGAACACCCCGACTTCCTTTATGTGACCGGACGTTTTAAGTCGCTGCTCATCGCTTCCGACGGCGAGAAATACTCGCCCGAAGGCTTCGAAGACTCACTCACCGACGGCTCGAAATATATCGACCAGGTGATTCTGCATAACAACCAAGACCCATATACCATACTGCTCGTAGTGCCTAATATGGACAACCTGCGCGAGTATGCGACAAGGAAGGGTGTCGACCCAAAGACGCAGCAAGGACAAGAGCTTATGCTACGGAAGCTGCAAGCCGAAGTCGACGAATATCGAAAGGGCGGAAAACACGAAGGTATGTTCCCCGAACGATGGCTGCCCACAGCGCTGGCTGTGCTCGGCGAACACTTTACCGAACAAAACCACTTGGTCAACTCCACAATGAAAATAGTAAGAGGCAAAGTGGAGGAGTATTTCAGCGACAATATCGAATATGCCTACACCGACGAAGGACGTCAGCTGCTCAACCCGCGCAACATGGAGGCTATGAAAAGCTGACATGAGACAGGAAGAGACAGCCGCCACAAAGCAGCAATGCCGACGTTGAGATTTGGTAGTTACAAAAAAAACAACTATCTTTGCAACCCGTAAACTAACATATCTTCTACTATGTTTATTATCGGAATAGCGGGCGGCACCGGCTCGGGTAAAACAACGGTGGTCAGAAAACTAATAGAGCGCCTGCATAAAGGAGCTGTAGTAGTCATCCCTCTCGACTCTTATTACAAAGACTCAAGCGACGTGCCCGTCACTGAGCGTCAGATGATTAACTTCGACCATCCCGACGCTTTCGATTGGCCACTGTTAGAGCACCACCTCGAGCTGTTAAAGCAAGGCGTGGCAGTAGAGCAACCGACATACTCGTATATCACCTGTACCAGACAACCGGAGACCATCCATGTGGAACCCAAGGAGGTGGTGATAGTGGAAGGTATCCTCACCCTTTGCGATGAACGGCTGCGGGCACAGATGGATATGAAGATTTTCGTTGATGCTGATGCCGACGACCGACTCATACGGGTCATCAAACGCGACATCGTAGAGCGTGGACGTACCACCGAAGCCGTGATAGAGCGATACCAACGTGTACTCAAACCGATGCACCAGCAGTTTATCGAACCGTGCAAGCGCTATGCCGACATCATCATCCCGCAAGGCGGACACAACAACGTGGCGATCAATATGCTAACTAAATTTGTGAAACAGCAACTCGCAGAAAAAGAATCAGCGACCGTGTGAAAACAAAGAAAACAATAATATCGTTACTAATAGGCCTGGTGCTGCTTGCGTGTGCAGCATCAGGTTTTTTAGCTGTTCGATTAGTCACGCCCACAGATGCTGGCGAGGGTGGCGACACACTTGCCATAGAACTGATACCCTATCAGCAGCTGTTCGAGCGAAATGCAGCCTTGCTTGGCTGGGATTGGCAACTATTGGCTGCGGTATGTTATGAAGAGTCGCACTTTAATGCCTTAGCCCTCTCGTCGCAAGGAGCACAAGGACTGATGCAACTCATGCCCGTTACCGCTGAACGTTTCGGACTCAACGACTCTACTGTATGGATACCTGAAGAGAATATACGCGCTGCCACACTATATCTCGCCATGCTGCAACATACCTATAGCTTCATCTCCGACAGTGCTCAGCAGGCATGTTTCGTACTGGCGTCGTATAATGCCGGTCCGGCGCATATCATGGATGCCCGCCGACTTGCCAAACGGTACGGGCGCAGTCCGTATCTCTGGTTCGACAATACCGAATATTGGCTGCGTCTGCTGCAAACCGACACCTATGGCACCGACTCGGTAACGCTGTACGGCACCTTCGCTAATTCCGAAGAGACGATATCATACGTTCGCAAAGTACTCCGCACAGCCGACCGCTTCCGCCGTCTGACCCCTTGATTTCAAGCCTCTTTGGTTCTTGCTTTCATATTTCAGCATTGTTTTATTCCCGCCGGTCAGAAACCGGCGTACCCGCTACCCGCTAAACTCTAAACACTACATGCTCTACCTTCAGTTATTTTGGACATTCCTTAAGATTGGTACTTTCACGCTTGGTGGAGGTTATGCCATGATTCCTTTAGTCGAACGCGAGGTAGTTGACACTCGTCATTGGATTAGTCGTGAGGAGTTTCTCAATATGTTGGCTTTGGCGCAGTCAGCCCCCGGCATTATTGCTGTCAACACTGCTATCTTCGTAGGTTATGCTATCAGGGGTTGGCGTGGTGTGGTCTGCACTGTTCTTGGGGCTGTGTTGCCATCGTTCTGCATCATACTGCTGATTGCTGCCGTGTTTACCCGTTATAAGGATTTGCCTGCCGTAGAGGCAGTGATGAAGGGAGTGCGCCCTGCTGTTGTCGCTCTCATTGTTGCTCCGCTGTATAAAATGGCAGTGTCGGCGGGCATGATACCCACCAAAGACAAAACGGGTGCCGACGGTAAACGACAATGGTGGCGACTACTACTGTTGCTCATACCCGTTGCTGCCGCCTTACTCGTCTGGCTCTGCGATGTCTCGCCAGTCTGGATTATTGCGCTTACTATTGTCAGCGCTGTGGCAATAAGATATGCAAGACAACATTAGATAATGATATTGATTTCAAAATCCTGAAAAGAAATAAGAAATAAGAAATAAAATGCTCTACCTTCATCTCTTCTTATCGTTCTTCAAGATAGGTCTTTTCGGCTTTGGTGGCGGCTATGCTATTCTCTCGCTCATACAGCACGAGGTGGAGGCTTATGGCTGGATGACGCCTCAGGAGTTTGTCGACATGGTGGCTATCTCGCAGATGACGCCCGGACCTATCGGCATCAACGCCGCCACCTACGTGGGATATACCGCCACCGGCTCGGTGTGGGGTAGTGTGCTCACAACCTTTGCTATCATCTTGCCTTCGCTTATCATCATGCTCTCGCTTTGTAAGGTATACTTCCGCTTTAAGGAGAACCAGTATGTGAAGGCTGTGATGCAAGGGCTCAGATATGTCGTTGTAGGTCTGATAGCGGCTGCGGCGTTGCTTATGATGACCAAAGACAACTTCATCGACTATTGGAGTTACCTGCTCTTTGGCATAGTCTTCGTCGGCACTTTCTTCTTCCGACTCCATCCTATTCTTCTTATCTTCATTAGCGGTATTGCGGGCTACGCTATCTATTCGTAGAGGCGAGCCTGTGACCGGCTATGTGTTCGTAGAGACGAGGCTTTGATTATGTCTCGCTTCATCTGCGAAGGTGAAGCTATAAAGTCTGTATAAATCAGCTTTATCTCAGAAAAGTGCGGTATAAAGTTTGCGGTAAAGACAGCGCCGATGAGCATTGCTCATCGGCGCTTTATGTGTTGTCGGTCGTATGTTACAGCTTAACGCCAAACGAGATCTTAGCACCTACGTCGAAGAATCCTAACGAGTTGGTGTAGGCGCTGTTGAGCGTTGCGGCACGAACAACGGCTGTCTGCGGTCCCTCTCCCACGCCGCTAACCGAGAATACTCGTCCTAAGCGCTCGTTGCTATATAGACTCCACACTGAGTAGTCGGCAAACAAGCCGAGTCCGACGACGAGCTTCTCGCCTACAGGTATGTAATATCCTAACTCACCGGAGAGCAGTATGTCGACTTTCGATCCCTGCCAGTCGCCTTGCATGTTATAGTCAGCCTTGGCCAGCAGACCGGTGGCAGGCTTGTCGACCACGTGCACATCGTATTGCTTGTAGTAGGCGTCTACACTCACGTCGGTGATGGTCTGCGTGAACTTCTGCATGAGTGGCAACTGTGCCCGTACGCCGAGGTTAGCATAGAACCCCTTGTAACGCAGTGCTAACTGTACAGGAATGCTCACCACGAGTTCGCTGTTGCGCTCTGTCACATTGTCGGCGGTGATGCGATAGTCGATTTCGTTGCCTAAGACGTCGGTATAAGGGAACTGCTCGAGCAGGTAGACGCTTTGTCGGTTAGAGGTGTAACCTACGGTGAGTCCGGTGTGCACGCCTATGCCGAACTGCCGATGGTTCATGGCGGTGTAGGTATAGTCGATGTCGAAAGCGCCGATGTAGCCCATGTTGCCCGGACGGGAAGCGGGCCACTTGCCGTTCTGCGGTAGGAACGATGCCAGACCGCCTTTCGGGCCGAAGGCTATGATCTGTTGCGGCAGCCAGTCGAACTGCTCTTCTTCGGCTTTCTCTGCCTTGGTGTGAGCTGTTTTCTGTGGTGCGTTATGTCCGGTAGTGGCGGGTGTGACTGAAGGAGCTTGGTTGTCGGCTTTAGCTGTCTTCCCGTTTTTCCCGTTTTGCGCTTTTTTATTGTCTTTGCCTTTGTCTTTGCCGTTTTGGCTCTTGCTTTGTCGGTTAGCCTTCTTTCTGTCTTGAGCGCTCTTGTTTTCTGCCTTCGTTGCCTTACTCTCGTCGCGCTTTGCGGTTGGCTGCTCGGCAGCAGCAGCACGCTGCTGAGTGCTACTCGTAGCGTGTGCTTTCTGCTGCTTGCCTTTCTGTTGTTTGGCGCGTTCTTTGGCTTTCTGCTGCTTAGCTTTCTCTTTAGCTTTCTGCTGCTGAGCCTTTGCTTTTGCTTTCTGCTGTTTCTCTTTCTGCTTGAGCTTCTGCTGCTTCTGACGCTCGCGCTCTTTCTCGCGCTGAGAAGCGTGAGTGAGGTCTCTGCCCGATGTGCTTACCGAAGTGCTGACTGTCGGACGACCGTAGCGCTGCTGACCGAGGGCTGCATCGGGAAATACTAACTGTAGAGTAGCAATGGCAAGAATAAGTGCTATGCTTTTGAGACTTTTCATAATAACTGATATTTGGTGCTATTATTATTCGTTTGTTGACTACTATGTGCTGACTGTAGCGATGCTTACTTGACGAAGTACTTACGTACTACGTGTTGGTTGCTTGAGTCGATATGTATCATGTATGTACCCTCAGCCGCTTCGCTCGGAATGGTGAGTGTGCTGTTGCCTTCGGTGGTGATGGTGCGCAGCAGCTTTCCGGCAACGGAATATACGCTGATGGTAGTGGTGCTCTCGGCATCGATACCCTCGATGGTGATGGTCTCAGTCGGCTCGGTTATCGTCGGTCGGACTGTCACTTTCTGTTGTGGTGCAGGTTGGGGTGTAGCAGCGAACTGCAGCATTGCCGAGCGCAGCAGACCGCGACATGGTACGTCAGCCGACTGCTCGGGCAGATATACTATAGCGTAGAACGTGTCGCCGCTGCCGGCAAGAGTATGGTCGACGGTGTAGTAGAAGCCTCGTGTGAGTTCTTCGTCGTCCCATGTGTCAGGCTCGTTGAGGTTGTCGACCTCGCCTACGACCTTATACCATGCCACGCTGTCGGCAGGGAAGGCATAACCCATATCGTTGAGTGTGGCTTTGTCGAGCATGAGCATCCAGTCGTAGATGATCACGGCTACGAAGTCGACTTGGCACTCGGGGCAGTTGTCGGCATTCTGACGCTGAACGGCGATACGGAAGGGTTCGGTGTATAGCGTGTCGGAGCAGGTGGTGACAGCCACATAACGCATCGAGATGGTGTCGTACGACATTACGATGTCGTCGTCATACCGTGTCCATGTGGTGTCAGCTATCCACTCCCACCAGCCGTCGGCGAAGTCGGCTGTCTGCTCTGTGACATTCATAGCCAGGCTTGCCTGCATTGAGGCGGTGGCAGCTTCGATGTCGATAGCGCGGTAGTAGATAGCGGTGGGCAGCATAGCTACCTGCGGCATCTCGGGCACTGCCAGCGCGCTGAGGTAGCATGTGAAGACGGAGTCGCACCATACGTCGGTGATATATTCGAAGTGTATGGTGTCTTTCACTTGCTCTTCGACGGTGACCTCTACACGTTTGCCTGACGGCAGCGTCACGCTGTCGCCCGGGCAGACGCTATAGAAGCGGTCTTCTTCGATGACGAACGGCTTGAGTCTGAAGAAGGCAACCAGCGAGGTGTCGCTTGTTACCACGAAACTCAGGTGCTCGCCTGTCAGTCCTTCGATAGGCTCATTGGTGTTGCCGTTGAGCCAAGCCACCAACTCATACTCTTCGTCGGGTATGGCGTTGATGTCGGCTGTCTGACCGTGAGTGAAGTAGCCTCCGCCGGTGACCACGCCGAGCATGAAGTCGGCAGAGCGAACCTCAACGAGGTATTCGTTGATCTCGTATTGTGCCTTGACGTCGAGGTCTTCGTGTACGGCGGTGATGTCTTTGTCCCATCCTGTGAAGTGGTAGCCTTCACGTTCTTTGGGTGTGGGAGCTACAGGTGTCGAGCCGTATTGTACTTGCACCACTGTTATCACCTCGCCGTTCCACTCGCGGAAGGTGACGTCGAGAATGTCTTTGCGATAGGTGGCAGTCACAGTCATGTTGGCTGTTACGGACGAGAAGTCTTGGTCCCAAGCGAGGAAGACGTAACCGCTTCGTGTGGGCTGAGCCGGTGCTGTTGCCGAGCCGCCGTAGCTTACGTCTTGCGAGCTGAGGAAGGTACCATCGTAGTCGCGGAAGGTGACGGTGAATGTGATGTCGGTATAAACGGCGTTGATGGTGAGGTCTGAGGTGATGTAGTCGAAGTTCTTGTCCCAATGTGCAAACAGATGTCCTACGTCGACGCGTGCTGTAGGTTCTGACGGTCGCATGCCATGTTCTACCGTTTGCGACGAGAGTGTGCCGAGGTAGTCGACGAAGGTGACGGTATAGGTGGTACGTTGGTATTGAGCTGTCAGCGTCATGTTAGAGGTGACGTTGGTGTAGTCGCCTCCGGTCCAGCCGATGAAGTCGAAGCCATAGCGTGCTTCGAGAGCAGGTGCAACGGCTGACATGCCGTATCCCACGGTCTGTGTCCACATCTGTGAGTCGTAGTTGACGAAGGTGACGGTGTATGTCGTTGTCTCGTATATGGCGTAGATATCGACATCTTGCTTGATGGTGCTGAAGTCTTCGGACCAACCTTTGAAGGTCATACCTTCGTGAGCACTCAGCGTAGGTGCTGTGGCTGATTGGAGGTATACCACATCTTGTTCTGACACCGGTGTCGAGGTGTCGATGTCGAAGAAGCGGACATGGAAGCTGCGTATGCTGTAGGTGGCGTAGATGTCCATGTTGTCGGTTACGACGTTGTAGTCTTTGTCCCATCCGGTGAAGCTGTATCCCTCGCGTTGTGGCTGCTCGGGTGCTATCGCTTTCTCGCCGTAGTTTGTGATGCTGGTCCATAGTACTGTGCCGTCGTAGTCGAGGAAGCGGACGGTGAGATAGTGTCCAACGAACTTAGCCACCACGGTGATGTCGGCTGTCACATTAGAGTAGTCGCCGTCCCATCCCACGAAGATATAGTCGTCGCGTTTGGGTTCCTCTGTCGGTGGCACGGCGGTGCCACCGTATGTCACGGCGTCGATCTTAAGGACGGAGCCATCCCAGTTCTTGAAGGTGACGTTGTATGTCTTGGCGGTATAAAGTGCTGTGATGTTGAGGTTGGATGTGACGTTGCTGAAGTCAGCAGACCAGCCGGTGAAGGTGTAGCCTTCGCGTTCGGGTAGCGTAGCGGGCGCCTCGGCAGGCATGCCGTGCTCTATGGTCTGTGTCAGTCCAATCTGCGAGCCGTTCCAGTCGAAGAAGCGAACTTCGTAGGTGTTCTTCTCGTAGAGGGCGTTGACGTCGAGGTTAGCAGTGATATTGCTGAAGTCGGCTGACCAGCCGGCGAAGTGGTAGCCCGCGCTTGTGTGGTCGGGTATGCTTGCCGGAGCGGTGGCGCCGTAGCCGTATTCGATGGTCTGTTGGTCAATCAACGTAAAGAGGTTGTTGTAGCTATCGAGGAAACGAACGGTGTACCATTGGTCGATATATTGTGCTACTATTATCATGTCAGCCTCTACCGACGAGAAGTCTTCTGACCAGCCTGTGAAGATATAGTTCGGTCGTACGGGGTTGGTGGCGGGTGCTATAGCAGCCTCGTGCCATGCCACTACCTGTGGACCGCTGAGGACGGTGTTGTCGTAGTCGACGAAGGTCACGTTATAGGTGTTCTGCTCGTAGATGGCAGTCACTGTCATGTCGGCGCTGACTGACGAGAAGTCCTTGTCCCAGCCGGTGAAGTGGTGGCCTTCTACTGTCGGCAGTTCGCTTACCAACGGTGCGGTAGCCGACTGCTGGTACTCGACCTCTTGTGTCTTGACGGTCTGTCCGGCTGCTTCGAAGATGACAGTATAGGTGATAGGTGTATACTGTGCTTTGATATATAATCCGTCGATGGTGATGTTGTCGAGGGCGTGGTCCCAACCTGCGAATTCGTAATGTTCGTGTTTGGGTGGTTCGGGTGCGCTCACTGTACCCCCATGCTGCACGGTGACGTCAGCGATGGCGCTGTTGTCACGGTCGATGAAGTGCACGATGTAGGTCTTGAGTTCGTATACGGCTTTCACCGTCATGTCTTCGGTTACGATGCTGAAGTCGCGGTCCCAGCCGATGAAGCTATAGCCTTCTACGAAAGGTGCTGAGGGCGGGGTGACGACGGTGCTGCCGTATTCCACTGAATAAGGTGAGGCGCCGAGCGTCTCTCCGTTGAGACCTTCGAAGTTGACTTTGTATTTGTTGATGGTGAATTGTGCATAGGTGTTCAGTCCGTTGATGGTCACGTGCTCGATGTCGGGGTCCCAGCCGGTGAAAGTATATCCTGTCTTGGTGGCAGTAGGTACTATGTCGGGTGCTTGTCCGTAGTCGGCTTCGCTGGTGCCTAACAGCTCGGTGCCGTTGTAGAAGTTGACTGTCAGACGGTCGATAGTGTAGAGCGGATGAACCTCGAGAGGGTTAGTTGTGATGTTTGTCAGCGGTTGATCCCAACCTGTGAAGTTATATCCGGCCTTGACGGGTGTGACTACCGTTGTGGGGTCGATAGAGGTGCCGTAGTCGATAGTGCGTAGGTCGATTTGGTGGTCGTCGAAGTCGTAGAAGCGAACGATGAGTTGTTCGATGTCGCAGAGGGCATTGATGGTGAGGTTGGTTGTCACGTTATGTTCGAACGACAGGTCGTCCCATGTCGAGAATACGTGTCCGGCAGGAGCGGTAACGGCAGGCGCAGTGGTTCCCTCGCCGTAGTTAACGGGTTTCTGCTCTATTAGTGTGCCGTCGCAGTTGAAGAAGCTGACGGTGAGTTGCTGTCTGTCGAACTTAGCGGTGTAGACTACATCATCTTTGCCCACCTCAATGGTGCGCGGGTTTTGGTTGTTGCCGTCGCTCCACTCTATGAACTCGTATCCGGTCTTAGCTGAGGCGCTCAGTGAGATGATGGTGCCGCAGTCGTAGGTCTTGATGGTCACGTTGTCGACATCGATGATGGCGGTACCCTTGGTGTTGTCTTCGGAGGCGACTTCTATACGTGCGCGTGCGGTCTTGACGGTGGCTTTTATCTCGCTGTTGCTGATGACTTTGGCGGGTATGTCTAACCATTTGTCGAAAGCTTCGCATGCGTCTAAGGGCAGCTGAGCGAGTGCCTCGTCGAGTTGTGCTTGTGTGAGTACCGACTCGTAGGCGATGTCTTGCAAGTGGTAGAACTCAACGCCGTTCTTGGTGAAGCTTATCTCGAACGTCTGCGGTTTGAAGTATGCGGTATAGGTGGCATCGGCAGCTACGGTGACCTGTAGCGGGTTGTCGGTGTAGTCGTTGGTGCCGTCGGACCAGCGGTCGAACTGATATCCTGTGACTGGGGCGGCAGTGAGTTGATGCATGGTGCCGCAGTCGTATTCGCCGCCGCCGGTAGCTGTGCCTAAGCTGTTGTCAGCCGAGAGGGTGGTGATGGTGAATTTGTCGCTTTTGACGGTGGCTTTCACTTCTAATGGTGCAGCCA
The DNA here is from genome assembly GCA_946185835.1 of uncultured Bacteroidales bacterium. Lineage (GTDB taxonomy): Bacteria > Bacteroidota > Bacteroidia > Bacteroidales > Paludibacteraceae > Colicola. The sequence continues at coordinate 105,603 of CAMHKW010000001.1, forward strand.
CGGTCAGAGTGGCGTAGTCCCAAGCGTCGAACGACTCGCAAGCGTCTAATGGCAGTTGTGCAAGAGCCTCGTCGAGCTGAGCTGTCGTCAGAGTGGTGCCGTAGGCTATGTCGGTGAGTTTGTAGAACTCGGCACCGTTCTTAGTGAAGGTCACGTCGAAGGTCTTGGGTTTGAAATAGGCGGTGTAGGTGGCATCGGCGGTAGCTATCACCTGCAGCGGGTTGTCGAGTATGTCGTTGGTGCCGTCGGACCAGTGGTCGAAGTCGAAGCCGGCGGCAGGAGTGGCAGTGAGGTTATGAGTGGTGTTGCAGTCGAACATGCCACCTCCGGTAGCCGAACCTTGGGCGTTGTCGGCAGTGGTGGTAGTGATGGTGTATTGGGCTGTCTTAATCTTGGCGTTGATGACGATGTTGTCGACTGTTACCACCAGGGTGGTGTATTCCCAGTGGTCGAAGGCTTCACATTGTGCCAAGGTGAGTTTGCCTTCTGCCTCTGCTAAGTTGTCGGTGCCTATGATAGAGCCGTATTCTACGTCAGCCATCATGTAGTATGGTGCTCCCTCTTTGGTGAAGGTGACGTCGAAGGTCTTAACCTTGAAGTATGCGGTATAGGTGGCATCGGCTGTCACTTCTATCTGTAATGGGTTGTCGGTGTAGTCGACAGTGCCGTCGGACCAGTGGTCGAAGATGTACTTGTCGGTGGCTGTAGCTGTCAGGTTGCGAGTGTCGTGGCAGTAGTACAAGCCTCCGCCGGCTACCGTACCTTTGGTGTTGTCTTCCGATGCTACGGTGATGGTATATTGGTCGGCATTGTATTTAGCAATGATGTCGGTGTTGACGCTTATGCTTGTCAGTGTGCCTACCCAGCTGTCGAAGGTCTTGCATGCCGGTGCTTGTGCTATAGCTTTGGCAGTGGCAGCGTCGATGTCGGCTTGAGCTACATCGTCGTTGCACGATACGGTGGTAGTGTGCAGTTCAGTAACGCCGTCTTCAGCGAGGAAGCGTACGGTGAGGGGAGCATATTCGAAGGTGGCGGTCAGCGTGAGGTCTTCGGTCTGTGCGAGGATGTCGCGAGAAGCATCGGTATTGCCGTCCGACCAGTTGACGAACTTGTAGCAAGGTGCCGGTGTGGCGGTGAGGTGTAGGTTAGCGCCGCAGTCGAAGGTGCCGGTGATGGGGTTGCTGCTGTCGTCGACAGCGGTGGCGGTACCAAACGCGGTGTTGTTGACTGACAAGGTGAGGTCGAACTGCTTGTTTTTGTATGTAGCTCTGACGTCGACGTTGGCAGTCACGCCCAAGAGGTCGGCAACGTCGTCCCATGCGTCGAACTCTTTGCATGCCGGTGCCGCGCTGTTAGCGGCTGCGATGGCGGCGTCGATGTCGGTGGAGGCCACGTCATCGCCACAACCTACTGTGGTGGTATATAGCTCTGTCATTCCATCATCAGCAAGGAAGCGTACGGTGAGGGGAGCATATACGAAGGTGGCGGTCAGCGTGAGGTCTTCGGTGATGACGATGTCACGCTCGGGCGTGGTCACTCCGTCGGACCAGTCGACGAACTGATAGCAAGTTGCAGGTGTGGCGACAACATGTACTGTCGTGCCGCAGTCGAACGGACCGGTGATGGGGTTGTTGCTGCCGTCAACGGCTGTGGCAGTACCAAACGTCGGGTCGTTGACCGACAAGGTGAGGTCGAACTGCTTGTTTTTGTATGTGGCTTTGACGTCAACGTTGGCAGTCACGCCAGCGAGGTCGGCAACGTTGTCCCATGCGTTGAACTCTTTGCATGCCGGTGCCGCGGCGTTAGCTGCTGCTATGGCGGCGTCGATGTCGGTGGAGGCTACGTCGCTACCACATTCTACTGTGGTGGTATATAGCTCTGTCATTCCATCATCAGCAAGGAAGCGTACGGTGAGGGGAGCATATACGAAGGTGGCGGTCAGCGTGAGGTCTTCGGTGATGACGATGTCACGCTCGGGCGTGGTCACTCCGTCGGACCAGTCGACGAACTGATAGCAAGTTGCAGGTGTGGCGACAACATGTACTGTCGTGCCGCAGTCGAACGGACCGGTGATGGGGTTGTTGCTGCCGTCAACGGCTGTGGCAGTACCAAACGTCGGGTCGTTGACCGACAAGGTGAGGTCGAACTGCTTGTTTTTGTATGTGGCTTTGACGTCAACGTTGGCAGTCACGTCCACGAGGTCGGCAGCGTCGTCCCATGCGTCGAACTCTTTGCATGCCGGTGCTACACCGACGGCGTTAGCTTCAACTATAGCTGCCTCGATGTCGGCTGTGGCTACGTCGCTGCCACATTCTACTCCACTTACCTCTTTGAGCACTATCAGTCCGTCTTCCGAGAGGAAGCGTACGGTGTAGGTCGAGATGGCGAAGTTAGCTGTGAGAGTCGAGTCTTTCCTCAAATCGAGGATGTCACGCTCGGGCGTGATTTCGCCGTCGGACCAGTCGACGAACTCGTAGCATGCATAGGGTGTGGCTACTATGTGTATGTCGGTGCCGCAGTCGAACGGACCGGTGATGGGGTTGTTGCTGCCGTCGACAGCTGTGGCGGAGCCGAACAAAGGGTTGTTGGCTGACAGTGTGAGGTCGAACTGTTTGTTTTTGTATGTGGCACAAACGTTGATGTCGCTTTTCACCGGTGCTTTGACGTCGGCGCCTGCCCATGCGTCGAACTCTTTGCAGTCGGGTGCGACGCCGTCGGCGTTAGCGGCAGCGATGGCAGCGTCGATGTCGGTCTGCTCTATCTGACTGCCCCATTCTACGGTGATGCCGCCGAGAAGGACGTTAGTACATGCCTCGTCGTAGAAAACAACGGGCATCTGACGAAGCTTGAAGTAGGCGGTGTAGGTCACATCGTCGAGCACACGAACGGTGAGAGGGTTGTCGGTATATTGGTTAGTGCCGTCCGACCAATAGTCGAATTCATAGCCTTGGTAGAAATATGCGTTGGCTGTTATCTGTGTCTCAACGCCGCAGTTTACATCGGTGGTCCCCGTCACCTCGCCCTTAGCAGAGTCTTCCGAAACTACGGTAAGATGTTTGGAGTCAGGTCCTTGCAGGTTGAGGTCTTGCCATACAGGGGTTGCAGCATATTTACTCACGAGGTCGCATGAGGCAATATGCACTACGAGGTTGTCGACGTCAGTAGAGCCCGACAAAGCTGTAGCGCTCAGCGCGGGAGGTTCGGGTGCGCCGATATAGATGGTGGCAAGAGATTCGCAATTATAGAATGCTACGTCACCGATAGTCTCTAATGTGTTAGGAAGAGAGATGCTGGTGAGTTTTTCGCAATCCTCGAATGCAGAACTGCTTATAGTCTTTAGTGTTGCAGGAAGGCTGATGCTTACAAGTTTAGAACATCCGGCGAAAGCCGAACTACCGATGTTCTCCAAACCATCTTGTAACTGCACCATCGTCAGTTCTCCACACCATTGGAAGGCACCAACACCTATCTCTTTGACTGTGTTGGCAATAGATATCGTTTGTAGATTGGTGCACAAGGTAAACGCGTTACGTCCGACGGCTGTAATGCCATCTTGTATGTAAACAGTCTTGATGTTGGAGCTATGGCTCTGCCATGGTCGCTCGGTTAACTTACCTGCGTAGCTTCGCATCGGACCTGTGCCGCTGACAGTGAGCACGTAGTCGTCTGTGATTTCCCAATTCAGACCGTCAGTACCGGTGCCGCTGGCGATGACGGCAGCAACAGATGGCATCAAAAACAAACTCAGAAAGAGGATGATAGCGCTAAACTTTTTCATATTGGTGAGTCTTTAATGGAGCGGCTGTCTAAAGGTCTTGTCGCCTGCAGCAGACAATGTCCGCACCAAGATTTATAATTCTATATTAGTTGTTGTGTTGTCGAAATAACGTGCTTTGTAGCTTATGTGCCCGCTTTTGCTACGCTATGTTTGCCAAACGGGCATACTATGTACATTAGCCCGCAAAGTTAAGAAAATAATTTAACATACACAATTTTTTTTCGCTAAGACATAAACAAAGAGCACTATTTAGCAAAATAGTGCCCTTAATGGAGTGCGAGTTCAGAGTTTGTCGGCTGTTGAAAGATGTTGATAAATTACGGAGATTCGTATATTTGCCGCCGGCCCGAAACCGGCGTACCCTGTGTCGGTTGCGGAGTCGGCGTAGGCGTGACGCTCTCAGTATCGTTTTTTGCAGACGGAGCTGAGTGTGCAGCCGGCGCAGTGATTGTCAGAGGTGCAATGTCGGACGCGCCTGATTTGGCGAACAATGAGCAGTGCTGCCGCAATGATTGCGGCTGCTATAATAATATAGGCTGCTATGGTTTGCACGATGGTTATTGATTTTTTTGGAATCTCGTGATCTCGAGATGTCGAGATGTCGAGATGTCGAAGTGTCGAGATGTCGAAATCTTTTTTTTAGATTAGCATTCCGATTTGGAACACGGCGGTGGCGAGTAGCCATGCTATGGTGGTGCTATAGAGCAGTGAGAACCACATCCAGCCTCGCCCTATCTCCTTGCGTATGGTAGCTAAGGTTGAGATACATGGGAAATACAGCAACACGAAGAGCATCATGCAAAAGGCGGCAAGAGGTGTGAACAGTCGGTTGCCGTCGGCGTCGGTGACGGTGGTCAGTCGTGTAGCAAGGGTCTCTTGGTTGTCGTCGTCGTATCTGTCGATGCCGTATAGTACTGCCATCGATGAGGCTATCACCTCTTTAGCGGCGCAGCCTGCTATCAGGCTGATGCCGGCACGCCATTCGAGTCCCATAGGGCGGAACGCGGGTTCTATAGCCTTACCAAAACGTCCGAGGTATGAGTTCTCGAGCTGTTGTGACTCGGCAGCGACGGTGTTTGTTTCGGTGTTATCGGTAGCGAGAGTGCTGTTCTCATGGTGCGGGAAGTAGCCCAATGCCCAGATGATGACCGAAGCTAACAGCACAATAGTGCTGACGCGTTGTAGCCACTCTTTGGCTTTGTCCCACGTGTGTATCAGTGTGTTACGAAGTGTGGGAATACGATAAGGGGGCAGTTCCATTACAAACGGGTTGTCTTGTTGCTTGAAGCGAAGTCGGCTCAGCAGCAGCGAGGTGAGAATGGCGATGGCGAGTCCGATGAGGTAGATACCGAGCAGTATGACAGCCTGGTGGTGAGGGAAGAAGGCTGCCACTAAGAGCAGGTAGACCGGTAGTCGTGCCGAGCATGACACGAAGGGTACCGTCACGATGGTGAGTATGCGGTCGCGTGGGTTCTCTAATGTCCGTGCCGCCAGCACTGCCGGGACAGAGCATCCGAAGCCTATGATATAGGGTATGAACGACTTGCCATGCAGTCCCATACGGTGCATGAGTTTGTCCATGATGAACGCTGCACGTGCCATATAACCTGTGTCTTCGAGCACTGAGATAAACATAAAAAGCAGCAGTATCTGCGGCACGAAGACGAGTACAGCTCCCATGCCGGAGAGTACGCCGTCGACGAGCAGGTCGGTGAGCATGCCGGGTGCCATCTGTTCGCGTAGTAAGTCGCCCAAGGCAGCAATGCCCGTCTCGATCCATTCTTGCGGATAGGCGCCAAGCACGAAGGTGACTTCGAACATAAGGAACATAAAACAGAATAGGATAGGGAACCCGAGCCAGCGGTTGGTCAGTACCTTGTCTAAGGCATACCCCATCTCGGTCTTCTGCTGGTGCTTGGCGGGTGTGAACGTCTCGCCCAAGGCACCTCGTATGAAGCCGTAGCGGAGGTCCGACACTACGGAGGTGATGTCTTCGTCGTATTCTTTTTCGAACACTTCTTTGTAGTGGTCGGCAGCCGCGATGATGTCGCTGTAGTTGTTGCAGTGCTCGAACATCCGCATTGTGGTGCGGTCGTGTTCTATGAGTTTGATGGCGAGGTATCGAGGGTGTATCACATCGCGCATGTCGTCGTTGAGTTTGATGAGGTCTTTGACCTCGTCGATGGCTGCCATCATCTCTCGTCCGTAGTTGATATGTATGTGGTGTGTGACCGCCGGTCCGTGCTGATGTTGGTGTGCCGGGTTGTGACATATCATCTCTGTAGCGGTGCCTTCGTATACCTGCACCACGGCTTCCAGCACGTTGTCGATGCCCCATCCGGTGCGTGCGATGACAGGGACGATGGGGAATCCGAGCAGTTTGCCTAAAGCCTCGTGGTCGAGCCGGTCGCCCGATGCCTGCAACTCGTCGTACATGTTGAGTGCCATCACCATGGGTTGGTTGCGGTCGATGAGTTGGGTAGTGAGGTAGAGGTTGCGTTCGAGGTTGGCAGCGTTGACGATGTTGAGTACGACGTCGAGCTCGTGGTTGTCTAAGAAGTCACGCACGTAAAGCTCTTCGGGAGAGTATTCGGTAAGCGAATAGGTGCCCGGCAGGTCGACCAGATGTATGCTGTATCCTCGGTGATAGAATGTGCCTATCTTCGAGTCGACGGTCACTCCCGAGTAGTTACCTACCTTCTCTCGCATGCCTGTGGCGTAGTTGAATAGCGATGTCTTGCCGCAGTTGGGGTTTCCCACCAGCGCTACCGTTATCTCTTTGCTGAGCTGTTCTACTTCATGTCGGACATGCTCTTCGATAGTGCCGTGGTAGTCTTTGTCGATGTCGGGGTGCGCCTCTTCCGAGAGCGAGACGACGTCGATTTTGGCGGCTTCAGAGTGGCGGAGCGAGACATGTGTCCCCATGATTTCGTATTCTACAGGGTCGCGCAGTGGAGCGTTCTTCAAGACGCAGACCACCTCGCCGCGAACAAAGCCGAGTTCGAGTATGCGATGACGGAAGCCTCCATGACCATGTACTTTCACGATCATGCATTTGCCGCCGGTAGGTATGTCAGAAAGAGTCATAGCTGTGTGTTTTTTGACGCTGCAAAGGTAGTAATAATTTGCGAATATAGGCATCCCTATTTGTGGTGAAATAAAAAAAAACGGGTCATGCGACCCGTTTTTTTTTCTGTAAAGCTAATCGTCTGTTAGCTCTCAGGCTTACTTATCGGAGCAGATACTTCTGTCCGTTTTGTATTACTATGCCTTTGTACGAAGCGTCTACTCTCTGACCTACTACGTTGTACATAGGTGCGTTGAGGTCGAGTGCTTGATACTGTGCTTCGATGTTCTCAACACCTACAGCGTCGCTTGCATACTTATAGAGGTATACGTTAGCGTCGGTCTTGTAGTAGCGGAAGCGCTCTTGACCGCTTGCTGAGTTGTAGCGGATATGATAATCGCCAACTGCTATCACTGCGAAGCCGTCATCATTGAGCGAAATAGTGTTGGCGGCAGGTGACTGACTTGCGTTCAAGGTGTTGCTTGAGCCGGTGTGGTTCAGATACTGGTTCGAAGATGTCTTCAGGCTGTATCCGCCTTCTACTGCCTCTATTGTGACAGCGGCAGCATTGATCTCTTCTGTAGCAGCGATGAAGCCGTCGAGGTCGGTCACGGCGATTTTGTTCGAAGCAACGTCTAAGGTCTCGAGTGCACCGTTGAAGGCTACGCTACCTGCCTCGTCGGCGAAGACGATGAGGTAGTGTCCCGACCAGTCGGCAGGCTCTTCGGTTACCTTGACGTATCCGCCTGCTAATATCGGTGTTGAGCCTTCTTCTTTCACTACTGCTGTCACTTTGATAGTAGCGCTTACTACATTTTCGTCAGCGTCTTTGCTTTCGAGTGTGATGACGGCGTTGTATGTGCCGGCTTCTGAAGCGTTAAGGCTGATGGTGAGCTCTCCGCCTGCAGCGGGTATGGTGGCAGGGCTAACAACGAACTTTTCGGCGCCTGCTATGCTTACGCTGATGACTTCTGCGAGGTTGGCACCTGTGATAGCCACTGTCTGCGAAGCTTCGGCACTGCCGTTGCTCAAGGTCACGTCGAACTCAACCTCCTCAGGATTAGCTTTGATGCTTGCTACTTGAGGAGCATTGCCTATCTCTACTTCGTATGCTTTGGCTTGTGTAGAGTATTCACCACTGCCTGCATTGCTGAAAGCGTACGACTTGAAGGCGTTGATATCTCCTGAGCGATAGAGCAGACCGCGTGTGCCGTTAATATAGTTGCCATCTTCGTTGAGTGTCCACTCGAAAGCTTCACCGAGTGATAAGTTAGTGTTGCTGAAGCGCAGATACTTGGTGTCGTCGCCTGCAGGTTGGATGTAGTAAGCGCCTTCGGTCTGTGCAGGCGAGATGAGCCATTCTACCGAAGCCTTGGCAGCGGCATCGGCTACGTATGCTTTCTCACCATCGACGGTTACTTCTATGGCTTCAGCCTTGCCGCTTGCGATGTTGGCTGTCATAGCGTAGAAAGTGCCATCTAATTCTGCTACTAATGCGCGGACGATGCCTCCTTGCGGTGCAGGCTTAGCTGTTACGGTAACGGTGCAAGTAGCGCCGGTGCCTTTTTCAGGAGTGGCGGTGATGGTAGCTGTACCTTCGGCAACGGCAGTTACGACGCCATCAGCTACGGTAGCCACTTTCTCGTCTGACGAGGTCCAAGTGATGGTCTTGCCTTGGTTGGCGTTAGCCGGAGTGTAGGTCACGGTCAGCGTTGCTGTCTTGCCCTCTACGAGTGAGAGCTCTGTCTCGCTCAGTGCGATAGAGGTTACGTCAACGGGCTGTTGCGGAGTGGCATTGCCCCAGCTGATAGCTATCTCATCGAGATAGAGCGCACCGTTCTTGGAACGTACGCCTACGTATGCATATTCACCCTTAGCAGCAACATCAATAGTCTGTTCTGCTCCGTCAGCTATGGCTACATCGGCAATGAGAGTGCCGGCATTGTCGCCATAGAGGTCGGTGGCAGCGGTGTAAGCGGTGTTGCTACCATATATAGAAACGACACGTGCTTCGTTGGTGCTCGAGTTGAACTTGATGGTTACGCTGCTGACGTTGCCTGCAGATGTAGTAACGACAACGCCTGAGTTGCTGTTGTTAGAGCGCAGCTGTATCGACTCGTTGCCGCCGGCTGACTGGCCTGCGTAAACGGCACCAGAAGCACCCGTTTTATCCTTCCATTCGCTGTAGTTTGTGCCTGAAACGCCTATGAACTCGTAGTCAATGACGTCAGCATTACCCGATGGTGCAGGCTTAGCTGTTACGGTAACGGTGCAAGTAGCGCCTTTGCCTTTTTCAGGAGTGGCGGTGATGGTAGCTGTACCTTCGGCAACGGCAGTTACGACGCCATCAGCTACGGTAGCCACTTTCTCGTCTGACGAGGTCCAAGTGATGGTCTTGCCTTGGTTGGCGTTAGCCGGAGTGTAGGTCACGGTCAGCGTTGCTGTCTTGCCCTCTACGAGTGAGAGCTCTGTCTCGCTCAGTGCGATAGAGGTTACGTCAACGGGCTGTTGCGGAGTGGCATTGCCCCAGCTGATAGCTATCTCATCGAGATAGAGCGCACCGTTCTTGGAACGTACGCCTACGTATGCATATTCACCCTTAGCAGCAACATCAATAGTCTGTTCTGCTCCGTCAGCTATGGCTACATCGGCAATGAGAGTGCCGGCATTGTCGCCATAGAGGTCGGTGGCAGCGGTGTAAGCGGTGTTGCTACCATATATAGAAACGACACGTGCTTCGTTGGTGTTCGAGTTGAACTTGATGGTCACGCTGCTGACGTTGCCTGCAGATGTAGTAACGACAACACCTGAGTTATTGTTGTTAGAGCGCAGCTGTATCGACTCGTTGCCACCGGCCGACTGACCTGCGTAAACGGCACCCGAAGCACCCGTTTTATCTTTCCATTCGCTGTAGTTTGTGCCTGAAACGCCTATGAACTCGTAGTCGATGACGTCAGCATTACCCGATGGTGCAGGCTTAGCTGTTACGGTAACGGTGCAAGTAGCGCCTTTGCCTTTTTCAGGAGTGGCGGTGATGGTAGCTGTACCTTCGGCAACGGCAGTTACGACGCCATCAGCTACGGTAGCCACTTTCTCGTCTGACGAGGTCCAAGTGATGGTCTTGCCTTGGTTGGCGTTAGCCGGAGTGTAGGTCACGGTCAGCGTTGCTGTCTTGCCTTCTACGAGTGAGAGCTCTGTCTCGCTCAGTGCGATAGAGGTCACGTCAACGGGCTGTTGCGGAGTTGCATTTCCCCAGCTGATAGCTATCTCGTCGAGATAAAGCGCGCCGTTCTTGGAACGTACGCCTACGTATGCATATTCACCCTTGGCAGCTACATCAATGGTCTGTTCTGCTCCGTCAGCTATGGCTACATCGGCAATGAGCGTGCCGGCATTGTCGCCATAGAGGTCGGAGGCAGCGGTGTAAGCGGTGTTGCTACCATATATAGAAACGACACGTGCAGCGTTGGTGTTCGAGTTGAACTTGATGGTTACGCTGCTGACGTTGCCTGCTGATGTGGTAACGACAACACCTGAGTTGTTGTTGTTAGAGCGCAGCTGTATCGACTCGTTGCCGCCGGCTGACTGGCCTGCGTAAACGGCACCAGAAGCACCCGTTTTATCCTTCCATTCGCTGTAGTTTGTGCCTGAAACGCCTATGAACTCGTAGTCAATGACGTCAGCATTACCCGATGGTGCAGGCTTAGCTGTTACGGTAACGGTGCAAGTAGCGCCTTTGCCTTTTTCAGGAGTGGCGGTGATGGTAGCTGTACCTTCGGCAACGGCAGTTACGACGCCATCAGCTACGGTAGCCACTTTCTCGTCTGACGAGGTCCAAGTGATGGTCTTGCCTTGGTTGGCGTTAGCCGGAGTGTAGGTCACGGTCAGCGTTGCTGTCTTGCCTTCTACGAGTGAGAGCTCTGTCTCGCTCAGTGCGATAGAAGTAACGTCAACGGGGTCGGCAGGTGTGACTGAGCCACCGGTGGTGACGTTGATAGCAGCAAAACGGCGGTTGCCGCTGGTTCCTCCTACGGTGAAGACTACAGAAGCAGCATCGCCGGTCCAAGTGTCTTCGGTGAAGGTTCCTGAGTCGGCTGTGATGGCGTTAGTACCATCGGTGCCGCCAAAGACGATGACGATTTTGGTGATGTTGCCAATGGTGGACGATACGGTAACAGTACCGCCGCCATATACGCGGATGGCATTACCCGAAGTGTAGTACTTTGGAGCATTGTTGTTAGTGCCTTTGTCGAACGTGGCGGTCACGCCGTCGACAGTGAGCGAGCTTACTTCCTGCTGGTTGGTGTAGTTTTGAGCAGTGAAGTCAAGCGAGATGTCTGCAGCAAAAGTAAAAAGACTAATGCAGCAGAGCATTAACAAAGTAGAGAATTTTTTCATGATGCTGAGATTTTAGTTATTATTAGTGTTGGTTGTGCTATTTAGAGTGCGTGTGCGTGCTTAGAGTGCGAGTGCGTGTGTGAGTGCGTGTGTGCGCCGGTTGCCAACCGGCGTGGGAAAACAATTTATTCAAGCAAACCTTAACCTACAACTAACCGCCGCAAATTTAGCAAAATTATTTATAATGGCAAAATTATTGCACTTTTTTCTGAAATCAAATCTCTCACAGGGTAGCGGTTTAATCACCTGCAAGTAATTTCAGTCGGGTAATATCACTAACCAACTGAACACCGTATGGATACCTTGTTCGACATTATCTTGATTGTAAGTCTCGTTGTAAGTGCCGGTTATAAAACCTCACACTCTGCCAAGTGCTATTTGATATGCCTGCTCATATTTTGGGAAGAAGTGTTCCCATGTGGCAGCGGCGGCTACTTCGGCGGCTTGGGTTCTCAGTGTCTCTCTTTGGGATTGCGTAAGCATCATCATCGAGACGAGTGTCTGCTGTATGTCGGTTATCACTTCGCCTGTATTCGAGTCGGTGCGGTGCAGTACTGTCACAGCTTGCACGGGACAGCGGGTGCTGTCTTCGGCGAAGAAGTCGAGTGTCTGTTGCAGTTCCTGCGTGTCGTCTTCTGCCTGTTTGTAGTGGTTGTGCACCCATTGTCCGAAGCCTGAGAGGTCGGTGGTGATGGTTGGCACGCTGAAGGCTACCGATTCGAGCGGCGTGTAGCCCCAAGGTTCGTAATACGATGGGAAGATGGTGATGTCCATGCCGATGAGCAGCTCGTAGTAGGTGCAGTGGAAGAGCGGGTCGTTGCCGTTGAGGTAGTATGGGCAGAACACTACCGTGACGTTGCCGTAGTGTCGCACCGGTTCGTCGAGGTATGGCACCATCACCATGGCGAGCACCTGTTTGCCGTCGCCCGACAGATGTTGGTCGAGGGAAGCCATGGCATCGAGGAAGACGTCGATACCTTTGTTTTTCCACTCTAATCTGCCCGAGATGCAACATATCAGTGTGTCTTGTCCAAAAGCGCGTCCTGACAGCTGTTGTGCCACTTGCAGGAGCTGTTTGCGTGCTTTGGCTCTGAGTGTCGGCGTCTGACGCTTGGTTGGTACGAGGTCGGGTTCGAACCCGTTCTCGGTCACCACGTCGGGGGTGCGTTCGAGCAGTTGTGTGCACTCGCGTGCCGTCAGGTCCGACACCGTAGTGAAGCAATGTGCGTGGTGTGCTGCCTGTTTCTCTGCCGAGTGTTTCGATACCATGCCCAGCTCTTGTGCCATCTGGTCGCCGTTATATGCAGTGAAATAGTCGTATAGTGGCTTATGGTTACCGGCTATCGAGCGTCCGATACCGGTGGCGTGGGTGGTGAAGATAGTGCCTATCGCGGGGCAGTAGTCGCGCAGATAAAACTCGGCAAACGCGGTCTGCCATTCGTGGCATTGTGCCACCACCTTCTTGTCGTCTGCCTTGAGCCATTGGTACAGGCTATGCATCGTTTGTCCGACGGCGTAGCCGAACAGACATGAGTCGTCGTAGTCGCCGTAAGCAGCATGCGACTGCACTCCGAAATGCTCCCATGCCCAGGCGTAGATGTCGTTTTTCTTGTCCCACAGATGCGAGTAGTCGATAAGTACTGCTATCGGCTTGCCAGCGATCTGCCACCTGCCAACGCGTACGCGGATGCCTTGTTTTAGCAGTTGCTTGCGCCATGGAGCAAGCAGCGTACTCTGCTCGTGGAAGAAGACATCGGACTGCTCGCGTAGGTCCGGACCGAAGAAGAAAACGTGGTCGTGCAGGCGATCTTGCATCAGACGAGCACGTGATGAAAGCACTGTGTAGATACCGCCTACGCGGTTGCAAACCTCCCAGGAGGTCTCAAATATATAGTCAGGCATGATGTATTGATATTTCAGATTTCAGATTTCAGATTCCCATAAGCCATTCACCTCTCTGCGGGGTCGAAGCAGATGGCTGTGATGTCGTCATCGACGGTGCAGATATACGCAGGGTCGGCGAGTATGGCATTTTGCGGGTTGTAGGTCAGTGGCAACTCGAGTATCTCTCTGCCGCTGTTGACATAGAACACTCCCCTCGCCAACGACAAGGCGATTGTCTCTGCCTCAATCTGTTCATAGGCTTTGGCATTAGAGCCGTCGAGGTTGCATACCACGATGTTTCTATTGTCGATAAGGTAAATCCTTTGTCCGATAGCATCGACCTCAAAGTCGCCCAACTGTTTCTCTTTTGAACCGTAAATGCTTTTACACTCCGTCACCTTACCGCTGTTGTCGAGGCTGAGTCGGTAGAGCGAGTCGGTTGTTGCTGCAAACAGCATCTGCGGTGTGGCGATACATACTTTCTTCGACAGATATTTGGCATCGATGTCGCTCCATTTGTTACCGGCAATCTCATCTGCGTCTGTCGTTTTTGGCGTCAAGGGCATGCTGAATCGGTACATGGCACTGCCGTTGTACCAGTAAAGCCAACTGCCGAAGCAGAAGCCTCCGCTTGTAGGCTGCGAGCCGAGGAGGCATGGGCTGAGTGTTAGTTGGTTGAGCTCAATGGTACTGAGTGCGTTGTCGGAGTTTGAGCAGAAGAAGTAGAGCAGGTCTCCGACAACAAGCATACGGTCGGCTTTGCCGTTCATCTCGTCGAACTCGACATATTCGTCGGTCACGGCTACGCCATTGTCGAACAGCGGCTGACGTACAAGTTGTTTGAACTTGTTGTCGGCAGCGGTGGCTATCAATAGTCCTTGTGCCGGTTGGCGATGGATATACAGCTCTTTTTTTACCTCTGTAGGTATGCCGTTGAACGTGATGACGACTTGCACGGTGGTGCTGACGTCGGCTTTGTTGAAGTATACTGTCAGCTTCTCGGACGAGGTGTTACCGTTCACTATGACAGCGTCTTGCGGTAACGTCCATTCGTAGCTGACGGTTTTCTTAAAGGGGTTGTATACTAAGGCGGAGAGTGTCACCTCTTGCATGTAGACAATGCTGTCGGTCGACACCTGCATAGATGGTACGGTGTCGAAGATGGTGATTTGTTTGAGACATGTCTTATGTCGTGACGAGTCAGCCATCAACTCGATGGTGTATGTGCCCGGTCGGGTGTAGACGTGCGAAGGTGTCTTAAGGGTAGACACGGTGTTGTCGCCAAACTGCCAAGCGAACTTATCGCCTTTGGTAGAGAGGTTGCTGAAGATGACGGTCTCTCCGGCGCGTGGCTCGGCAGGACTAAAAGAGAAGTCAACGGTGCCTTTCTGACATGCTGCTAAGCATATTGCAAATAGCAAGGGTAATATCTTGTGTAGTTTCATAATCGTTGATGTTGAGCCAATGTATGTCTTTATCATGCCTTAGCCATGTGAGTTGCCTTTTAGCATAGCGTCGGCTGTTTTGTTTTATCATGCTGATGGCGAAGTCCTCGGTCCATTCTCCCGTCTTCACTTTGAATAGCTCTTTGTAGCCTACGGTGTTGAGACTGTTGGGTAATGGCTCGTTGTGGTATGGTTCGAGTACGCGTTCGGCTTCGGCAAGCAGTCCTTGCGCTATCATCAGGTCTACTCGTCGGTTGATGCGGTCGTAGAGCTGCTCGCGTGGCATGTCGAGTCCTACTTTCAGTATGCCGAAAGGTCGCTGTTTCGCTCTGCCTGTCCGTAGCGATGAATATGGCTTTCCGGTCTGCAGGCACATCTCGATGGCATGGCTGACGCGCTGTGTGTTTTGCAGGTCGACAACGTCGTAGTAGTCGGGGTCGAGCCGAAGGAGCCATTGCTGTAGATGCCGGAGCGAGTGCGACAACAACTCAGCCCTCACGCGTTCTCTGATGTCGGCATCAATAGAGGGCAGGTCGTCGAACCCTTTGCACACGGCGTCGACATACATCATGCTCCCGCCCGAGAGTATCACCACGTCGTGTCGGACGAAGAGAGTGTCTAACAGCGCTAACGCCTCTCGCTCGAAGTCGCCGGCACTGAAGGTCTCGTCCAAGCTCTTGATACCTACGAAATAATGCTGTGCTTGCTGTAACTGCTCTGCTGTAGGTGCTGCGGTGCCGATAGGCAAGTCGCGGTATATCTGCCTCGAGTCAGCGTTGAGGATGGGCGTGTTCAGTCGGTTGGCAAGCGCGAGTGTGACATCGGTCTTGCCCACCCCTGTCGGACCTTGTATGACGAGTAGCGTAGGCTGCATCAGTACAGCGTGGAGTTGTCGAAACTAAGGTCGCCGAAGCCTTCGGGGTCGAGTTCGTCGATGTCGTAGTCTTGCGAGCCGTAGAAGTCTTCCTCTTCGTCGAACCCATAGCGGTCTTTCTGCTTGCCTTTGGGCTTCTGTATGCCGTCCATGATGTCCTCGGTCTTGAGTTGCTTCGGAGCCTTGCCGGTGCTCTCGACACACCGCACCTCGTCGAGTGTCTCGCCGGGGATGATTTTTGTCAGCTTGCCAAGGAAGCAGCGTTCGAACATAGGGTCGAATACGTACACGAGTTTCTGACCCTCGTCTTCGATGAGGTCCTCAAGATGCGTGTCTGCCATCGTCATGTTGTCGTACTCGAACGACGACTCCATCTCGACAAGGGTTACCTCCTGCTGTTTCTCCCAACTCTCGTTGCAGATGAAAAACGATGTCATCTGGTCGTCGGTATAAGAACATGAAGCAAGCAGGGCTTTGTGCAAGTCAAGGAAGGTGGCGTATGAGTCAGCCTCGAAGACACGTTTGAAATTGTCTTTCTCGTCGGAGAGAAATGTGAAACGGTAGATCATATAGAGTTTTTAGTGTTTAGTGTGCGTGTGCGTGTGCGTGTGCCGGTTACCAACCGGCGGTGAAAAACAATGATTATTCAAGCCGGTGTTTAGAGTTTGGCGGTTGGGTACGCCGTTTTGTAACCGGCGGCATTGTACCTACATTGTGGCAGTCATCATAAAAGTTATTACCTATTTTTGTTTTGGTTGCAGGCGGGGATGCCAGCGCTCCTAAAGTTGGGTGCAAAGATACAATTTTTTCTTGATATACGTACGAAATGAAAAACTTTTTGTATCTTTGCACCGGTCTAACCTCTAACAACGCAGTGGTCTAACTTCTAACAACGCAGTGGTCTAACTTCTAACTTCTCTATATGAAAACCATCCTCATTACCGGAGCGACAAGCGGCATAGGTCTCGCTTGCGCTCGTCGTTTCGCCCAAGGCGATTACCGACTTATTCTTACCGGCCGTCGTGCCGAGATGTTGAACGCCATCAAACACGAACTCGAGCAGCAGGGCGCTGAGTTGCTGACGCTCTGTTTCGACGTTCGCGACCGCGAGGCGACAGCGGCGGCGTTGGCTTCGCTGCCTGCCGAATGGCAAGCTATAGATGTGCTTATCAACAACGCCGGACTCGCTTTGGGTTTAGAGAAAGAATACGAAGGTGACTTCAGCGATTGGGATGCCATGCTCGACACCAACATACGCGGACTGCTTACTATGACGCGCCTGCTCGTGCCCGGCATGGTGCAGCGGGGTAAGGGGCACGTCATCAATATAGGCTCGGTGGCGGGCGATGCCGCCTACGCCAACGGCGCCGTATATTGTGCCACCAAGGCGGCGGTGAAGACACTGACTGATGGACTACGTATCGACCTCGTGGATACACCCCTTAGAGTGACGAATCTGAAACCCGGACTGGTGGAGACTAACTTCTCCGTCACTCGTTTTCATGGCGACCGCGAGCGTGCCGACAACGTCTATCGCGGTATCAAACCACTTACCGGCGATGATATAGCCGATGTCGCTTTCTATGCTGCCGAGGCTCCGGCACACGTGCAGATAGCGGAAGTGCTTATCCTCGCCACACATCAAGCATCAGGCTCGGTGATATACCGCCAATAGCTACCGCCGCATAAGTGCCATCACACCACTCACGGGCAGACCGCGTTGTGCAACGCGTCTGCCCGTGCTTTTACATTATCACTTTCTGAAACGTGCTCTGTGGTTAGGGATGATAAACTATCCTCTTGCAATGCCGAAAAACTTGCGCAGAGGGGCTATCCGACTTACAATAAAAAGGCAGATGGCAACGAAGCCGTACTCGACCAGTAGGTGTGCATAGGGATAGATGCCTGTTATACCATGCTGGGCAAACCAAATCTCACATTGCTGCCACTGTAGCAGTTGCATGAGCGAATTAACGATACCGAACTGCCCTTCAGTGCGATGGATCCATAGGACAAAAAGCGAACCACCACCTAACCATGCCAACAGACGTGACAAAAGAGGCAAATGACGAGCGATATAATTGCAAATAAGATAGAATACATACGTTATGACGCATGCTCCGACAAAATCGATAAAGAAATGTTTATAGTATGCCGCAGAAATGACAATCTCAGAGTACTTAACTGCCAAAACCCAACAAATTAAACCACCGATAAACAAAAATTCTGTAACTACAGACTTCCAGTCCGTCAATGGATAATTATAGTTCTCTATCTCATTTTTCCCCTCTCCACTTACCACTTTGCTTTTTCCACTCTGCACCATCAACTTGAAAAGGTGTCCTACTAAAAAGAAATTAAGCACCGACAGACCTTCCGAAATACCCAAAGGCAAATGGATAACATATCTTAAAAGCACATAACCAATTATTGCCGCAGCCGTCAAAACATAATATCTCGCCCTGCCACATTTAGTATAAATAAGATTAAAAATCACTCTACACCAGAACATGGCAGCAAAGAACCAAAAGGCGCCGACGCATGGCCAATCGGGCAAATAAGTGCACAAATAATGTGGTACGCCGGCGCTGCCGATTAGCATCAACACTGCTGACTTATAATCTATCCATTGTTGAGCCAACAGATAAACGCACCATATCAGAACGCCTAACAGATATGGAAGATATAACCTTACAAACGACTTCTTTACGTATTCGGCATTGTCTTCATACGGTCGGTATAAATACCCGGCAAGCAAAAAAAACATGGGCATCATAAACGACATCGTAAAATGACGATATTCCATAGGAATAATCTCGCTATGGTCTTTAATCACGATAAGCATACCTAAGCCTTTCATTATATCTAAGGCTAAATCTCGATGTTTTAACTGTTGCATTGTTACTAATGTAAAATGTTTAACGAATCTAAATTATGAGCGAACCGACGACTAAACAGCTCAGCACCATTCTTATTAAGATGTGTAGCATTATACAAATAGGTGGTATCGGCAGAGAGTTCGGAATAAGTATAATCCAATATGCGAATATCATACTTATCTGCTAAGCTCTGATAAGTATTATAGCACTCGTCAAGGTTGTCCACTATACGTGTCAGTCCGGTATATATTGGTGGATAGCAAAACAATATCTCTATACCCTCTGATTTACGCGCCGCGATAAACTCGTCTAATTTCTGCATAGTAAACTCATCGTAAGAAAAATGCCACGACTTCTGTAGATTGAATGCAGTGCCATCCCAGCCTCTGTCGAGAGGTTTGTAGCCCTTATATAACCCTACATCGTATATGCCCGGAGTCTCTGTTAGAACACCATACAGTCCTTTATAAGTTATGTAACGATACAATGGAATATATAACTCGGCAAAAGTAAATGGCTCAATACGCTTATATTGCTCACGAACAAACGGAATCATCAAATGTGGGAAATACTGCTCACGTTCTTAACCTGTGCGGAGGCCAAAAGTACCAAAGTAGCCCACCGTTATCACAATCAGTTACGGCTTTTTTTGTTGGTAGTGGTCGTAAACCTCGTACTTAACAATCTGCTGATAGAGTGGGTAACGGCATCGGGACCTGCAACTTTCTGCCGTTGTGACGAGACACTTTTGTATACTTGAGCAAACGAAACTTATGCCAAAATATAGATGGTATTAGCTTGATAATACGGCAGGATTTACACAAAATCCTCTGTTGTACTCATTCTATCTGCAAAGTTAGGGCTTTCTTGTTATATTCCAAAATAAAAGTGTGGATTTTGTATTTTGGCATATATTTGATTAGTAGGATGTTGATGAAAATGGGTGTGGATATCATTTTGACTACAAGATGGTGGTCATGACTTAATAAAATATGCTGTCAGTTGTTAAACCGGCAGCATATTTTCTTATTTATGATATAGAATTAGTACGACGTACGTTGCGTAGCGCTATATGAGATACGCAGGGCGTATGCTCGGCGTAGCGCTTGCTTGATGTCGGATATCACACCCATTCGAGTGTCTTTGTCCGCCTTTATCGAAACTATCATTCTACCTTGGTCAGACTCAGCCATTGCCGAGCGTTCGTTGACGATATAGTTTTCTATCTCTCCAACCTCTGCGAAAGCATCGTCGAGCTGAATACGCGTCTCGGCTCCATATTGTTTACGGAACTCTTCGGTTGGCGTTCCAACGTAAATATAGCGAACCAGCGACTTCTGCTCGAGCTTAGTAAGCTCGGTGGCTTGAGGATTGTGTATCGTCACCTTGTAGCTAACCTCCTTCATCGAAGTAACCGTCATGAAGAAGAACAGCAGCATGAAGATAATATCGGGTAGCGACGATGTGTTGAGTGCAGGCATCTCGCGTTTCTCGTTTCTACGTATCTTTGCCATAATTAGTTCCCTCCATAGTTTTTAGGTTCAGCCTCCGATATACGTTGCGAGTACACTTTCTGCACAAGTTTCTGGCGGTCTTCGTCGAGGTCGGCGTACGACTTGTGGAACTTACGCTGTGAGAACTCCTCACGAAGCTCGTTATAAGCTGCTACGAGTTCGTTCTGCACGTTCAGGTAAGCTTGGTACTGTGTGTCAACGTCGTTCTGAACAGAGATGACGTGGTCTTTGGTGTAGCGAACCTCACCCAAGCCCGGTATCACTTCGGTAAATACCACTGGCAGGTAGGGGTCATCGTTCTCGTTGGCAATAAACTCTTTTGCTTTCTCTTTGAGTTGGCGAATATCCATCTCCTGACCTTGTACCAAAAGTTGGTTGGCGGAGTTGATCTTCACGATAAAGAGATTTCTCTTATTAATCTTCATGTCGTCGACTTTCTGGTCGGGCGGCACAGGTGCCGGCAATCGGCGCGACAGACCCGAGTTGACGTCCATAGAAGTCGTCACAAGGAAGAAGATGAGCAAAAGAAAGGAGATATCTGCCATCGAAGATGCGTTTATCTGCGGGACTTTCTTAGCCATAATTAATAAGATTTATAGGGTTTATTTGCGTGTGCGGGTGTAAATGGCACCCCAGATGATTGCTACTATAACTCCTGCAAGCAGTATGTAGGTGAAGTAAAGCATGGCGTCTGTTAGCTGAGCCATAGCGCCTACGTTGTCGGTTCCTTCGTAGCCAATGATGTTGATTTGCTCCGGACTGCCGACAAACCAGCATACCAGTGCCAATATTACGAACAGACATAGTATAGCCAGCGACTTGATGGCACCCTTGCGGTCGGTCGTGAAACGGTTAGCAAACGTAATGCAAACCACCACCAAGGTAACAAGACATACTATAGCAAACAATATGTAATTCCAGTTGAGGAACAAGTCGGTGTGACGAGGGATGTTCAGGGTGTCACCCGCTACATCCAGCGTACCTTCTGAACCACCTGCGTAGAACAGCACCGATATCACAATGCCGATTCCCATCAGAACCCACAAGGTGATTTTTGGTATCATTCCAATATTTTTCATACAGTCTTAATTTTGAAGTTAATGTTTTGAGTTAATGCTTGGCGAAATTCTTATTTCGCATTCTTTGCATTGTAGTCAACGATGATATCCATCAAGCTGATAGATGAGTCTTCCATTTCGTTGACCAGACCTTCGATAAGACTGAGGATGTAGTTGTAGAAAATTTGAAGAACGATAGCGATGATCAGACCGAGCAATGTGGTCAGAAGGGCAACCTTGATACCACCGGCAACGACTGTTGCTGAGATATCACCTACTTGTTGAATCTTGTCGAATGCCTCGATCATACCGATGATGGTTCCCAAGAATCCTAACGACGGAGCAATAGAGATAAACAGTGTTATCCAGCTCAGGTTTTTCTCGAGCAGACCAAGTTGTACGCCTCCGTACGACGAAACGGTCTTCTCTACCACTTCTACGCCTTCGTCGTAGCGGCTCAGACCTTGGTAGAAGATGCTGGCTACAGGCCCACGTGTGTTGCGGCATACCTCTAATGCTTTCTCTACACCACCTTCGTTGAGAGCTTTCTCGATGTTCTCAAGCAGGGCTTTGGTGTTGGTTTTTGCAAGACTCAGATAGATGATGCGCTCGATGCAAAGTGCCAGACCGAATACCAAGCACAAAAGGGTAGCAGCCATAAAGCCTGCACCACCTTCGATGAATTTGGTCTTCAGTGTTTTGTGAAGAGCCTTCACGCCGGTAGCTTCAGCCTCTTCGGCGGAAGCCTCTACGGCAGCGGCAGCCTCAGGTGCTGCTTGTTCGTCAACTTGTTCTGTAGCTGTGGCTTCTTGAGCAGGTGCTGCTGCATCTTGTGCCATTGCTGCAACGCCGCCAAAGGTCAGCATCGCAATTACCGTAATGGTAGCAAATAGTTTTTTCATTGTCGTTGATTTTTTAGTTATGATTAAGTTTTATTTTTTTTATTTATATTAGAAATGCGTAAAGTTTATAGAGATAAATGCCGGCTTTAAAGGAAGAAGCATCAATATTAATTTTGTTTTCTTTGTTGTGTATTTTATAATCTGCAACTTGCAATCCCTTCAGGTCGTGTATTATTTAGCTTATTAAATTTTTAGCTTATTTACTTAGGATAGACTGAACAATTAGATTTAATGTCTGACAATGAACTTTCTGCCTTTATAAATAACTATCCCTTTATAATTTGAGTCTACTGGTACACCTAATACATTGTAAATAGGGATGTTTTTATCAAAATCTATTACCTCAATGTTATCTATGCCATCTATTACCTCGGAAATTTTAAATATTGCTTTTAGCCCATCTGATTTAAGTGGTGATATTTCGCGAGGGTTGGAAGTATTGCCATCTGACCATTTTTCAAATTCGTAACCTTTTTTTGCTATTGCATGAATTGTAACGTTTTCGTTCGTACATTCTGTGCCTTGTTGACTTATCTCAACTTTACCTTCAATAGTATCATATTCTATTTTTATTTCGAACGGGATGTTGTTCTCTACAATGTTGGGAAACATATTCCATTCACTCTCTAAATATTCGTCTATAGTCCCACAAGGTATTATAACTTCAAGGGAATTAGGAACTCCGTCCAAACTGCCTTTTCCTATTATTAAAGGTTTGACATCTTGTAAATTTAATTGTTGAAGTGAGCTGCAACCATTGAATACGCCTTCTTGTATCTCGAACGAATGACGTGGGAAAGAAAATGATTGTAGTGAAACGCATCCTGCAAACATCTCTTTATAAGGGTAGACGTCGCCATCAATTTTTACTAATTTTTCACATCCTGCAAACATCTGTTGACCATACATCCCGACTCCTTCAAAGTTAAAACTTGTAATACCTGAATGTGCAAACACAGCGTTGCCAAAATTAACATGTAGTGACAAATCTTTGGATTGTGAAATTTCGACTCTCTCTAAGTTGCTGCATCCAAAAAAAGCACTATCTCCAACGGAATATATTGTTGAAGGAAGTATGATATGATCGATTTCATCACATCCCCAAAATGCACGATTTTCAATGCGGCGTACTTTATATGTTGAATTGTCGTATTGAATGACATCGGGTATTTTGATTGAGCCTTTGGGTTTTGTAAAGTTTTGCCATGGATCTGCAACATCTGATGACGGAGCTACGATAGTTACAATTGTATCTATGGATGCACCATCACCTCCAATTTTAAAATAAATAGTCTGCCCTTCGGCTATCTCT
>CAMHKW010000002.1 GCA_946185835.1 uncultured Bacteroidales bacterium
TAAAAGCGCTTATTCTTCGCCTATTATAAAAGCGCTTATTCTTCGCCTATTATAAATCTGAGCATTTCTCGTTTTGCATCAGTTGCTGAACACGAGTTGCGAGTCATGGAGGTCGACGATGACAGGTTTCTTGTGGTCGACTTTACCGGCTATGATGTTCTTCGACAGCTCATTGAGCACAAGCGTCTGCAATGCACGTTTTACAGGTCGAGCACCGAACTGCGGGTCGTAGCCCTCGTGTGCTATATAGTTGATGGCATCATCGGTTACGCGCAGGTCGATACCATTCGACATCAACATCTTGTGTATGGCAGAAATCTGCAGTCCGACGACTTGCCGTATCTCGTCTTCACCGAGCGGGGTGAACATCAGTATCTCGTCGACGCGGTTAAGGAACTCCGGACGTATCGTCTGGCGCAGAAGCTCCATCACCTGTTGTTCGGTCTGCTGACGGCTGACGTGGTTCTCTTCGTTCTCGCGTATGAGTTGCGAGCCGAGGTTAGAGGTCATGATGATGATGGTGTTCTTGAAGTTAACCGTCCTGCCTTTGTTGTCGGTAAGTCTGCCGTCGTCAAGCACTTGCAGCAGTACGTTGAATACGTCGGGGTGAGCTTTCTCTATCTCGTCGAAGAGCACCACCGAGTACGGTTTGCGTCGTATGGCTTCGGTGAGCTGTCCGCCTTCGTCGTAGCCTACGTATCCCGGAGGGGCACCTATGAGTCGGGTCGCCGAGAATTTCTCCTGATACTCAGACATGTCGATACGTGTCATCATATTCTCGTCGTCGAACAGATAGTCGGCGAGAGCCTTGGCGAGCTCGGTCTTACCCACGCCTGTCGTACCGAGGAAGATAAACGAGCCGATCGGACGTTTGGGGTCTTGCAAGCCGGCACGTGACCGACGGATGGCGTCGCTGACAGCTTTGATGGCTGCATCTTGTCCGATGACGCGCCGGTGTAGCTCTTCCTCTAAGTGCAACAGCTTGTCGCGCTCCGACTGCATCATCTTCGATACAGGTATGCCGGTCCAGCGGCTTACTACCTCGGCGATATCGTCTTCGTCGACTTCCTCTTTGATGAGTGTCGTCTTGTCGACGGTCTCGTTGTTGTCATGCAGCTGCTTCTGTGCTTCTTCTATCCGTTGTTGAGCTTGTGGGATACGTCCATACCGTATCTCTGCCACTTTGTTGTAGTCGCCTTCGCGTTCAGCACTTTCGGCTTCGTTGCGCAGCTGTTCGATACGTATCTTCTCTTGCTGGATGACGTTGAGGTGGTCTTTCTCTTTGTTCCATCGCTCGCGCATCTGCTGAGCCTGTGTTTTGAGGCTCTCCAAACGCTCGTTGATGACTTTCAGACGTTCGTCGGTCTTGTCGTCGTGGGAGGCGCTGCGCATCGACGCCTTCTCGATCTCGAGCTGTTTGATCTGCCGTTCGAGGGTGTCGAGCTCTTCCGGCACCGAGTCCATCTCCAAACGCAGCTTGGCGGCTGCCTCATCGACGAGGTCGATAGCTTTGTCGGGAAGGAAACGGTCGGTGATGTAACGCTCTGACAGTTGCACGGCAGCCACTAAGGCATCGTCTTGGATACGTACCTTATGATGGTTCTCGTAGCGCTCTTTCAGTCCTCGCAGTATACTGATGGTGGCTGCCTCATCGGGCTCGTCGACCATGACGATTTGGAATCGGCGTTCGAGGGCTTTATCCTTCTCGAAGTATTTCTGGTATTCGTTCAGAGTGGTAGCACCGATGCAGCGCAAGTCGCCTCGTGCCAACGCCGGCTTGAGGATGTTGGCGGCATCCATGGCGCCTGCCGTCTGTCCGGCACCAACAAGGGTATGTATCTCATCGATGAAAAGTATTATTTCGCCGTTCGACGATATCACCTCGTTGATGACCGACTTGAGTCGTTCTTCGAATTCACCTTGGTATTTGGCACCCGCGATGAGTGCACCCATATCGAGCGAATATAGTAGTTTGCGTTTCAGGTTCTCGGGCACGTCGCCTCTGACGATACGGTGTGCCAAGCCTTCGGCGATGGCTGTCTTACCTACACCCGGTTCACCTATCAGTATAGGGTTGTTTTTCGTACGACGACTCAGAATCTGCAATACTCGCCGTATCTCTTCGTCACGACCTATCACAGGGTCGAGCTTGCCTTGCTTTGCACGTTCGCAAAGGTTGATAGCAAATTTCTGTAAGTTTTCGGTATTCATAGTCGTAAGTTTTTAGTTTCGTTGTTGTTATCTTATTCCGACTCTTGTTGGTGGCTTGAGCCGGTTCGACTATGTGAGGTCAATTCTTGTACCAAACCGCCTATGTCTGCCATTTTGGCAGATTGCGGGTGGCTGCGGTGCGCATGTTTCGTCTGCGGTGCGCATGTTTCGGCTGCGGTGCGCATGTTTCGGCTGCGGTGCGCATGTTTCAGCGGCGGTGCGCATGTTTCGGCTGCGGTGCGCATGTTTCGTCTGCGGTGCGCTTGTTTTGGCGGCGGTGTGCATGTTTCGGCTGCGGTGCGCTTGTTTAGGCGGCGGTATATATACCGCCGATCCATCCGCCGATTCTGCCGCCGGCTGTGCGCTTTGTATAAAATAATGTGCCAACCTTATGTCAGATTACTTTTTTTTTGTATCTTTGCATGTCATTACCGAGCTATGTCAGAACAATCGTCATCCAAAAAGCATGCGGCTGAGCACCCCACTGGTCAATCAAGCAAGCGACCCTCCGGGCAGTCAAGCAAGCAGCCGGTCAAGCAACGCCAGATGCGCTCTGTTGCCCGCCGGAAGAAAAAGCAGACGGGCGGACTGAGCCGTGCGCTGCGTATTGCTATCTATACCCTGTCCGGTCTGTTTGTCGTATTTGTGCTGACGGCTTCGCTATTGTGGTATAACGGACTGCTGCCAGAGCGGGAACAATTGCCGCGACTCAAACAGCGAATATCTGCATTTTTCAGTCATTTTGGCACTTCGCGCCTGCCTGAAGGCGAAGTAATAGGTATCGATGTGTCTGTCTATCAGCGGCAGATTGACTTCGACAAGCTCGCTTTTCATCACGACAACTCGCGCAAGCTATACACCGAAGCCAAGAGGTATACTACACGTCGTGAAGTAGACTTCGTGATAGCCAAAGCCACCGAGGGGTCTTCACATAAAGATAAGTACTACAACTATAACCGTTTGAAGGCACACGAAAAAGGTATACCCTTCGGGGCATACCATTTCTTCTCTGCCGGCTCGTCGGCTGTAGGGCAGGCAAATAATTTCATACGTGTGGCAAACCTTCAGAAAGGCGACTTAGCGCCGGTGCTCGATGTGGAGCCATATAAGAATCAGTTTCCGGCTGTAGATAGCGTGGTCAGTTGGCTTCGGCAAGTAGAGAAGTACTATGCCGTTGCGCCTATCGTCTACACCAATCAGTATTGCTACGACAAGTATTTTGCCTCTGACAAACGTTTCTCTCGTTACCATTTCTGGATAGCCCGCTATGGCGGTCAAGAGCCGTCGCATACGCACCTGTTCTGGCAGGCAATGGACAACGGCAAGATGGCAGGTATCAAAGGGGCTGTCGACATCAACGTCTTCCGCGGCTCAAAGGAAGAGCTTTCGCTATATACCATAAGGTGACACACCGGTATCGCTTGTTTCGTAGACGGTATATATACCGTCTGTATAACAGAAAACTCTTGTCGCACTGTCGGTACATCATCCAGCAGTAGCGTAGAGACGAGGCTCCGACTCGTCTCACATCAACCCGACGACTTATATACCGTCTGTATAACCGTTGTCGAGTCCGGCTTATTTGGCGGATTCTTGGTGGTATACCTCTCGGTAGGTGTGTAGCGAGAGGTTGTCGCTCACGTATTTATACGCTGTCACGTTCTCGAAGCCCATTGCCATGATGAAGGCGAGCTCCATGTCGAAGACGCAGTCTTTATACGGCGACGAGAGTACAAAGTCGACATTGGTGTAGCATGGCGCTTCGATAAAAGACATGTCGCTGTCAACCGTCGGTTTGCTATCGCCGCGGAGGGTGAGCTTAGGCTCCTGATAGCTCACGTTAGGGTGGTGCAGACGTGCCTCTGTCACTCTCACCCACGAGCCTATCTTGAAGTTGGCAGAACCCGCATAACCGATGTTCACTATCTCGCGGTCGCGAGGCAGGTCCTTAAGACTGAGGTAGATATTAAGTGCGCCGACGCCGGTCTGCAGCACCTCTGATAGAGGAAAGAGCTTGCGCACAAGCTCAAGCTCTCCCTCTTCTGCTATGATAATGAGCGGTGTCATCTCAGAAGTACCCTTTCTTATTCACCTTCGGCTGCTACTACGTCGGTAGCGGGGGCCGGTTCTACTACTTCTACTGCGGGTTCGTCCTTAGCGAAAGGTGAGGGGCAACCGCAGCATTTGAAAGCACCGCATAGCCAGAGAATGCAGCATACCACAGCTATCACGGCAAGCCATATCAGACATTTCTTCCACCAAGGCATTTTCTTTTTTGCGAATGGGTCATTCGATTTTATTTTCGGATACTTAGGCAGCTGTGTCAGCGTTGCGCCGAAGCCTATGTTGACGAGCGACGACGAGTTGATAGCCCAGCCGTTGGCGTTGAGCACAGGTGCCAGGTTACGTTTGCGCAGCTTCAGCCATGCCATCACCATCGACGGACCGGAGATGAGGAGCAGTAGCACGAAGAAGAAGATAACCCAATGATACCAAGCGGTGAAGGCTGAGAAGAACTCTGCCAATGCGGCACCTATCAAGCCTAACGCCATGCCTATGGCGGCAAAGATACCTGCGAACTTAGCGATGTCGAAGGGCGGCTTCACCTCTTTGGCAGCACCGGCAGGAGTCTCAGCCGTGGTGGCTATCTTGGTGTTGGCTTCTGCCATCACCTTGGCGTCTTTCTCGGCTGCACGTTTGTTGATCATGTCTTCTATCGACTTAGCCATCTTGCGGTAAGGGCTCCAGAAGGCCTGACGTATGCTGATGGGGTTGTCGACGATAGAGGTGACGGTAGCATCCCAGTCGTTGCCGTCGCGGTCGTAGAACACACCGTTTTTGCCGACCATCAGGTTGCTGATCTCGCCATTGGTGACCACAGCCACTATCTGCATGGTCTTGCCTAACTTCTTGCTATTGCAGTCGCAGAAGAGCAGGTACATGCCACTGGCAGGAGCCTGTGCGGTCTGCTTGCCCATGTCGCTCACTTTGATACAAAGATCCATGGCACGCTGGTCGATATAGAGTACACCGGCTTGGAAGATGGCTCCGAGTTTCTTGTCGGGGTCGTAGAAGTCCTGGAAGGTGACGAAGTTCTTGAGTAACACGTAGAAGTCGCGTTGCAGAAGTATCAGCTTCTCGACAAGTCTGTAGTCGGCTGTGGCTTCGGTGTAGGCAGCGTCGTCGGCAGCTTTCACTTCAGCCTCTTTGGCTGCCACGGCTTCGGCGTATGCCTGCTTGGCAGCCTTGTAAGCTGCTATCTTGGTGCCGATGGCATCCCACTGCTCTTCGTCAATCTCGTCGAGGGTGAGCATGCTCGCTATAGCAGCTGTCTGAGCCGACCATGCGGGGTTGATACCTTCTTTTAGTGTGACGATACCTTTGTCGTTGACACGAGCTAACGGATACGAGGCTATCTCGTCGCCTTTGGCTGTGAGGTCGTCGGCTGAGATGGCTTCGATACGCGACACCTGAACGTCAAGGGCTGAAGCGGCGTCGGTGTCGAAAGCAATAAGGCGGCAACGCATGAAGTAGTCGCGCATCTTGTTGTTCAGAGCGTCGTAAGCAGCCTCCATGGCGTCGGAGTTCTGACCGTACGGTAACTCCACATTCGACTCGACAGCGGGAACGGGTGACTCGGGATGTGCAATGGCAGCGATAGCGGCTTCTACGTCACTGAGACTAACCTCGTCGGCTTCGAACTTGTTAAGTGCTGCAAGCACAGCCTTACCGTCATCGGTAGAGTCGTCGATGTCGCTCTTTCTGATGCTGTCAAGACCGAGGGTCAGACGGTCGGCGTCTTTCAGCACGCGGCATAACCACTCCGAGGTGGCTACCACTTCTACCACACGTATCTTACCGTCCTGGTCGATGTCGACAAGAGGCAGAGTGCGAGGGTCTATCTCCAAACCGGTGGTAGGGCAAGAGAGCACCGTCCACATCTTTTGGTCTAACTCCGACAAGTGACGGATGTCTTCGCCGGTCTCAATCTTTACGCGAGTAGCTCCTCCTACTGTCGCGAATTTCCATTTGTAAGCTTTACTCATAATTGTTGGTATTTAGTTGTTGATTGTTCGAATGTATTAATACGTACCTGTGTAGCGGCTATTTCTTCCATAAGGCACGGGTGAAGAGCAGCAGCACGGTGAATATCTCCAGACGTCCGACCAGCATGACGAATGTCATCACCCATTTGGCTACTGTCGGGAAGGCGGCGTAGTTGTCGAGCGGACCGTAGTGTCCGATGCTGATACCTACGTTAGAGATGGCGCTGATGGTGGTGCCGATAGCGTCTTCGAAGTCGATGCCGCAGGCGCAGAATATCAGTATGGTGAGTATGATGGTCATCAGATAGAACATCATGAATGCCATCACGTTGCCGATGGTCTGCTGAGTGAGCGGCTTGCCGTTGAGCTTGACGGGCAGCACGGCGTTGGGGTGTATGCGTCGTTTGAACTCAGCCCATCCGTTTTTGGCGAAGATGAGTATGCGCACCCATTTGATACCTCCCGACGTCGAACCGGCACAGGCGCCTGTCACCATCAGGAAGAACACCGTCACCCAGAGTAGAGGTTGCCACGACATGTAGTTGTCGACAGCGAAGCCCGTCGACGTCACCGACGCCAACACCGTGAACAGACCTTTGCGGAATGCCTCTTCGCCTCCTTGCCACGTGCGCGGCACGGCGGTGAAGAACAAACCGATACTCACTATCACCGTGGCTACGATAACGGCGTAGGTATACCAGCGGGTCTCCTCGTCGTCGAATAGTTTGCGGGGCTGACCGCGTAGCACGTATATCAACAAGGCGAAGTTGATACCCGACATAAACATAAAGAAGATGATGACATATTGTATGGCGGGCGAGAAATGCATCACCGAGGTGTTGTAGGTCGAGAAGCCGCCGGTGGCAATGGTGGTAAGCGAATGGTTGATAGAGTCGAACCAACTCATACCGAAGACGTAAAGCATGATGGTCTCTGCCAAGGTGAGGAACATATACACAGCCCACAGACGTTTAGCGGTGTCGGCTATCTTAGGACTGAGCTTCTCGTAACTCAGTCCGGTGACTTCGGCGGCATAGAGCTGCATGCCGCCTAAGCCGAACATAGGCAGTATGGCGAGCGAGAGCACGATGATACCCATACCTCCGAGCCATTGCGTCAGGCTGCGCCATATCAGCACACCGTGCGTCATGCTCTCTACGTCGGGTATGATGGTAGCACCGGTAGTGGTGAAGCCCGAGATGGTCTCGAAGAAACTGTCGGTATATGAGTTGATAGCGCCACTCAGATAGTAAGGAAGCAATCCTAATAGCGAGAACACCACCCATACCAATGCCACTATCACGTAGCCCTCGCGCTCACCCACATGCTCGTCAGCACGAGCGCCGAGCAGTGTACTCAGCGACCCGAATACAAACGTGATGACGGTAG
The DNA here is from genome assembly GCA_946185835.1 of uncultured Bacteroidales bacterium. Taxonomy (GTDB): domain Bacteria; phylum Bacteroidota; class Bacteroidia; order Bacteroidales; family Paludibacteraceae; genus Colicola. The sequence continues at coordinate 7,647 of CAMHKW010000002.1, forward strand.
ATACCAAGAACGCCAAGAAGTCGTATTCATGATAACGCAACGACACCAGAGTGGGTATGATCATGAAAAAAGCCTCGATAAGAAGCAATGCTCCCAAAGTCTTGACTACCAGTTTCCAATTGAAGGTTCGTGTCATCTGTAATGCTATTTGTCGGTTAGCTTCGTTGTGGTTATCTGAAGAACTTGTCGAGTTTGCGTATCTCGCTCGCGCGGCAGAACACTGCCACCTTGTCGTCGGGCAGAATCTGTGTGTCGCCGTTGACGAGCACTCCTATGCCGTCGCGTACCAAACCGCCGATATTGACGTTGAAGGGTAGCCCCACGTCTTTTATCTTCTTGCGCGTGATAAGGCTGTCTTTCTTAGCCTCGAACTCCACTATCTGTGCATCGGCGCTTGTCAGGTTACGGACGTTGAGAACCGACGTGTCGAGCATCATCTGATAGATATACGACGAGGTGATGGTCTTCTTGTTTATCACGGCACCGATGTCAAGACCTTCGGCAAGAGGGATATAGTCGATATTCTCGATCTCGGCGATGGTACGTTTCACCCCTAACTTCTGTGCAGCGAGGCAGGCGAAGATGTTAGCTTCGGAGTTCTCGGTCACGGCGATGAAGGCGTCGACATCGAGTATACCTTCTTCTTTCAACGTGTCCATGTCTCTGCCGTCAGCATTGATGATAAGGGCATTACTAATCTTTTCTGACAAAGCGTAGCAACGCTCTCTGTCGGGCTCTATTATCTTGATGTTCTTCTCGCTGCCTAATGCCTGAACGGCTTTTTGTGCGATACGTGTGCCTCCTATGAACATGATGTTGTTCACCGAGTGCGAGTCTTTGCCGGATTGTTGGCGGACATAGTCGATGTTGTCGCGCGTACATACTATGTATACCATGTCGTCGGGCATAATCTCGTCGTTGCCGGTGGGGATGATAGTCTCCATGCCGCGCTTCATGGCTACTACTCTGAATAACCCGTGGTTGAAGGCACCCGATGAGAATTTCTTACCTATCATAGGTGCTCCCTCGCGCAGTTTGACAACACAGAGCTCAAGCACTCCGTTGCACAACGACAGGTGATAGCGCATCCAGTTAACATGCAGAGAGTCGGTTATCTCCTTGGCGGCAAGCACCTCGGGGTAGATAAGGTGGTTGAGTCCGAGCTCTTCGAACATACGCCTGTTTTCGGGTAGCAGGTATTCGTAGTTGTCGATTCGCGCCAACGTCTTCTTTGCACCTAACTTGTTGGCAAGCATACATGCCGTGATGTTAACACTCTCGTGAGGTGTCACGGCAACAAAGATATCTACGTCTCTGACGCCTATGTCGCGCAAGTCGCGCATCGACGTCGGACATGCTACACGGGTAAGCATGTCGTAGTCGGCACTCAGGTCACCCAGACGAGAGGCATCTTCGTCGATAAGACTGATGTCCATATTCTCACGAGAGAGAAGCTTGGCAAGATGAGTGCCTACAGCACCGGCACCAGCAATGATAATTCGCATATAATGTCTATTGTTTATGTTCGATATAAATAAAATCCCTTTTCGTAAGAACCGTAATTTCTTGTTGTGTATCGCAGAAAAAGTTGAGTAGACCTTTCTCTCCGTTCTGATTAGTAGTCATATATTGTCCTGAAATGTATATTGTGTCATCTTGAGGCATAGGTGTACATTTATAATAGGTGTACATCTATAAATCGAGGCAATTACGATACTTAACGTCAGGCTTAAATACTTCGTCTTCAAATAGCATAGGATTGATATCAGTGCCCAAAAAGAGGATTGTTTTCTATTTGCTCCCGGAGTTGTTCGAGGCTCTCGGCTGTTCGCCAACCGACGTAACGTTCTGCTCGGCTTCGGTTGATACTCAGATCGTCGACGAAGAAGGTGCGCAGTGGGTTGACTTGCGCCTGAGCGTCGACCGTCCTATAAATCTCGCCGTCGGGCTTTGCTATATGCATCTCGTAAGACAAGAACACCTTGTCGAAAATGTCTGACAACCGGTAGCGGCTGTCGATGGCTTGCCAGTGCAGCTCGTTGGTGTTCGACAGAAGAAGAAGGCGGAAGTTATACCGGTTCTTGAGATCACGCAGTATCCTGAACCTCTCGCCGGGTATGTCGCACAACATCGACAGCCATGCCTGAGTTACCTGCTCGCGTGTGGTGCCTTCGTGGCATAATGACAAAATCTGAGACTCGAACTCGTCGGTTGTGATATAGCCTAACTCGTAGTCGCGCATCAGCTGTTTGGTAGTAGCGCTGCTCAGACCCTCGCCGTCACTGCCTAAGCCGAGGACGGCGTTAACGTTTTGCTCGCCAATGAGTTTGGCAAACGCCTCGGCACACCGTCTTACGTCGATGTCGATGAGTACTCCGCCTAAGTCGCTAACCAAGGTGTAGCGTTCCCGTTCACGACGTCGCTCGTCGAAACCGGGTGGGGGACCATAAATGGTGGCGATAGGCTCGAAGTTGCGGTGCGGAGGACCGTATTTCTTTGCTCCGGCTTCCCTGTTGTCCATTGCTTTTGAAAATTAGTTCTTATATAGTTGTCGAATAGCCATTATCCTCTGTCTGAGACTGTCGGCATCCAAGTGTAGCATCTGCATCAGTTCTTTGGTCGAACCATGCGTCACGAACGTGTCGTTGATGCCGATACGTGTGAGACGTATGTCGTACCCACGGTCGGCGATGTAGTCGGCTATGGCGCTACCCAGTCCGCCTGCTAACACCCCCTCTTCGGCGGTGACGATATGTCTGACGCCGTTGCTTACGAGCCGGTCGACGACAGCAGTGTCTAAAGGCTTGAGCCAGCGCATGTCGTAGTGTGCGATGTCGGTTGCTTCTATGGCCTCTCTTGCGGCATTGCCGATGTTGCCTATCGTCAGCACTGCCACCACCGCTTTGCTATCGCTCTCGCCACCTTGTTGTAGGCAGCGGCTCTTGCCTATCTCTACTGCTGAGGGTTCTACCTCTGTGGCGGGCACCCTGCCGCGAGGATAACGAATGGCTATCGGTCCTTCGTAACTCAGTGCCAAATGCATCATCTGCCTTAGGTCGTCGGGGGTCATGGGGGCACAGATAGCGATGTTGGGAATGGGGCGCAGGTATGCCATGTCGAACAAACCATGGTGTGTGGCACCGTCGTTGCCCACGATGCCGGCACGGTCGACGGCAAGTACCACATGCAGACGCGGCAGTGCTACGTCGTGGATGATGTTGTCGTAGGCGCGCTGCATAAACGATGAGTATATATTGCAGAATGGTACTAACCCCTCTTTGGCGAGTCCGCCCGAGAACGTCACTGCATGTCCTTCGGCAATACCTACGTCGAAGACTCTTGCCGGCAACTGCTCTTGCATGATAGTCATCGAGCAGCCGCTTGGCATGGCGGGAGTGACACCGACGACGCGTTCGTCGGCTTGTGCCAACTCTAACAGCGTGCGTCCGAACACGTCCTGCCACAGCTGAGGCGTAGTAGCTGATTGGTCTGCCTTGCGCTCGCCAGACTCTACATTGAACTCGCCGGGGGCATGCCATACCGTCTGGTTCTTCATAGCAGGAGGGTAACCATAGCCTTTGGTGGTGACGATATGCAGCACGCGCGGACCCTTATGGTTCTTTATCTCCGAAAGGATACGGACAAGGCTAAGCACATCATGACCGTCGGCAGGACCGAAATAGCGCAAGTTCAACCCCTGAAAGATATTCTTCGGTTGCTTCGTCAGGCTCGCTTTCAGGCTGTTGTTGAAACGCTGTACGCGATTTTTCTTGTGCTCGTCGATAAGGTGCAGACGTTTGAACAGCAGGTAGAAACGATAACGCCAGCGGTTGTAGCCCGACGAGGTGGTCAGGTCGACCAAGTATTGTGTGAACCCTCCTTTGATGGGGTCGATGGCCATGTTGTTGTCGTTGAGGATGACGAGCAGGTTGTTCTTGAACATCGACATGTTGTTCAGACCTTCGAAGGCGAGACCGCCTGTCATGGCACCGTCACCTATCACCGCTACTACCTGTCGGTCGTGGTGCTCTAACTCGTTGGCTATCTGCTCGCCTAAGGCAGCTGAGATACTGTTGCTGGCATGACCTGCAATAAAAGCATCGTATTCACTCTCGTCAGGAGAAGGAAACGGACTCAAACCGCCAAACTGACGGTTGGTCGAGAAACGTTCGCGCCTGCCCGTCAGTATCTTATGAGCGTATGCCTGATGACCTACATCCCATATCAGACGGTCGTTAGGAGTGTCGAATACGTAATGTAAAGCTACAGTAAGCTCTATGGTACCAAGCGAAGAGGCAAGGTGACCGGGGTTATGACTAAGCTCGTTGATGATGAACTGACGGAGCTCTGAACACACCTCAGGCAACGCCTCACGAGGCAACTGCTTGAGGTCCGAAGGGTAGGTTATATTGGGCAAATACTTATATTCCATATTCAACCCGCAAAGATAGCAAAAAAGTTTAGAATATGCAAAAGTTTAGCAACTCGAAGCTGATTTCCTAAACTTTTACGTGGTATTTGCCATGTCGGATTGTTATCTGACGAAGTGTTTGTGTGCTTTGAATTAAAAAACATCCCAACTTCTTGTCTGTCAGCGCGTAAGACCCGCCTCGCTCCTGTCATCTTCCTGTCATGTTCCTGTCATCTACCTGCTATGCATGTGTAATGCTTTGTAAATGATCGCTTTATAAAACTCTTAAATTCGGCTTGTCTTGCTCGTCTATCTGTCTGATTTCAGTCGAATGACTATTTTGGGGACGAAAAGTATTATAAGCACAATATGTTTTTCTAAAAACGTGGAATTTTTAGATGTGACCTTTAGTATGTGAAAAAAAAATCGTAACTTTGCAAGTTACATTCGTTAGATCATAGTGCTAATGATCGACGATTCATGTTAAATCTTTAATAAATAGCTGAATATAAATGAAAATAAGTAAGATACGTGATGTGATAGCTCCTTGCTCGGAGTTGCATGATGATGCCGATATCAAATATCTTCTAACCGACTCACGTCGGTTGCAGACGCCGGCAGGCGAGACGCTCTTTTTTGCCCTTCATGTCGCAAAGCGCGACGGAGCTCAGTTTGTACCCGTCTTATTCAATCGCGGGTTACGTGCCTTTGTGGTAGAAAAAGCATCGCGTGAGTTATTGGCTTCTCAGCCGCAAGCCGAACAGATTCTCTCTCAGTCTACAATCCTTTGGGTCGACAATGCCCTTGATGCCCTGCAGCAGCTCGCCGCCTACAAACGCTCGCTATATCACTGCCCCGTCATCGGTATCACAGGCTCCAATGGCAAGACCGTCGTCAAAGAATGGCTGGCACAGCTACTTGCCGACGACTACCGCATCGTGCGCTCACCTCTGTCGTATAACTCGCAGATAGGCGTACCATTGTCAGTGTGGCAGATGAACGAAACGACACAACTCGCTATCTTCGAGGCCGGTATCAGTAAGGTCGGAGAGATGGAAAAGCTCGAAAAGATAATCCGACCTACCATTGGCGTGCTGACATATATAGGAGAAGAACATGGCGAGAACTTCTCATCACTCGAACAGAAACGCGAAGAGAAACTCAAACTGTTTGCTCATGCTCAGACGGTTATAGAAGAACCTACACACCAGAACCTGCGTACCTGTGCGGCTGTGCTTCGCTACTTAGGCTACGACGAAGAAACTATTCAGCGCAAGCTGCTGACCCAGACGCACGAGACCGTGCTATATGTCGACCTCGCAGCCCTTGCACATAACGTGGCGTATTTCAAGAGTCTGCTACTGCCTACCACCAAACTCGTATGTATGGTCAAGGCTTTTGCATACGGCACCGGGCATGTGGAGGTGAGCCGTTGTCTGGAGCACGCAGGAGCCGACTACCTCGCTGTAGCCGTGGCTGATGAGGCTTCGCAACTCCGACAAGCCGGCATCCGACTGCCCATCATAGTAATGGACCCCGAACCCACTGCACTGAAAGACATCATAGCCAACAACGCAGAGCCAAACATATACTCGTTCGAGGCACTCGACAACTTCATAGCGGCGGCTGCCAAAGAAGGACTCGAAAACTATCCGATACACATAAAGATTGACTCGGGTATGCACCGTCTCGGTTTTGAACTTGCAGATATCGAATTGCTTGCACAGAAACTGAACGGGCAAAAGGTGGTCAGAGTAGCATCGGTCTTCTCGCACCTCGCAGGAGCCGACGAACAGCAGTTCGACGACTTCACTCTCTCGCAGATACAGCGCTTCAACACCTGCGCCGACCGCCTGCAATCTAAGCTCGAATACCATTTTATACGTCACATACTCAATTCCGCCGGTATCGAGCGTTTTACTCAGTATCAAGCCGATATGTGCCGCTTAGGCATTGGTATGTATGGCTTCTCGGCAGCGCATCATCTTGGCGAAGCCGACTACCCGCTGCGCCCTGTATGCACGCTCAAGACCACTCTGCTTAGCGTCAAGACCGTTAAAGCCGGCGAGAGCATAGGCTACGGACGCCATACCTTCCTTAACGAAGACCGACAGATAGCCGTCATCCCTATCGGCTATGCCGACGGCTTCGACCGCCGCTTCGGCAACTATGGAGGCGAGGTGATAGTGCGAGGCAAACGTTGCCCGGTGGTAGGTAACGTATGTATGGACCTCGCCATGATCGACGTCACCGGCACCGATGCACGACCCGGCGACGAGGCTACTATCTTCGGCGACCGACTGCCGCTCGAAGAACTTGCCGATAAGCTCTCGACTATCACGTACGAGATACTCACGTCGATATCAAGACGTGTGAAACGCGTATATCTGAGCTAAAACCGCTAACACTAACCCAATCAGCTAAACCCGCTAACACTAACCCAATTAGCTAAACCTGTCAACATCAACCTAATATGAACGAAAAGCAAGACATAGGTTCACTGTTCGACCGCATCTCCCGTACCTACGACCGGCTCAACCATCTGCTCTCGCTCAATATCGACCGGCGCTGGCGTTATCGCGCTGTCAGTAGCCTTGCCAAACTCGCTGCCGACGAACAGCTGCTCGACGTGGCTGTCGGAACAGCTGACCTAACACTCGAAGTACTCAGACAAGGCAAAGCACAGCATGTGGTGGGTATCGACCTCTCGGAGCAGATGATGAAGATAGGACAAGAAAAGATAAAAAAACGTGGTTACGAGCTCAGTGTCAGCCTCAAAAAAGAGAATGCACAGCACATGAGTTTTGCCGACAACAGCTTCGCTGCCGTCACTTGCGCCTTCGGAGTGCGCAACTTCGCCGACCTTGACGCAGGACTCAGAGAGATGACACGTGTGCTACGACCCGGCGGACAGATGGTGATACTCGAATTCTCGTATCCTGAAAACAAAGTGATAGCGGCATTGTATGATTTCTATTTTACCCATATCCTGCCACTGATAGGGAAAATGCTGAGCCACGACAAAACGGCATATACATATCTCAACCGTAGCGTAAAGAGCTTTATCTGGGGACAGCAGATGTGCGACAAACTTAGTGAGGTCGGGCTGAGCAATGTAGGATATAAAACGCTAACCTTCGGTATCGCAACTATTTATATGGGAGAGAAGAGAGGTTAGACCGCTTCGCTGTTAGAGGTTATATTTTTGTATAAATGGTTATAATTCTGAAAAAAAGTCTTGTATAATTGGTTATAATTCTGAAAAAAGTCTAATATCATGCTTTGGTTTCGTATCATACGTCCGCAGACGTTATTTGCTTCGCTTTGTCCGGTGTTGGTAGGTTGCCTGTGTTCGCTATCGCTACCTTCTGCAAGCGGGCAACTTACACCATACGTTGTAGTGGTAACTATTCTTTGTGCTCTTGCCATGCAGATACTATCTAACCTATATAACGACTACTACGACTTCCTCAATGGTGCCGACTCGAAAGGTCGAGTGGGGTTCAAGCGCGCCCTTGCTGAGGGACAAGTCACTGTCAAACAGATGCGCACGGCATGCAACATCACTTTAGTGGTGGCAGTACTGCTCGGTGCGTTGCTCGTGGCAGTAGGCGGCTATGTCATACTCGGCATCGGACTGACGGCACTGCTTTTCGCATGGCTCTATTCGGCAACCTCTCACTCGCTGTCGTATCTTGGAATAGCCGACATCTTCGTCTTTCTTTATTATGGCGTGATAGCTTCTGTGGGAACGACATGGCTCCTGTTTGCTTCTACACAAGACTTGTTCTGTTGGACTGATAGCGACTGGTGGTCGGTACAGGTGCCGGCAGCTTCCGATGCGTTGCTTATGTCGTTCTATGCCGGTGCCGTAAACGGACTTATCTCGATGTGTGTATTGGCTATCAATAATATACGCGATATAGAAGACGACCGGCAGGCAGGAAAACGCACCTTGCCCGTTCGTCTTGGTAAGACCACAGCCCTCGTGCTGTTTGCTATCGTGGTTTTGCTTACGCCTCTGTTTGCTTACTTAGCCTTCGGCTTCTCGTGGGCTATGTTGGTGGTGCTGCCCGGAGCGTTTATTCTCTATCGCGTGATACGTGCTTACGGGGCGGAATATAATATATGCTTGTTGCTGACCGGTATATGGAACCTGATATACGCAGGCTTGGTGGCTTTAACAGTGATGTAATGTGGGAACGCCAATTTGCAATTGGCGGCATGTAAAGGCAACGTCGATTGTCGCCGGTTACCTGAAAGGCAACGTCAATACCTGAATAGCAACGTCGATTGTCGCCGGTTATAAACCGGCGTACCCTGCTTAAATATGCTTACTACAGATCAAATAGAGTTACTTCGCAGTCTTGCCGACCGTTATGAGACGGCTGACTTTCTTTGTGGTGACCCCTCGCAGTTTATGCACCTTGTCAGTGGTGATTGCAATCGCGAGACGATGGCTTTTGTGGCAGCATCGCTCAGTTATGGGTCACGGCAGCAGTTTCTGCCTAAGATACAGAAGCTGCTCGACAGCAGCGGGGGACAGATGTATCAGTGGATGGTGTCAGGCGGCTATGCAGAGGCAGTGCCGGACGATGGCAGCTGTTTCTACCGTCTGTATACCAATCATGACTATCGTCATTTCCTCGATACCCTGGCTCTGCTTTTGCACGAATATGGCTCACTTGCTGATTTCGCTCGCACTCATGCCACGGGCGATGATGCGATGTCGGTACTGAATGCTCTGACTGCTTTCTTTGCTAATGCCGGGGCAACGAAGGTGATACCTAAAGACACAACTTCGGCATGTAAGCGTCTGTGTATGTTCATGCGATGGCTTGTACGCTGCAACTCGCCTGTGGACCTCGGACAATGGACTTTTCTGCACCCTCGCACACTCGTCATACCACTTGATACACATGTTCTCAGTCAGGCACAGAACCTTGGGCTGATAAGTACTCGTAATGCTTCGATGCGTACAGCCCGCCAACTGACAACGTTGCTTGCTGAAGCTTTCCCCGACGACCCTACAAGAGCCGACTTCGCACTCTTCGGCTTAGGGGTGAACAGCCGATAGGCAAAACGTTAGGACAAGTTAATATTATACCTCTAAAAAACTCATCTCTGATTTAAAAAACTCATCTCTGATTCAAAAAACTCATCTCTGATTTAAAAAACTCATCTCTGATTTAAAAAACTCATCTCTGATTCAATGTTTTATCTGATTATCACTATTCTTGTTGCCGATTATGTTATTGGTCGGTTGCTGTCGATACTGAATGCCAGCTACGAGAAGCTGCCGGTGCCCGCTCAGATAGCCGATATCTATTCCGAAGAGCGCCATCGTCAGCAGACGCAGTATGCTCGTGCTAACCGACAGCTTAGTTGGCTGGTCAACACGTTCTCGCTTGTGCTGATGCTTTCGCTGCTCTGCTTTGGCGGTTTCCGCTGGCTCGACATTGAGGTACATCAAGCTACGGCATCGATAAGTTCGACTCTGCTGAAGGGAATAGTACAAGCGATAGCTTTCTTTATGACTATCGATATCCTCGAGTCGGTGCTCTCGTTGCCGTTCGACATATACCAGACCTTCAGCATTGAGCAGCGTTTCGGCTTCAACACCACCACCCCCAAGCTCTTTGTTGCCGACTGGTTTAAGTCGATAGGTCTGCAAGCTGTCTTTTCTGTTGTCATCCTCTCTGCGGTAGTGCCGGTGTATACTGCCATTCCCGATTGGTTTTGGCTTGTAGCATGGCTCGTGGTCACGCTCTTCTCTGTGGGACTGAGTTATTTCTATTCGCAGCTGATAGTGCCATTGTTTAACAAACAGACACGTCTTGAAGATGGTGAGTTGCGTGATGCTATAGCTCGGTTCGCGCAGCAAGCCCATTTCCGCGTGTCGGACATCTACGTCATGGACTCGTCGAAGCGTACGACACGCGCCAATGCTTATTTCACCGGTTGGGGACGCAACAAGCGTATAGTGCTCTACGACACTCTTATTGAGCAGCTTACCACCGATGAGATAGTAGCTGTGCTTGCGCACGAGATAGGGCATAACAAACGTCATCATACTCTATGGTCGATGCTGCTTAAGGCGCTCATGTCGCTTTTGATGTTCGTCTTGCTCGGACTGGTCTTGCGCTACGACCTGCTGTCGAGTGCTATAGGTTGCGAGAACTCGTTCCATGTCAACCTGTTCTTGTTCTATATCCTCTATTCGCCTGTCAACATGTTGCTTTCGTTGCTTACCAACTACCTCTCTCGCCGTCATGAGTACCAAGCCGATGAGTTCGCCAAGCAGAACCAACAGGCACCCCAACTTGTCAGTGCGCTAAAGAAGATGTCAGCCGCGTCGCTTAATAACCCGTGTCCGCATCCCGCCTTTGTGTTCTTCAATTACTCGCACCCCACACTTGTCGACCGCATCATACACCTACAAAGCTGAAACCGGTTTTTGCGGTGCTTATAAGATGGTTATTTACAGAGTGTTACATGAGCTTAACAGGTAGATGACAGGAACATGACAGGAAGATGACAGGAGCGAGGCGGGTCTTACGCGCTGGTAAACAGAAGGTTAGCTTGATTTTTAATCTTGGTGGCTATTAGGCTGAAAATGAGGCAGATGGTCTTTAAAACAAAATTTGTTATTATGGCATTGATACTGATAATATGGAACGTGATAGTGTTTGCAGTTTACGGAGTTGACAAGCTGAAGGCACGCCGCCACGAGTGGCGCGTGCCTGAGTCGGTGTTGCTGTGGTTGGCTTGTTTAGGTGGGGGATACGGAGCGTTGGCAGCTATGTTTGTGTTTCGTCATAAGACGCAGCACCGTAACTTCTGCATCATAGTGCCGCTGGCTGCCGTTGTTCTGACGGCAGTGATTATCCTTTCCGCGCAATAGCGGGCGGACACGGCAATGCAATTGCCGTGTTTATAAAAACGAGAATGTGTGGTGTGGTGTGGCGTACCCGGGGTGGTGTGCCGCCGGTGTGGTGTGGTGTGGTGTGGTGTGGTCGCGAGCAAGGGTGCTCGCGCTCCCGGGGGGTGGTGTGCTGCCGGGGTGTGGTGCTGCGGGAACGCCAATTTGCAATTGGCGGGAAGTCTTTTGGCATTTAGAATGGGTATCCGATAGCGAAATGGCGGGAAGTCTTTTGGCATTTAGAAGGGGTATCCGATAGCGAAATGGAGGGACATGTCGTCTTTCCATTTGAGTCCGTTAGGAACGGTTCGCCACTGTTTGCCCTCGCTGATACGTGAGGGGTCGTAGAGTTTCACTCCGAAGTCGACTCGGAAGACGAAATAGTTGAAGTTGAGTCGCAGTCCGATGCCATAGGACCATGCTATCTGCTTGTAGAACTCACGGAAGTCGAACACACCGCCAGCCTGACTCTCGTAGTCGCGAATGGTCCATACGTTTCCGGCATCGGTGAAGGCAGCACCCTCTAAGTACTTGAATATCTTAATGCGATATTCGAGGTTGAGGTCGAGTTTGATATCACCCGACTGGTTGTTGAAGTCGATGCGTTCGCCTGTGCCTCGGTAGGTACCGGGTCCGAGACTTCTCATGGTCCATCCTCTGACGGAGTTGGCTCCCCCCGAGAAATAGCGTTTCTCGAAAGGTATGACGGCGGCATTACCGTAGGGCACTGCCACACCCAAATGTCCATGATACACTAAGCGGTTGAGTTTGTTGAAAATCTGGTGATAGGTGAGGTCGATGTCGGCTTTGGCATATTGCGAAAAGCGTATGCCGAACAGCTCGTAGTAGTTTTCTGCCATGGGGTCCGGGGGGTCGATAAGGCAGCTGATGCCATATAGCAGGTTGCCGGCGGTCTCTACGCTCATCGTGACATTGCCGTAGCTGCGAAGCGGCTGGTGTTGGCGATACGAGGAGTAGGAAGCCTGGTATCCCCAGCTCATTATGAAGTGGTCTTCGTACGAATATTTGAGGATGTTGTTGTTTTGCAAGAAATACTCTTTGAAGTCGTCCGACACCCATGGCAGGTAGACATAACCTAAGTCGAACAGGCTGAATTTGTGATACCATCGTGAGCCGGGGTTGTGTAGCGAGTAGGTGAGTCCGGCATCGGCGATGACTCTCACGTACTCGTCGGGTCGGAGCTGAAACTGGAAGGCGGTGTTGAGTTTGAGTGACTTAGGGAATGTTATTGAGGCGTCGAGCTTAGCCTCGATGGCACGTCCTCCGTTCTGTCTCCATTCGTACGAGCCTTTGGCATTAACAGACAGCACTTCAGCCCCATGGAAGATATTGCGGTTGATATACCCTACGCCCGCTCCCACTCCCCAGTCGCCGGCGGAGTAGGTACCTTCTACTTCGGCGGTTACCGAATGTCGTTTTCCTCGCGAGAGTGTGATATGGCAGTCGAGTTCGTCGGAGCTTACCCGGGTGAACTCGATGTTGATATACTTCACAATAGGCAAGGCATTAAGAGCTTCGTAGGTGCGTTCTACGCGGTAGTAGTTGTAGATGTCGCCTTCTTTGATATAGCAGTTGCGGCGTAGTGCTTTCAAGCTGAGTGGTTCTCGTTCGCGCTCTAAGGTGTCGAGTTCGAAGCCGACATGTCGTATCTTGTATTGAGTGAAGAGCTTCTGCTTGAGTGAGTCGGGAGCCTGTTCGATCTTTTTTACCAAGCAGATAGTAAGGTCGACTTTATGCTGGCGCAGCGACGAGTCGGCGACATAATGTATCAGGTCTTCGGTGAAATAGTAATATCCTGTAGCTCTCATGCGGTTGCTGATGCGCGCACGTTCTGAGTCTAACAGCTCGGTGTCGTAACGGTCGCCCACGTGTATGAGTGAGCGGTTGCCTGCAATGCTCTGCAAGACAGTCTGTTTGAAGCGGATATTATAGGAACGAATAGAGTAGGGTTCTTCGCTTCGAACGAGGTAGGTTACTTCTTTCTTTTTCTTCTTCGCTTTGGTTATGGTGTCGACCGTAGCAAGGAAGAAGCCTTTGTTGTGCATAGCTTTCGAAATCTGATGCATCGAGTTGGTGGTCTGCATCTGAGAATATATCTCAGGTGGCTCTCCGATTTTGCGTAGTTGCTTGTTTATCCATTTGGAGGTGTCGGCGCTCGACAGACTATAGAGGTTGAGCTGCATCTTCCAAAAGCCGAACACCTCGGAGTTTTGCTTCTGTCGCAGGTATCCGCTTAAGTCGTCAGACGTCACCTCTTTTGTTCCTTCGACCTTGACGCGGGCTTTGTTTAGCAGGTATTCGCCTTCGGGGACGAACTTAGTGGTTTGACAGCTGCTAAGCAACAAGAGTAACACTATGCAGCCGAGGAACCATCGTTTCGACGGCTTAGCAAATGTGATATGTGTTTGTTGAATGCGCATAATAAGTCATGCAAAGGTAATAACTTTTCTTCGATTGGGCAAAATAATTTGCACATATCGGAAAAATGCGTTACTTTTGCACTTGTCGATAATAAATGTTAGTATATGTCAGTATCGAAATCGGATATTAAATTTGTTCGTTCTCTGCAGCAGAAGAAGTATCGCGACGAGTCGGGATGTTTTGTGGCAGAGGGAGAGAAATGTGTGGGTGAGCTGATGGGACATTTTGCTGTAAGTAAGCTGTTTCGCGTGGAGGATGTCACTGCGGTGCAGCTCGAGCAGCTCTCGTCGCTACGTAGCCCGAACGGTCCTGTAGCCGTGTTCTATCAGCGCCGTGAGCCGTTGCCGGTACCTGCCGATGTGTCTGACAAACTCGTGTTGGTGCTTGATGGTATTCAGGATCCCGGTAACCTCGGTACTATCATCCGTACTGCCGACTGGTTTGGGGTGAGGCATGTGATATGTTCAGCCGATACCGCCGACTGCTACAATCCCAAGGTGGTGCAGTCGACGATGGGGGCGTTGGCAAGAGTGCACGTATACTATACTGATATTGTTGACTTTATCTCTGACTATAAGATGTCTAATCCTCATCTTCCCGTTTACGGCACGCTGCTTGAGGGTCGTGATATGTACGACACGGGCGCCATCGTTCGCGATGACGCCTCGTGTGTTGGTATAGTGGTGATGGGCAACGAGGGTAAGGGTATCTCGCAAGCCGTCAGACAGCTGGTGACGCATCCGTTGCGCATACCTTCGTTTCCGAAAGGTGAACCGACGTCGGAATCGCTCAACGTAGCCATTGCTACTGCCGTCACCCTTGCCGAGTTGCGCCGCCCCGTATAGTGTGTTGTAGCAGCCGGCATAGCAACCTTAGCAGCCGGCATATATGCCGGCTATTGGACAGCCAAAGTAGCCTTAGTAGCCAAAGTAGCCAAGTAGCCAAAGAAGCCTTAGTAGCCTTAGCCGCCTTTATGCGGGGTGAGGCATGGGTGGCAGGCTTATTTTGGGCAATGGATGTAGTAGCCCCAGTGTGTACCGTTGTCGACGACGATGCACACGTTCTCTGTCGAGAAGGTGATGTCGGCTTGGTCTTGGTAGACTACGGTGTTGGTAGCACCGTCGAAGTCGAAAATCTTGTTAGCTTTCCCCTCTGCATAGTCGCTGCTGGTGCCGTCGTATACCATGATATGGTCGTCGGCAGCATCGGTGTAGTATTCGAGCGTGAACGTACCTCCCTTGACGCCCATTCTAAAGTCTTTGATGGCGTGGTTGCCTTGGTAGTTGTCTTTGTTGTTGAGCACTTCGGTGTCGCACTGAGCGGGTAACTCGAGCGGAATGAGTGCGTTATTAAGAGTCTGCAACGTAAGGTCGTAGTTCAGATAACCCGAGTAACCGGCAGCGGTGGCAAGCATTTTCTCTATCTTAGCATCGCACTTGTCGCACTTGAAGGTGCATATACCGTTGTTGTCGGATGTCATCGACACTCCGTTCATCGACAGCTGTTTCGACCATATCTGTATGTTAGCTCCGCCTATCGGACGCCCGTTGGTGGCATCTACCACTTGGAAGGCTATGTCGGTAGGCAGGCTGATGGTGTATGGCTTGAATTGCCAGTGGAACAGGAAGCTGCCGGTTCCGGTGGCACCACCCTTAGTGGCTGTAGCATCGGCCTTGGACAAGGTGTAGAATATCCATGAGAAGACGCTGCAAGGCTGTTTTTCGAATGTGATGTTGCCTTCGGCATCGGTCACGCCGCTCGGGTTGTGCGTCTCGGAATAGAAGAACTTGCCGTTTTTGAAGAGCTGGTGCTCGGTGTACGACATGTCGACCTGAGCTTGTGGCACACTCTGCTTGTCGCAGTCTTCTACATGAATGGTGATGTCGCGGTTACAACGCACAAACAGCAGTCCGAGCAGTAGCAGCAGTTCGAGCAGACGAAGCAGCATTCGCCACGGGAACGGGTCTTTGAGGAAGATGTCGTAGTGGTTGTACTGCTCTTCGTATTTGAATCGGCAGTCGTTGACCTTGGTGTCGGTCAGTTCGGTATGAACGCGTATCTTCTCGTTGTTGGTGAAGAAGGAGTATGGTACGGTGATGGTTCCGCTATAGTCGGTATAGTGCGAGAAGGTCTCCCCTTTTGAGTTGGTGAGCGTCATCTGTGCACCTGCTATCACCTGTTTGTTTTTGTCGTGTAGGGTGACGGTGATGGGCGCCATCTCTTCTTCGATGGGGAACAGATACTCATCTTTGCCTGCTTCTACGGTGTAGTTGCGGTTGATATGCTTGGCTTCGGTGCATGCAACCATAAACTCGTCGCCCACTCTCATATCGCCGAGATGGTATACTCCGTAAGCGTCGGTGATGGCATCGATGAGTTCGTCGCCTGTCTGAATGGTGAGTGCGAAATGGGGAACGGGTTTGCCTTTCTGATTGACCACTCTGACGCTTACATCTTGCAGTGGGGCGTCGTCGGGTAGGGTGAAGACATATTCGGTCTGTTCGCTGATGGTGTAGGTCTCGGTCTTACCACTCTTGGGGTCGGTGGCAACGATAGTATCTCCGACTTTGCATTGGTCGTCGATGTCGATTAGTCCGTTGACGTCGCTGATACGGCTTGATGGTGTTTCGTTGGTCTGCACGTCTAAGGAATAGAGTGGCACTATCTCGCCGCGGACGGTGACGATTTTGATATATCTCTTTGTCGTCTGGTCGACGGGCGGCTCGGGTTCTTTTTCGGGCTTCGGCGGGTCTACAACAGGTGGCTCGGGCTGCTTAGGTTCTTCGGTCTGAATCTGAAGTACGAAGTCGTTGCCGTTGGCTTTGACCTCGTAGCTGCCTTCTGCTCCGCCGGCTTTTGCGGAGAGGAACTTATTCTCCATGAACCGTACGTCGCTGAGGTAGACGGTGCCGTCGGCGCCGGTAGTCAGGTTCCAGTATTGCTCGATATAGTTAATGGCGATAGGCAGATCTGCTTGTGGCTCGTTGTGCTGGTTGATGACTTTAATGCTGCACTCAACGAAAGGAGAGAATACCAGTGTGTAGTCGCTTTTGCCTTTGATGACTTTGAGCGAGTTGCTTTGTGAGGTTATGGTATTGGTGAAGTTGATGACCGCGTCAATGAGGCAGAGCCCTAAGTCGTAGCTACCGTTTGCCCCGCTGTTGATAGGTTGTGCTGCGTGGTCTTTGTAAGTATATGCGAACGTCTGGTTTGCGATGGGCTGTCCGGCGGAGTCGACGAAGTGTACCATTACCTCTTGGTGTCGCATCTGTGCTTCGAACTTCTTCTTCGAGGCTTCGAAGGCACCCTGCTGGTGCTGTATGCCTTCTTCGCACCCCCAACCGGTGAGTATGAAGTTGTATTTATGTTCGGGTACGTCTTCGGTGGCGTTTTCGTTGACACAATAGAAGATATAGCTTGGGTCGGGATAGTGTAGCAGGTCGTCGATTTTGGCATCGGGCATACCTTTGCTTTTCAGGATGTCGCGCACCTTGTTCTCGTATTTGTTCCAGATCATGAGCAGGGTGCCTTCCTCGTCGCTACCGCTGATGCTGTGATAAGTGCCGGTCACACCGTCGGGCATGTCCCAGAGTATGGTGTTCGAGTTGCTGGTAGAGTTAAGGGGGGCAAAGAGACGTGACATCTGTGCTCCGAGTGGGATACGAATGAGCTTGGTATACACCATCTCGTACGGTTCGTTGAAAAGGTAGGTGATGTCCGTACCATTAACTTTCTTTAGTGTCTTCATATCTGTTGTGTTTTATTTTCTGTAACTATCAACTATCATCTACTTCTATCGGCTTCTATTGCTTCTCGTAGTTCGCGTAGTGTTTGCCAGTCGACGCTGTCGATGCTGAAGTCGTTGTCGGAGTAGTTGAGAGCTGTGAGCATGCGTTCGAATATATGTCGCATGTATGGTATGCGTGTGATGGATGCGTTGCGTGCTTCGAAGTCGATGACGTTTTCTTTCACTTTCTGCCTAAAGTTAGCGGTGTCGGCAGCTGCTTGCTCGATGTCGGTTATGGTAGTGACGAAGTTCTTGGTAGCTAATCGGTAGAAGACGAGTTGTTCCATCAGCGTCTTAAGCTGTTTGGTCTGTTGTTCGGTTAGTTGGAGGTCGAGAGCTTTGAGTTGTTGCTGACATTGGTCTATTGTCTGTCGGTTGTAAGGTAGTTCTGTCGTCCGGGCAGCTGCGCTGATGATAGGTTCTGCCTTCACTAACTTCATCGTTTTGTCGTATTGTTCGGACAAATGAGCGAGCGGCTTGAGTGCCTGCAGCCATATCTGTAGTTCGCGTGTGTCGATGTCGGAGTCGAGTCGGACGCTGTCGGTCAGTCTCTTTAGTTCGTGGTCGATATTGCGGGTTGTGATATTGCTTTGTGCTGACAAGGCTACCATCGAGTCGCAGCGTTGCCGGCATTGTCTGAGGCTGTCGGTGAGCAGCTGCATGGTGTCGACCGGCGTCACCTCGATAGCCACTTTCCGGTGCCTGGCGGCAAGACAAGCGGAGGCGCAGACTGTTGCAAATAATATCAAGATATACTTTTTCATAGTCGTTCACCATAGGTTAGCAGTTGGTCGATCATCTCTACAGAGGTCTGTTGTCGGTCGCAGAGTTGTTCGATCAGTTTCATAAAATTCCCGTAGAACTCGTTAAGATAGGGTATCTTGCTGTTTGCAAAGTAGTCGGCATCGGCTTTAGTCTCGTAGTAGGGTTTGATAGTCGATTTGAGCATCGATGCAATGATTACTTTCTGCGGGTTCGACATCTCTCGTAGTTTGTTGATAGTCTCGATGCAGTTGTCGTCGTCGAGGGTGAGATATGTGCGTAGTCGTTGTGTGTCGTCGGCATAATGTTCGAGCAGTTGCAAGCACTCTGTAAGGCTTTGTCGTTGTTCGTCGGTTAGCAGCGTGTCAGCTTTGGCATTTTTGAGTTTGCTGATGGCTGTTGCTACTTCGCTGTTGGAATATCTTTGTGTGAGCGTTTGGTTGGCAGCGAGTTGTGCTTGTCGTGCTTGTCGTAGTGATTGAAGTCGTTGTAGTAGCAGGCTATCGGCGGCGTTAGGTCGCCATAGTGTTGACGACTGCAGGCTGTCTACGGTGTCGATTTGGATGTCGGACAGTGGCTGTTGCAGGTAGTCTCTTACTATTTGTTTGAAGTCGGCATATTGCTTTTCTCGTTGTTCGGTATTATCTCTGAGGTCGGCGTCGAGTGCGGCTATTATCTTCGAATACAGGTTGATAGAGTCGAGTAGTGCTGTTTGTTGTAGTCTAAGCGTGTGAGCTTTTGTCACAGAGTCAGTAGCCATGCTGTTGACCATGGCGCTGTCGAGTGTGATAGTAGTAGCAACCGAAGTGTCGTTGTCAGAGGCGAACTTGTCGTTAGCCGAGCATAGCCCGTAGCCGGTAAGCAGTAGTAATATGACGGTAGCTATTCTCATTCGAAAATGGCGTTGTTGATAAAGTCGCTCTCGTCGGCAAGGAAGTCGTCGAGTCGTTTGTATGCTTTAGCTGCGTTGTCTTCAGTTTCGCTCATCCACTCCATAAGTTCGTTGGCAACCTCTAACTTAGTGAATATGTTGGTGGTGTCGTTTTTGAAGTAGGTGATGTAGTCGCTTACGCAGTTGTCGTAGTATTTGTTTTTAGCGTTGACACGTCGGGCAGCCAACGCGCTGATTGCCTGGTTGAAGTCGTTGTTGTGGCAGAAGTGCGTCTTCCAATATTTATTTTTGCGTATTTTATTCTCTATTTCTGCAGCGCTTGGTGAGCTGTAGCGTTGGTAGATGTTAGCTTTCCTGAGGAAAGTCGTTTCTGCCCATCCTTTCACTTTGTCGTAGTTGTCGATTAGCTCTTTCGATTGGTCGAGGTGAGTGGTGTTTACTTTTGAGCCGTTCTTTGCGACTACCGCTCGTTTCTCGTTGTAGCGCGCATAGAGGAACTTATTCATTTCGCGGTATTGTTTGACGTCGGCATTATTGATGGTAGGCAGTTGCATTATTGAGTCGACGTGGCGATAGGAGTAGTCAGCCGACTGGTTTAGTAGTTTGACATATAGTCCGATAGCCTGGTCGAGGTCGAACTTCTGATAGCTGAAGTCAACGCCGATAGCGTTGTCGATATTGTAGAAAAGCGAGTCGGACCAGTTGTAGTCCATCACGAGAGTGTCGATGGCGTGCGAGTCGGCGGTGTAGGAACCGGTCTTGGGTTTCCAGTGTGTGGTTTCGGTTTTCTCGGGTGTGCCGCAAGCGGCAAACATAAGTGCTGCAAAGGTGAGAGCAGCAAGCAGATAAATACTATTTTTCATTTCTTGATACGTGTTTTAAGTCGTGTTTAGTCTTGCAATGCCTTTTGAAGTTTTTCTATAGTGCTATAGCTATTAGTGTTTGTGACATAAGCACTTCTCATCACTTTGTCGTTGACAATGAGGGAAAGAGCATTTTTGGGCTGGTCAGGTAGAGCTTTAGCTAAATCACTTTTTAGGAAGTTTTCTAAATCTTTTGCGTCTTTTTTACCACCGCAAAACTTTAAAGCTTTATCGCATGCGGCGCAAGTTTTTAATGCATCTTGATTTTTTAGCTCTGTAGCTAACTTCTCGGCTGCTTTAATAGTTTCGTTGTCAAAATTCACAGAGTGAAGCTTATTTATAGCCTTAGCAAGCTTTTGTCTTTGTTTTGCTGCTTCTTTTTCAGCTGCCGCCTTATCAGCTGCTTCTTTTTCAGCTGCCGCCTTATCTGTTTGCGGTTCTGCTGCTTGTTTAGCCTCTTGCGGTTCTGCTATCTTGTCGGCTTGGGCGTTAGTGGCATCGTCGGCGGTGTTGTATTGTGCCGGCTTTTGAGGCTTGCCCTTATCGTTGTCTTTAGTTTTGTTTTTGTCGGCTGGTTTTACGTTGGTTTCGGTAGCGAAGTCAGCCGGCATGTACGAGCCGAGCACGTAGCCGCCTGCCAAGCCAACTAACAGTAGCATAATACATAAGACAATGACAAGTATGTTTTGTCGCATCAGCTCCGGGAAGGTGGGTTGCAGACTGATATATTCTATCTTTCTCGACCTCTCGTTGATATCTATATCGTCGGGTTTATATCCTTTGAGTTCTACTTTGTATTTCCCGTGTTTGTGGAATTCTTCTTCTTGACAGAAGTGGTCGATGTAGTGTTTCTTGTTCTCGTCTAATGATAGAGTGAGTGGGTGTTTGGCATCGACTCTCATCGTGCTGTCCCATACGAACGTAATCTTAGTGCCTTCGTTTTTGGTGAGTTTGAGGGTATTAAGTGGCGTTGACATAGGGAATCGGTAGTCGCGATAGCGCTTTGCGGGGTCGGTGACCACGATTTCGTAGCTGTTGATGCTGCCTGTCCACCATTGTTGGTCTCTGACTTCTTTTCCGTTGACGCATATCACGGGTTCGAAAGAAGCGATGCCGTTTCTATTGTTTCTGGAGTCGAGGTCTTTGAGTTTCTGCCGCAAGGCGGCGATGTCGTATCTGAAGAGTTGTTCGTATTCTATTGTCAGCGTGTCGCCTTCCATTCGGCAGCTTCTTACGTCGTACTCTTGCGACTTGCCTCTTGCTTGCAGGCTGCTTGAGTAAGCGCACTCGCTGCCGGTGAGTGTGAGCATGGCTTTCTTTGTGTCGAAAGATCCGATGGCGACGAAGCCGGTAGAGTCGGAGCGTCCGATTTCGAATTTCGACAGCAGGTTGCTATCGGTCTCGGTTGTACCTTTCTTGCGGTTCTTGAGGCAAACGTTGTATGTTCGTTCTTCGGCTTTGAGTTTGAGTCCGATGCTATAGGAGCGTCGGTCTTGGCTACGGCTCACTTTCCACAGGTCTTGGCAGTCGCGCAGCGTACCTTCTATGAGCATAGGCTCGTAGTATGTCTTTTGGCAGTTGACAGAGATGGTGTCGTCCATTGAGCTGATGACGGCAATAGGTGCGCTCTGGTAGTCGGGGAAGAAGACCTTGTATTGCGGTCGGTATTCGGGTGTGATACCTTGCAGCTTGATGTACTTAGCAAAGCCGTCGGTTTCTTCTTGGGGTGCGAAGAAGACGAGCATGTAGTCGGCAAACTGTTCGCGTGCGGGGTAGGCGATGAGCTTCGAGAACTCGTCGGCGTTGGCAAAGGGCACGAAGGCTATCGAACGCTGTTCGGTGGGGGTGATGATGATCTGCTCGTCGTCGGCGATGGTGTCGATGCCGTCTTCCCACTGCTCTACACGTTTGACGATATGGTTGTAAATACCGTTGACGTTGTCGTTGTCGGGGAAGAGTGAGCGGTCGTTGATGAAATTAGTGAACTCCTGCTTGACGTAGGCGAAGGCTTCGGTGGCGTTGCTTAGGCGATAGCCGTGTCGGACGGCGATGGTGATGACCACTCGCGAGTCGCGAAGCTTAGGCGAATAGAGGCAGGTATGCAGGTTGAGGCATACGGCAGTGGGGGCGAAGAATACCGAGTAGTAGTTCTCGCACGAGATGAAGCGGAACTGGTCGGGCGCAAAGCGCGTTAGGTAGTCTTGTGTGAGCAGGTGCATAGCCGCTTGGCGAGTGATCTCTTCGAAGTCGCTATGGTTAGCCCAGACACGTATTTCGATATTGTTGTTCATTGTCGGTGTGGTTTAGTCGATTATTGGTTCATCCAGTCCATCACGATGTCGATGAATCCTTTCTGTCGCATCGAGACGGTGTTGGCGCAGATGACCTTGAGCAGTTTGTTGGTGTCAGCTTTCTTGTATGTGACGAAGTCGCCGGGTGCTATCTGTCCGAGTGAGAAGGTGAACAGGTGGGGTTGTCGTTTGCAGTGTACGTTGACTTCGCCTAAACGTTTGCTGCATATCTCTTCGAGGGTGTTGATAAAGGCAGCATAACCTCCTTCGCGTATCACCTTTTGTATGGTTTCTTCTTTGTAGTCGGGTAGTAGGTCGGCTTTAGCCATGATGACGTGCACAGCTTTTAGGTTTTTGAGTTGTTGGTTCTCGAGCATAATCTTCAGTAGGTTAGCTACCTCTTGCAGTATCTGTGCTTGTGTGAGCAGTATCTCTTGTCCGTGCAGGGTGATGCTCTGTCGGCGTTTGGAGTTAGGGTCGATAACGAAGAACACCACCTTGTTGTTTTCGTTGGTAAGCAGTTCTACTGCCCCTTTGCCCAAAAGGTCGGCATCGGGTTCGCTCATGGCAGCTAACTGGTTGGTGCGCGCACCGGGCATCTCTATGAGTGAGATGTTGTGCTCGTACGACTGGTCTTTTTTCTTCTTCTCCGTCAGTCGTGCATCGATAATCTGTATGAAGGCGTCGTCTTTCTCGTTGTCGGCTTCTGCTTCGCCCATTCGCTGAGCTATGGTAGGCGTACTGAGCGGGAAGATTTCGTTTTGCAGCGAGCTGGTCAGCAGGTTGGCGTAGTTGAAGCCTTTGTGTCGGCAGCCTTTCATTAAGACTGAGAAGTTGAGTCCGTCGTCGATTTTAGTAGTGCTGAACAGTCCTGCCATCACCGAGGTTTTGCCGCAGCCCGGCACTCCGAAGAAGTAGACGTCGGTGGTGTTGGGTTCGACGCTGAAGTCGTCTTCGATAGGCAGTTCTACGCTTGGGTGGTCTTGTTTTATTGTTCGGTGCGAGAATATCCAGTTGAGTCGGCGTTCCGATAGTATTCCGTTGTCGAGAATCTCGTTACGTGTGAAATACGGGTCGATATGTTCTTGTGCGTTTCCCTTATCGGTGAAGATAAGGTCACCTCCGTAGATGAGCGCTGCCATCTCGTGTCGTTGGTATCGTTCGGGATGGCTCTTCATGTCGGAGAGCATCCATTGCCGTATCTCTTCGCGGAACGAGGGGAAGCGCTGCATGAGGTGAACGTAGTTGTCGACGTCGGAGTTGGGGTCGCTCAGTGTGTTGTCGATGAGCGTGCGTATGTTGGGGTAGTCGATGAGCTCTTGTATGAGTGCTTTGGCTTCGCTGACATGAGCGTTGCCGGGGTAGGTGTCGATAAAAGTCTGCAAGGCAGGAATAGAGTGGCTGTTTTTCACCTTATCCCATATCAGCTCTTGTGCTTCGGCTTTATGTGTGCTGCTCGGGTATTTGTCGATGAAAGCGCGGAGTGCCGATTCCGAGTTGCTGTTGCGTGCCTGCTGCCAGTCGTATTCTTCTTGTTGAGCCTCTTGTTGTGCTTTGAGTTTGGTGAGCAGAGCCTGTGCTTCAGCCTTATGGCGTTTGTATTCGGGGTTGACCCAGTAAGCAGTGACGCTCTCGGTGGTACCTTCGCTTTCCGCCTTACGCCATGCGTTGTCGTCGGCTTTGATGGCTTCTTGTTCGAGCTGCTGTATCTTGTCGTTGGCTTCTTGCAGATGCGACGAATGGGGGTATGTGGCTTTGAACTTTTGGAAGTCGTCGATGGAGACGCATTTCTTGAAGTTCTCGTGTTCCATGGCAATGAGTTTGTTGGTTATCAATGCCTTTACCGCCTCTGCCTCGGTGGTGCCGGGGTATTTGTCGACGAACGCCTCCATGTCTTCGAGCGTGATGCCTATGCCGCCTTTGATGCGTTCGTATTCGGTCTCCATCTGTTGTTGGTTCTGACCGGCATTAAGCAGGTTCTCGATCTGTGCTTTGCGCGCCGGTTTGAGTTTATCTTCGATCTCGGCATATAGTATCGTTCCGTTCTCGATGAGCTGTGCTAACTGCTTGTTAGTTACCATCGGAGTGTTCGGATTCTTTTTTATTGCCTGTATCTGTTCGTCGGTGAAAGTTAATGTATCGGGCATGGTGTTGAGTGTTTAGAGTTGAGTGTTTAGAGTGCGTGTTTAGTGTTTAGAGGATTATTCTTCGTACGATAGTTTGTCTATCGAGAAGCCTTCTTGGTAGATGTTCATGTAACGTTTGTTTCTGGTGTTGACTCTGTTGAGCGGAACGAACAAAACGGGGAAGAGTGCCAATATCAAAAGTATTATACCTATCAGCCATCCGATTCCGCTGCCTGTAGTCTGGGTGAAGTATTTGCTAAGCTGTTCGGGAGTTTTGCCATCGGGTTTGAAAGTAGGAGTAATGCTGCTTTCTGACTCGTATGGGTCGACAGTGTTTTCGAAGTCGTGCTTCATGAGCCCGAGATTCTGCTCTACCAGCTCGTCGAGGTTTTGTGCCAACACAGCCGACACAAAGGGGTTCCAGTTTTCGGCAAGGTGTCGCTGATAGTAGTCGTGCCCATCGGCGCTAAACCATTCGTCTCGTTTTTGCGATACGTTGATGTTGAGTTGGTCGTATAGTGTTTGGCTTTGGCGTTTCGACCAGTTATAAGTGAATGAGGTCTGAAGCGGGTATATCTGATTCAGTATGCTCGAATTATATGAGATCATGTCGTGCAACTCGTTGAGCAAGTAGTTTTTGCGTGTCTGGCATTGCATTTCGTAGGTGTCGAATTGCTTGTCCATATACTCTATTTTTAGCTGTGCCTGCGCTTTGATTTTCTCTTTGTTGCCGTTAACCCCAAAGAAATGTGCTACAGAAAAAAGCATTATGAATAATGACACCGCATACATCACTGTTGACGTCCAACCGACGATATTCCAAAACAAGCTGAATGCTTCGCGGTTTTCACGCCCTTTCAGTGCTAAAAAGAGGAGCAGCACCGTACCTATGGCAAAGACGGCAGTGACGATGAGCGATTCGACGATATCGCCACCGCTGATGAACTCCCAGCCAAGAAAGTTGAGTACTATCATAGCAGCCAAGGCTATGGAACCAATAATTGTTTTTCTTTTCATATTGTTAGAGTTTTTTTTATTCGGGTTTTTCGAGATGTCGAGATGTCGAGATTTCGAGATGTCGAGATGTCGGGTTTTTCGAGATGTCGAGATGTCGAGATTTCGAGATGTCGAGATGTCGAGGTTACGAGATGTCGAGATGTCGAGATGTCGAGATGTCGAGGTCGCGAGATGTCGAGGTCACGAGATGTCGAGATGTCGAGATGTCGAGGTCACGAGATGTTTTATCTGATTCTTACTAAGTTAAATTGCAGCACTAATGGTGTGCCGTCTTGGTTGTAGGCGTCGCACACGAGGTAGCCTTGGGAGTCGGTTGAGCAGACGAACTTATTGCGTTTGTATCCTGAGCCGTCGGCGGCGTAAGCCTCGTTGAGTTGGTTGATATATAGGTTGTTGTTGGCGATATGCACATCGAGGTCGGCCTTATGGGTCTTGTCGTTGTTGCTGGTCTCGACGATAAAGAGCTGATTGGCAGTGGCTGAGAAGTACATATATACGTCTAAGTCGTGTCCGTTGGTAGACGACAGTTGCTTGGTCGACTTCCACAGTCCGTATAGTTTGGTAATGTCGTCGAGCACGTCTCCGGTCTTGAGTTTGTCTTTAGGCTCGTCGGGTTGGGGCTTCGAGGTTCGTTTGCCGTAGTTGCCTGTTTGTACGGCATGCAGGGCTGCGTCTAACTGTATGACATTGCCTATTGGTGCGTCGACTTCGATACCTGTGTTTTGCAGTATCTCGATTATCTGTTCGGTGGTAAGGTCGCGTTTTAGTGACTTCATCAGTCCTACTGCTCCTGCCACTATAGGTGCAGCCATGCTGGTGCCTTGCATCGCTTTGACTTTGTTTCCGGGGTAAGCGTTGACGATTTCGGTTCCCGGGGCAGAGACGGTAGAGTAGCAGAAGGGCACGTCGATATAGTTGCCGTAGTTGCTGAAGTCAGCCTTCTCGAAGTTGCGGTCGACGGCAGAGACTATGATAGTGTTCTCGTTGCGTTTCATGGCGTCGAAGCCTGAGAGTACGTTCTCGTTGCCGGCGGCAAACACCAAGGTAGCGTTTTTGTTGCGTGCTATCTTGCTCACCTCGTTCCACATACGTTCTTCGTTTTTACGCAGACCCATTATAAGGCTGAGTTGCTGTGCGGGTGTTAGTTTTTGCAGTTCGGGTGATAGTTGTATTCCGAGCGAGACGTTAACCACGTCGGCACCTTGGTAGATGGAGTATAGTATGCCGTCGAGAATATGTGTTAGCGACATCATGCCGTTGTGGTCGCCTACCTGCACTGGTATGAGTGTGCAGCCGGGTGCTATGCCGCACGAGGCGGCAGCGTTGTCGCTTTTGCCGGCGGCAGTAGCAGCCACATGTGTGCCATGTCCGGGTTCGACGAGAGCATTGAGCGGCACGGGCGGATAGAGGTGTGCGCTGCGTTCTACAACGTTGTAGGCATCTACGTAATGTCCGGCGAGGTCAGGGTGCGTAAGGTCGAAGCCATTGTCGACGATGGCAATCTTGACGTCGGCGGAGCCGCGTGTGATGTCCCATGCCTGGTAGGCGTGTATGGCTTCGAAGTACCATGCCATGCCGTTACGGAAGGCGGGGTCGGTAGGTATGACGTTCGACCCGAATACCGTCTCGTCGAACATCAGGAACTCGAACTCAGGCATCTGACTGTTGAGGTTGTCCATCAGGTAGTCGCGCTTGTCGACAGGCACTTGTAGCTGTAGGCGGCAGAGCATCTGGTCGAAATAGGTGAACTGATATTCGTCGGAGGGATACAGGCTTTTGAAAGCCTGGCGGAAGGCGTTGGCTGTGTTGTCGTCTTTCTTCTCGAGCAGGATATTGATACGGTCGGTTGCGATACGCGCGATGCTGTCGCGGTCGAACCCGATCTTGCCCGGGTCGATAGGCTTCATAGGCTCTTTGGGCGGTATGTACGGCGAGGTGATAGGTGTGACCGGGTCGGGCGGGGTATAGGTAAAGGGTGCCGTCTTGTCGTTGTCGCCGCAGTTGCGCAGCAAGAGCAGTAGCAATAAGGGTAATAGCAGCAGCAATAGTATCATAGGCAGACGCTGCCACCAGTGTTTTGCAGGTGAGCTGGAGTAGCGAGCGTACACGCGCTTGCTCTTTTTATTGTCCGATTGCTTCGAAGCCATAGTAGATGTCTGTTTTAGTTGTTGTTTGTCTTTGAACTGCTATTGTCGGTCTGAAACTGCTATTGTTGTTCGTCTTGGAACTGCTTGATGAGTTTTCCTAATCTTGCGTTTTCTTCTTTGGTATATCCCCAGTCTTCGATGGCGAAGTTAGCGATATACGATATTGTTACCAGCTCGAGCCATTTGTTCATATTCTTGTATGATGGCAGTTGCAGCAGTTGTCCGCTCTCACCGCTTCCGAGCGCTTCGAGCGACTCGAACAGTTTCTTTCTGACGTCGGCGTCTGCCGTTTCTAACTCCTTGATAGAGTAGTTGTCGGACAGCTTGATGTTGTATTTCTCGCTATGCGTCTTAGCGTCGGCAAGTTCTTGCTCGGTGAGATACTTATATCCCATATCCATCACGAAGGTGTTGAATATGTTGGTAGCGATGTCGGCTATGAGTGGTATGATTTTGGGTTCGATGGCGTCGGTGAAGTCGACGTATTCGCGTATAGCTTCGGCGATGCGGTCGGCAAGTCGCACATGAGCTATCATGCTCTTAAAGCGGTTGTTGAATTCGGCGAGCACCGAGCTATTGAATTTGATAGAGCTGAAATAGAGGCTGTTCTCGGGTGAGGTGAGGTGCTGCAGCCATTTGTCGATGAGTTCGCGTGCCATGATATGTGCCGGACTGATATTGTCTTGGAAGTCTTGTCCGAAGAGCACGTTGAGGTCGATGCCCTCTAACATAGGGTCGTCTTTGCCTTCGATGCCGAACACCTTGTTGAGCACGTCCATGTTGTATTGCTCATCGTCTTTGCGGAAGCTATAGCCGTCGTTTTCGACGCCCTTGATTATTGTCTCGTACTGGTGCGAGCTACTCTTGTCGGGGAGTTTGATGCTGTGTATCATGTTGGTAAACAGCTCGTCGGTATAGTTAGGCGTGAGTTGCAAGTGTTGTATGAATCGTCCGAAGAAGTCTTGGTGTTTTTCGAGCAGGCTGCTCATCACGAATTTGAGTCGTCGTGCGCTTTTGATGCTGTCTTCGAGGTCTTTGGTACGGTCGTTGCGGTGGAACTTAGGGTCGATTTTTTTGATAACCTCTTCTTGGAATCGTTCTATCTCGTCGCGTATGGCATTGGTGCGTGCAGTCTGGACGTTGGGTGCGAGTGTGAGTATCTGTTTGAACAGCCAGTATGCGCCGTCGTTACCCACGGTAGAGGCTACGTCCCATGCCAGTTCGGGGTCGCGGAAGAACCTCTTGACGTCGTCTGACTGCAAGAACATCTCTTTTATCTGCTGTCTTTCTTCTTCGTTGAGTTCTTCTTTTTCTTGTCCGGGGTATCCGCTAAACAGGCACGAGGCACCTTCGATTTGTAGTGTCTGGTCGGAGCTGTAGGCGTAGTCGCGCAGCAGGAAGGTATTGTCGAACGAGCCGGCTTTGGTCCAATGGTCGAACCAGTCGTGCGACCCTGGAAGTATAGCCTCGCCGAGCAGACGGAGGGTGAAGCGTTGTTTGAAGATGCTGATGTCGGGGCACCACTCTTGTCCGGGTTTCTTGGTGACGACGAGGTCGGTGTTGTATTTGGTGGAGATGACGAACAGTGGCGAGATTTTGTAGTCGGCGATACGTTTGCTTCGTGTGTCCACGTCTTTGCCCACGCACTCTTCTACCCATCCGCTCAGGTGGTTGGCTATCTCGCCGCCGGTCACACCGTTGGTATGGTCGTGGCAGAAGAGCAGGATGCTTATCAGTCCCTCTCGCGAATATTTCTGGAACATATAAAAGACCTTCTCGCGCAGCATCAGCTCCGGCAGCTCTTTCTCTACGTTGTCGGGGCTGTCGATTTTTCTCATCTCGCGTGCACCCGGGAAGTCGAGCAGGTCGAAGCAGACGGAGTCGTCGGCGCCGGTCTTGTAGAGGAACGAGCGGTTGGCAGGCTCGTCGAGGTGGTATTTGCTTTTGAGATGTTCTACTACCTGTGAGGCACTCATCGAAGTAGTCTTCGACCCGTGTATCTTGTCGAAGTTAAAACGAATAGGTGCCTCGAGGTCTTGGCGGTCGACATGGTAGATGACCTCTGCTGTTATCAGACTCAGGAAAGCCTTGTCGACGACAGCCGACTGTTGCTTGTCGAGCATCACCTGTACCGGACATTTGCCTTGTCCCCCCGACTTAAAGAAAGGCAGTATACCATATTCTTTGTCGATGAGCGAAGCCACTGTCATCAGTGTGAATGATGTGTCGCTTTTGCTGCGTTTGGGACATAGCGAGTTCAACACCGGCTTGGTGTCGATATACAGTTCGCGGCTGAAGTTTATCTTCTGATAGTTGGTTATCAGTATCTTCAGCAGAGCCGTGAAGGTGGCGTCGTGTCGCCATAGCCATGCGAACTCGTCGGCGAGGTTCTCGCAAGGTATCTTGCGTACTGTCAGTGCCATGCAGTCGAACCAGCCGCTGTCTTTGAAGTTGACGGTGGCGGTAGGGTTGGAGTACATGAGGTACTCTTCGATGTCGCCTACTTCGTCTTCGGTGACTACATTCTGTACGTTCTGTTTGTCGGCATAGCGGTTGGTGAGCTCTTGCCCTATCTGCTGCAGCTCACTCTTCTCGTAGTTCTTGTAGCCTTTGACGGAGTTGACGTAGCTGTCGGCAAGCATGGTGATGATGTCGGCGAGCGACATGGTGCGTATCTTGATAGGGTGCTTGGGGTCGTCCGACACGGTGTCGGTCGAGAAGCGTGTGATGACGCCTGTCGACTCTTGGTTCTTGGTCTTCTGGTTGAAGTTATCGATGAAGTTGAGCTTGTCGCCGTCTTCGTCGGTGACGCATAGCGGGTGTTCGGGTGAGCTGAGCAGGCTGGTGACGATATACGACTTACCCTTCTGGCTCTCGCCGTAGGCGGCTATGGTGGGGTTGACGGTGGCGGAGTTGTATTTGCGCTTGAACATACGCCGTTTCTCGACCAGATACTTGAAGTACTCGGTACGTTCGGTCGAGGTCAGATTCTTGTTCACCCACTCGATGATGGTGTCTAAGGTCTGTATCTGTTGTTTGAGTTTGTCGGTATTGAGATTCATAGTGCATTCGTTTTTGCGTCGATGATTATAGTTGTATGTTCTGACTTGTGTTAGTCGAAGATGACTCCGTTGTCTAACCAGAATTCGTCTCGTCCGTTTTTGAGGATGAGCGATTGTTCTCTGAGTTCGAGCAGTGCGGTGCAGTCGTTGCCGTTTCGGTCGATGGCGCTCTGCAGCGTCAGCTCCTCTTTGTTGATTTTATATTGGCGGCTGATGCTGATTTTTATCTGTGAGAGGTTATATTCGCTGCTGATGTTCACGTCGTCTCTCAGGGATAGGCAGTATATCGGCCGAGCTTCGTAGTAGGCGGTGTTGATTTGTTTGGTTACTATATAATAAGGTAAGAAATGCACCGTCAGCGACTTGCTGCTGTTTTCCGGGCTGAGGGCTATGTCGGCAGTCATGAGTATGTTGTTGGAGCTGTCGTATGGTCCCATATATTCGGCGGTGGAGCACATGCGTCGTTTCATCTCCGTCATGTTGAACTTCATCTGGTCGATTTTGTTGTTCGAGGCGAGGTATCCCACGTATGCACCTGTTGCCACTATAGGCTTGAGGTCGGAGAAGTATCCGGTAGAGTCGTGCGAGGGGAACCATGTGCCCACCTTGTAGCAGTTGTGCATCTGCTCGAGGCTCTTGGCGTTGTCGTTCTTAGGCAGCATACGTACCAGACGGTTCGGGGCAACGGGGAAATACTTGAGGAACAGGTCGGTGACGGGTTCGAGTGACATAGGTCGCCCTGCCAGCAGCACTACGTCGCAGTTGTAGGCATCGAGAATGATAGACAGCTGCTTGAGCAGTCGTTCCATGCGGGTGCATATACACTCGGTGACGAGGGCGGGGGAGTATGACCAGCGCAAGGTGGTGATGTCGAGTCCGAACTTACTCTGCACATATTCGAGCAGGAAGTGGCTCGGGCGGTTGTCGGTGAAGATCTGCTCATAGCTGAGGTCTTGTGCCGACTCGCCGTTCTTCATCATGTCGAGCATCTTCTGTGCTATGGGTACCGAGATCTGTGTGTTGAAGTCGTTGCGCATGCGTCGGTCTTCTTGCGACATGTTGTTGTTGTCTTTGGAGAAGAAGTCCATTATCATGGAGTACGCCTGTTCGCGGACGATGCGTTCTCTCTCTTCGCTCACTGGCTGAGGCTGTTGGCGGAGCAGACGTGCAGTGAGGTGCGAACAAAGCGGTCCATAGCCCTCGACGAAGTCGGTCGACTGGTCGTTGTATAATACGATGCGTCGAACTATCTCGTTGAGTATGTCGTCGCCGGCGACGTAGAAGCTGTCCCAGAACAGAGGTACGGGTGTGAGTTCGGCGCCGCCCGGATATTGGTTGTACTTGTATGTGCATATCATAAGGTCGGTGGTGCCGGCACCTATGTCTACCGACCCGACGGTGAGCGATGGTCGGTTGTAGCCGTCGGCTGCGAGCTCGGAGCGCACATGTCCCACGTTGGTGAAGAACTTGTCGCAGTTGCCTTTGTACTTGTCGACAATCTCGGAATACAGATATACGTATTGGCAGCAGCTTGCCTCGTCGTATGACCAGTCTTTCTCTTTGGGGTCGGCGAAGCCGCTTCCTATCTTCGAGGGTTGTGGCAGCACGTGTATCATAGGCTCCCATTCGGTAGGGTCGTAGGCTTCTAAGTAGAAGTCGGGTTCGGTGGCTCTAACGATGGCAGCCATGGCGTCGATGGCGCACTGACGCAGCACCTTCTGCTCGGCTTCGGGCATGGCTGTGGGGCAGGTGATGATGATGTTCGACAGCACACGTTTGCAGTCGATATCGCCGATATGGTTGATATATTCGTAAGAGTTGATTTGGCTCTGTGCCTGTTGGAAGATCTCGATGAAGACGAAGGTCATCAGTGTTCGCCTCGAATAGCGCACCGAGTTGTCGTACGACATCATGCTGTCCGAGGTTCGGAAGGTGCCGTCAGGGTTGAGTTGCGAGTTAAGCTCTTTGATGGTGGCGCCGTTGGTCTGTATCAGTGTGTTGGCGTCTTCGAGTTGCAGGAACTCCCACTGCGACTTCGAGTGTTTGCCGTCCCACAGGTAGCGCTTCGGGCTGGAGTGGTGCATCAGTATCGCCGACTGTCCTGTAGGTTTGGCGGAGTTGGCTATGAGCCACTTGGCTTCTTCGCCGATACGAAGCAGACTCTTGTATCGGAACGTCTCGACGCCCATGTTGCCATCGCCGAATTCGGCGCGGTGGAAAGCGAGGCGCATGTCGAACGAGCCGTCGTATTTGCGGTAGGGGTTGCTCATGTCTCTCAGACTCATCAGCGTGGCACGTGTGAAGTCCTCACGCTCGACGAACAGACCGCATGTGCGTGAGTTGCCCACGTCTAAGACGAGGTCTACCTTCACCGTCTTGTCGTCGCTGTTGTAGAGTGTCACCTTCGGGAAGGCACCCAAGGCACGCAGGTTGGTGAACAGAGCTATGTAGTATGCCATGTGTCGGCAGCGTGCTATCTTGCCGCTGGGCAACTTGAAGTCGGTAGAGTTTTGTGCACCGAAAATCAGTCCGCCGAAGTAGTCCATCAAGGGTTTGTGTGTGTCGGTGAAAGTGAGCAGATGTCCCACTCGGTTGGCAAGTGCGAAGGTGCTCTGGTGGTCGTTGCTGTTGAAGAAAGGCAACTCGGCTCTGTCGGCTTCGGCGGGAATGCGCAGGTTGGGAGCCTCCATGGTGGTGGTGTCGAAAGCCCATTCCATGCGGTATCTGCCACCTTTCTTGAGTTTCTCTATCAGGGTGATACGAAGTCGGCACCATTGTCCCGGGCATGCCAACTTGCTGTTGTCGGCGGTGTCGCAGAAGAACATAGGGGCGGGAATCCACTTACCCAAGATTTTCTCAAAAGGCGTGTAGTTTTCGCCCGTCTGAGGGTCATACAGCTGAAAACGTCCTTCTATGGTCTGCTCCGAATAGCAGGTGTCGGCGTCCTCGGCATGCATCATCTTAGGGTTGATTTTGGAGGTGTCGACGACTTGCATACCTGCATTGTCGAGTTCGTCGATCAGCCTGCCGTCGGCTGTCATGCGTTGCTTGAGGCAGTTGTTGTCGCTCAGTTCGCTGAGAGTGTACACGGTATTACCGTTTTTGAAAGCGAGCGACAGCCTGTTCTTATCGGGTGCGATGGCATAATCGATGAAAGTAAGCTGCGGCAACTGACGATCGGCAACCTCCACCGGCTCCGACGGGTCGAATATGATCTCGTCGCTGAAAAACTGCAAACCACTATTTGCAATGAGGGAAATCTGCTTCATATCTGAGTATAATGTGTCTGTTCAGAGTATTAGAATTGGTGCGAAGGACCACGGCCGGGTAGTCCTTCGCTAAGTTGTTTAGTACGCGTTCATCTGTTCGCTGACGATGCGTTTGATGGTGTCGGCAAACTCCTGTACCGTCATCTGCCCTTTCTCTTCGGCTCCTTGTTGGCGTACGCTGACCAAGCCTTGCTCAGCCTCTTTCTCGCCCACGATGAGCATATAAGGTATTCGTTTGAGTTCGTTGTCGCGTATCTTGCGTCCGATCTTCTCGTTGCGGTCGTCGACGATGGTGCGTATGTCTTGTTGGTCGAGTATCTTCTGCACCTGCCATGCGTATTCGTTCGACTTCTCGCTGACGGGCAGCACCACCACTTGGTCGGGTGTGAGCCAGAGTGGGAACTTGCCGGCGGTATGCTCGATGAGCACTGCCACGAAACGTTCCATCGAGCCGAACGGGGCACGGTGTATCATCACCGGACGGTGCTTCTGGTTGTCTTCGCCGACGTACTCTAACTCGAAGCGCTCGGGTAGGTTGTAGTCGACTTGTATGGTGCCAAGCTGCCAGCGGCGTCCTAAGGCGTCTTTGACCATGAAGTCGAGCTTGGGACCATAGAAAGCAGCCTCGCCCGTTTCTACACGAGCCTTCAGACCTTTCTCGGCGCAGGCATCGATGATGGCTTGCTCAGCTTTTGCCCATACCTCGTCGGAACCTACATATTTAGCGCGGTTGTTGGGGTCGCGAAGTGAGATCTGAGCCTCGAAGTTATCGAAGTTCAAGGCGCGGAAGATAATCTGAATGATATCCATGACGCGAATAAACTCCTCTTTGACTTGGTCGGGACGGCAGAAGATATGTGCGTCGTCTTGTGTGAACGAACGTACGCGTGTCAGACCGTGCAGCTCGCCCGACTGCTCGTAGCGGTATACGGTGCCGAACTCAGCGCAGCGGAAGGGCAGGTCCTTGTACGAGCGCGGCGAGTTCTTATAGATGGCGCAGTGGTGCGGGCAGTTCATAGGCTTAAGCAAGTATACCTCGCCCTCTTCGGGAGTGGTGATAGGCTGGAACGAGTCCTTGCCGTAGTGATCCCAGTGGCCGGAGGTGACATACAGGTTCTTAGAGCCGATATGAGGAGTGATGACCTGCTGATAGCCATAGCGCTTCTGTATCTTCTTGAGGAAGTCCTCGAGTCTGAGACGCAGGGCAGTACCCTTTGGCAGCCAGATAGGCAGACCTTTTCCCACCATGTCGGAGAACATAAACAGCTCGAGCTCTTTGCCGATACGGCGGTGGTCGCGTTTCTTAGCCTCTTCGAGCAGTGCTAAGTATTCGTCGAGCATCGACTTCTTAGGGAACGAGATGCCGTAGATACGTGTCATCATCGGGCGTGAGGCGTCTCCGCGCCAGTAGGCGGCAGCACACGAGAGAATCTTGACAGCCTTGATGGGCGCGGTAGAGGGTAGGTGAGGGCCCTTGCACAGGTCGGTGAAGTCGCCCTGCGTATATGTGGTGATGGTGCCGTCTTCGAGCTCGCCGATAAGCTCACATTTATATGTCTGACCTTTCGACTCGAAGTCGCGCATGGCATCAGCCTTGCTTATCTCTCGTCTGACGAGCTGCTCTTTGCGCTGTTGCAGCTCCTGCATCTTCTTCTCTATCAAAGGCAGGTCGGCTTCGCGAATAGCCTGATTGTCGGACGGCAAGACGTCATAGTAGAAGCCGTTCTCAATAGCCGGACCGATACCGAACTGAATGCCCGGATAAAGCTCTTGCAATGCCTCTGCCATCAGGTGCGACGAGGTGTGCCAGAAGGCATGCTTAGCTTCGGCATCGTCCCACTTATGAAGCTTCAAACAGCAGTCACAAGTCAAAGGTAAAGTAAGGTCGACTTGAACGTAATTGTCAGAACCGGAAGGTTTAATACTTGCAGCCAGCACCTCTTGTGCTAACCGTTGACTGATAGACTCAGCCACTTGCAGCGACGTAACGCCCTCATCGTAAGAGCGAACGCTGCCATCAGGAAATGTGATGTTAATCATAAAAATTTAGATACCATGTACTCAGCCATGGTTGATAATGAGTGATTTATAAACCTACAAATGTTTATTGCCCTTCCCATACAATCGGATACGGGCATTATATTCAGTCTGCAAAATTACAAAATAATTTCGAATTACAAAATCTTTTGACTATATTTTGTTATGTTATTGCCTTGCGACCTCAAAAATGTAAAAATCTTTCGTTGCTCTTTGCACTTTGCAAATATTTTTGTACCTTTGTGGCGTTTTGCGTGGACTTGAGTGTTTTGGTATGCTCATGCGCGAAGTTTTGTAGAATCTAAAAAATAGTAGTTTATGCGTGATTTTTGGAAGTTTACAGGAGCAACACTGCTTGGTTTGGTGCTCTTTATGTTTGTCAAATGGTTCATTTTCTTGTCGCTGCTCGGCACTTTGCTTTCGTCGGTTGACACAACGTCGCTCAGTACAACAAGTACGGCACTCAAACCGTTTTCGGTGTATAAGTTAGAGCTGAGCGGGCAAGTGGTGGAACGTGTGTCGGAGGACGACCAGGCTTCGTTCGCCGTAGCCGAGGCTTTGGGAAACAGCTCACAGAAGTTATACGGGCTGAAACAGATACTCGAGAACATCAAGTTCGCCAAAGAAAACGACAATATATGCGGCATCTACCTCTATGGTGGTGAGTTGTCGGCAAATACTGCCACCTTGCGCGAGATACGTCAGGCACTGCTCGACTTCAAGCGCTCGGGTAAGTTTATTGTGGCATACGCCAACGACTATTCGCAGGGCAGCTACTACCTTGCTTCGGTAGCCGACAAGATATGCCTCAACCCCGCCGGCTCGCTCGACTGGAGAGGTCTGTTCAGTTCTGTTCAGTATCTGAAACGACTGATGGACAAGGTCGGGGTAGAGATGCAAGTGTTCAAGGTGGGTACGTATAAGTCGGCGGTTGAACCTTATATCCTTACAGAGATGAGCGACGCCAACCGCGAACAGACCGAGGCACTGCTCGACGTGGTGTGGAACGACATCACCACAGCTGTGGGCGAGAGTCGCGACATCAGCGTCATGCAGCTTAACGACCTCGCCGACAGAAACCTCATGTTCGAAGACGTACAGACGGTGCTCGACGAAGGTATGGTAGACACCTTGGTGTATGCTACCGACATGAAAAACATACTGACTGCGCTTTGCGACACCGCCGACTACACCCTGCTTTCTTATAGCAAGATGCAAGATGCTATCACCGATACCAACAAAGCCAAGGACGTGGTGGCAATGATATATGCCGAAGGTGACATAGTTGAAGAAGGCACCGGTGGCATCGTGGCAGGAAAGCTGATAAAAGATATCGACAAAGTGGCAGAAGACGACGATGTGAAGGCTGTTGTGCTGCGCGTCAACTCACCCGGTGGTTCGGCAGCAGCGAGCGAACATATATGGTATGCACTTGCCAAGCTCAAAGATACAGGCAAGCCGCTGGTGGTGTCGATGGGTGACTATGCCGCTTCGGGCGGATACTATATATCGTGCAACGCCGACTATATCTTCGCGCAGCCCACAACGCTCACCGGCTCGATAGGTATCTTCGGACTGGTTCCTAACGTGGCAAAGGTAATCGACAAGGTAGGCATCGACTTCGACGGTGTGGCTACCAACGAACATAGCGGCGTGTTGCAGACTATGACTATTGCCGGACTCGACAAAGACGAAGCCAGACAGGTGCAACTCTATGTCAATCGCGGCTACGAGCTGTTTACCAAACGTTGTGCCGATGGACGTAACACCACACAAGAAGAGATAAAGAAGATAGCTGAGGGACGTGTGTGGACCGGTACGCAAGCTCTGCAACTCGGACTCGTCGACTCGCTGGGCAACATCAACGACGCCATCGAGAAAGCCGCACAACTTGCTTTCCTTGACGAATATAAGGTGGTTGATTATCCTAAAGCAAAAAGTATGTACGAGAAACTGCTTGCTGCCTTCAATGGCGAAGAAATAGCAGACAGATACGCGCAGGCACGCTTAGGCGAGGCGTATAGGTTGGCAAAACAGATACAACAGCTGCCCAAGAAACCGACCATAGAGGCACGGATGGAATATCTGATAAAAATCGAATAATACGCCGAAGTCATCAAACCTCTCAGATACATAGCAAGTAAGGTGTATGGAGCGGTGGTGCGAGTGCGCGGCTTTTTGTTCGACCGCCATCTGCTCAGCTCATATCCGACGCCCATACCCGCCATCTGCGTGGGCAACGTGGCGGTAGGCGGAACGGGAAAGACACCGCATGCCGCATACCTGCTCAGAATGCTCAGCGAGCACTACAAGGTGGCATATCTGTCGAGAGGATATAAGCGGCTCACACGGGGCTTCCTGCTTGCCGACGACAACACTACCGCCCTCGACATCGGAGACGAAGCGATGCTTATTCACAGCCGCTTTCCGGACATACCCGTTGCCGTCGACAAAGACCGCCTGCGAGGTATAAGAAAACTGAAAGAGGCGTTCCCGCAACTGCAAGTGGTGGTGCTCGACGATGCCATGCAGTACCGGCGACTGACGGGGACACTAAACATACTGCTCACGCAAGCCGATAACCTATACTGCAATGACCACTACCTGCCCTTAGGACGCCTGCGTGACGACCCACGACAAGCAAGACGGGCAGATGTGGTGATAGTCACCAAGTGCCCAAACGACATAAGTGAGCAACAGAAACAAGAGATACAGCACGCACTCTGTCTCAGACCACAACAAGAGCTGTATTTCTCGCAAATACGATACATGCCGCTCAGCCCTCTGTTCGGCGCTGACGATGTCATCGACCTCGCTACGGTAGATAACGACTCTCACAATGTGACACTCGTAACTGCCATAGCACAACCACAATACCTGTATAACCAGCTGCTTTCGGACTATCCGAATCTGAAGTTCGTCGGGTATGCCGACCACCATTACTTCACAGCCGACGAGCTAAACCGACTGAGCGAGAGCGAACTCGTGATCACGACCGAGAAAGACGCAACACGACTCAGACTGCTGCAAGACGAACTGGAGCCCGAGCTGAGAAAACGGCTGTTCGTGGTACCGATAGAAGTGACAATATCAAATAATAACAAACTTAACCTTAAAATCTTAAATTATGTTACAGACAATTCAACAGACAGCTGAC
The DNA here is from genome assembly GCA_946185835.1 of uncultured Bacteroidales bacterium. Taxonomy (GTDB): domain Bacteria; phylum Bacteroidota; class Bacteroidia; order Bacteroidales; family Paludibacteraceae; genus Colicola. The sequence continues at coordinate 46,832 of CAMHKW010000002.1, forward strand.
TTCCTATTGTCAGTCATGAAAACACGGCCTAAAGTAGGTATCATCTTAGGCACGGGACTCGGTGACCTTGCCAATCAGATTACCGACCGTCAGGAGATCCCGTACAGCGAAATTCCTAACTTCCCAATCTCTACCGTCAAAGGTCATTCGGGCAAGCTGCTCATCGGCAAACTCGGAGGCGTCGACGTGCTTGCCATGCAAGGACGCTTTCACTTCTACGAGGGATACCCGATGGAGAAAGTCACTTTCCCCGTCAGAGTGATGAAGTTCCTCGGAATAGAGACGCTGTTCGTGTCTAACGCCGCCGGTGGCATGAACCCCGAATTCGAAATAGGTGAGCTCATGATCATTAACGACCATATCAACCTCTTCCCCGAACATCCGCTACGCGGCAAAAACTACGACGAACTCGGACCCCGTTTCCCCGATATGCACGAGGTGTACGACCGCAAGCTTATTGCGAAAGCCTTCGAGATAGCAGCCGAACATAATATTCGCGTCAAACAAGGCGTGTACGTAGGAACGCAAGGACCTACCTTCGAGACCCCGGCTGAATATAAGTACTTCAGCATCATAGGTGGCGACGCTGTGGGTATGTCAACAGTGCCTGAGGCTATAGTGGCTCACCACATGGGTATGAGAGTGTTCGGTATGTCAATCATCACCGACCTCGGCGTGGAAGGTAAGATAGTGGAAGTAAGTCACGAAGAAGTGCAAGAAGTGGGCGTCAAGAAACAACCGCTGATGGCACTCATCATGACAGAGCTTATAAAATCGCTATAAGAGATAACGGTTTGGGGCTTAGCCCTTAAAGTTTTTGTGGCTTAGCCCTGCTAACTAAAGGTTGGGAACTTAGCCAAGCTAACTAAAAAAACGAAGGTCATACGACCTTCGTTTTTTTGGTGTTGTCGGGATGACTGGATTCGAACCAACGACCTCCTGCTCCCAAAGCAGGCATTCTAACCGGACTGAACTACATCCCGAGACAATATATTCGCAACTTCGAAAAACTTAGAGCCTTTCTCGTGAGGGGGGCTTTTCTCTTGCGGTTTTTCCTTCTGCGAGCGGACTCATGAGGGCTTTCCTCGTTTGCGGCTGCAAAGGTACAACTTTTTTTTTATATGCAAAAATTTTGTGCAAAAAAAATGCCTGCACTCGCAACGCGTGGCGCATGGGTACGCCGGTTAATAACCGGCGGCAATGGACGTTGCCCATGGATGATGACTGAGGAGGCTGCCAGTGGGGGCTGGCTGTGGGGGCTGCCGCCAATTGCAAATTGGCGTACCCGGGGAGGTGAGGGGCGCATGGGTACGCCGGTTAATAACCGGCGGCAATGGACGTTGCCCATGGATGATGACTGAGGAGGCTGCCTGGGGGGGACTGACTGAGGGCGCTGACTGAGGAGGCTGCCAGTGGGGGCTGGCTGAGGAGGCTGCTTGACAAGACAACGTAGCTACCGCCGGTTACAAACCGGCGTACCGGAGGTGGGAGTGCATTATTCTGAAAAAAATCTGATAATACCGCGGTTTAATATCAAAATAACATAAAGTGCAAACTTTTGTTTGCAAAAAACGAAAAAAGATTTTGTTGTTATTTAGAATTTTTGTATCTTTGTGCGTTTTTAATCGAAACCATGAAAAGTAAGCTTGTTATATTAGCTATTACTGCATTGCAAGCATTTAGTTTCACTGTTCATTCTCAGACGTTTGGTCAGTATGGTGGAGTGTCGATGAATGGGCGTGATGATGTGCCTGAGTCGTTGCAATATGACAATTACTTAGGTCAGTCTGACGACTATGCTGCTACCGACAACTCCGCCGGTTTGATGTGGTCATCGACTTCGGAGTGGGCTAATGGTAATACTCGTTACAGCCGTCCTTCGGTCAGTCGGTATCGTTCATACATATATGAGCCGTTCTCTGGCTCGCCGAGTAACCCGACAGGTCCGCGTAAAGGTGTGGTGAAACCCGGTGACCCCGGTAATCAGGATGAACACTCGCCTATAGGAGAACCGCTCGTGCTGATACTTTTTTCTTTGTTTTCGGCATTGAAAATAGCCTTTTCGCATAGGCGCCGAGAATGATAAGCCAACATTTGATTTCGCAAGGCAACAATATAAGGAGACTCATTTATTGGTGAGTCTCTTTTTTTTTGTTGCGCATGGGTACGCCGGTTAATAACCGGCGGCAATGGACGTTGCCCAAGTATGATGACCGAGGACGCTGCCAGAGGAGGCTGCTTGGGACGGCTGCCTGGGGAGGCTGACATGGGATGCTGACTGAGGAGACTGCCGCCAATTGCAAATTGGCGTACCCGCAATGCGTGGCGCATGGGTACGCCGGTTAATAACCGGCGGCAATGGACGTTGCCCATGGATGATGACTGAGGAGGCTGCCGGGGAGGTGAGGGGCGAGCCGGCTATAATAAAACAGGCGGAACAGAGGAGTGGGGTGGTAAAGCAGGGGCGGTGAAAACACCGCCCCTGCTATGGTATCAACCAATATTGGTTGATGCTATCATGCTATTTTTAATGCTATCATGCTATTTTTGATGCTATCATGATATTTTTGATGCTATCATGCTATTTTAATACTATCATGCTATTTTTAATAGAAGTTGGCTCTGTTGTCGACGATTTCGATTTCGTTTTCGAGGGTCCAGTTCAAGCAGCGCTCTGCTACCGAGAACATGCCGTATTGCGGAATGCTGTATTGGTAACGTTGGTTGATAGACTTGATCTCTTGTGCTTCGTCGAACTGCCCGTTTTCGGTAGTAGTGCTCTTAGGCTCAACGACGTAAACGCCGCGGTTGCCTTTCACCGGTGCCGACATCTGATTCTCTGTTGTCTGGAAGGCGGCATATACAGCCTTAGGCTCTTGGCCGGCAGGACCGAAATAACCTGACGAGAGGCGTACGTTTTCTGCTTTCTGCACTTCGATGCCTAACTTGCTTGCAAGCTCTTGGAGCGAGTTAGCGCCTTGCATGGCGGCTATCATCTTATCAGCTTTCTTGTCGTTGAGCAGCTCTTGGTTGAGTTCTGCCTGAACGTCTTGCAGTGAGCGGTATTCTTCGTCGTCGACGTCGGTGAGTGTAGCTACCACGATGTTGTTAGAGCCGCACTCGAAGATGTCGCTCACATCGCCTTGTTTAGCTTCGAATGCCCAGCGCACTAACTTACGCGACTGCGGCATGCCGTTGACTTGCTCTTGGTTTTTGGTGAGGTTGGTGGCTGAAACGAGCTCTAAGCCTTGTTCGTCGGCAGCGGCGATGAACTTCTCCTCTTTGTCGTTGTTAACGACGAACTCGCGTGCGGTGTTGTAGATAGTGCTGTAGGTCTTGCTCGAAGCCTTCACCTCGCGCTCGTAGATTGCCAGCTTGGCTTTAGGAGTAGCAGCGGTGCGCTCCACTACTTGGAAGATCTGCACGCCCATACCCGAAGGAGTGGTGAACATATCGTTTTTAGCGGTGCTGAAAGCCTGCGAGGCTATCTCGACGGGCAGTGTCTGCTCGGTGAGCCAGCCTATCTTCTCGGCGTCAGCCTCTCCGCGGTAGGCGGCTATCATATCTTCGAACTTAGCACCATGTTTTACGGCGTTGATGATGCTGTCTATTTGTGCTTGGTCGTTCTTCTCTAAGTATATATAGCGCAGCTTGACAGAGTCGGGCAGTGAATAGCCGTTCTCAACGAGGCGTGCCATAGAGTAGGTGTTGTCTTGGTAGATGATGTCGGTTACGTCGCCGGCTTTAGCGCTGAAAGCGAAGTCTTTGTACTTCTCGGGGACGGTGGTCTTCGAGTAGTTGCGTCCGTCGTAGAGCACGTCGGAGTTGGCGTTGACAAACGAGGCGAGTTCTTCGGCGTCGATGGTGGTGAACTCCTCTTTAGCTGCTTCGATGATACTCTTAACCTCTGCATCGTCGTCGGCAGAAGGAGTGACGGCAAACACGATATACTGCAGCGAGCGGTTGGGCTCTTGCTTGTAGTTTTGCTCTTTGCGTTTGTTATATAACGAGCGCACCTCGCTGTTGCTGACTTTGAGAGTGGAGTCGTTGAACGAGAGATACGAGTATTGTACGTAGTCGACGTTCTTGCCGGTGGTGCGAGCGTCGAAGGTGGCTTTGGCGTCGAGCTTGTTGGCTACGATGCTGTTGTTGAGCACGCTGACGTATTTCTGTTGCAGGTGGTTGACGCTGATGGCGTTCTCCCAATAAGCCCAGTAGTTGAGATACTCTTGTACCTGTGGGTTGTCTTGTGCGTCTTCAGCATGAACAGCCTGATAGAACTGCTGGAAGAAGGCGGGGTTGTACTTGCCGGTCTCGTCGGCGAAAGCGCGACGACCCTGTATCAGCTGACTGGGGTTCGGACCGATGCACAGCGAGACAAGCTCTGAAGGAGTAACGGTGAGACCTACCTGCTCACCGATAGTCTGCAGTGCGGCTGACGAGATCTGCTCTTGCCATGCCTGCTGACGAATCTGAGAGTACATGTTCTCGTCGAAATCCTGACGACCTGACTCAATCTTGTAGACTTCTGTAAGCTGGCTGACCGATTTCTCAAAGTCTTGAATACGAACGGTCTGTCCGGCTATCTCACCCACTGTCTCGCGTGAACGAGAGAAAAAGGCTGCTCCCGAATTGAGGAAGTCGCCCACGATAAATGCTAACATAGCCGCACCTACTATCAGTAGTACCAGCGCACTATGACTGCGAATCTTTTGTAATGTTGCCATATTGTATTTAGTTTTTTATTATTTCCACAATTCAGCCCGCGAAATTACAAAAACTTTCTAATATGACAAAATTTAGCGCAAAAAAAATGCAAGCCGAGTAGTTTTCGGCTTGCATAGTTAATACGTAGTAACTCCCTAAGGGTGCACTCTGAGTGTTTGCTGTGCTGATTAGAACAGGTAGCGAACGCCGAGACCTATACCACCTTGGTAAAGGTCGTATCCGAAAGCGGGGTCGGCACCTTTCACTGCCGACAGACCTAATGTGGGACGGAAGTCGAGCGAGAGCTGCAGAGGGAACCAGAAGTCGTATTCGAAACCGAAGCGACCTGCAGCGCCGACGAATATGCCATTGAATTTGAAGTTGGTAGCAACAGCAGCACCCACGCCCATATACCAGTGCCATTCACCTCTCTCGTTCCAAGGGAAGGTAGCGCCAAACGGGTCGATCCAATCATAGGTAGCGGCAGCTTCCAGACCGTTAAAGGCAGGAACACCAACTTCTAACGATACCATGTTGCTTCCAACACTGTGCTCGTAAGATACTTCAAGTCCGTAGCCGATACGACCACCAATAGCGCGAGGTTGAGCAAAAGCTACCGTTGCGCCCATTACTACCATAATGGCAGCTAAAACGAAACTTTTCTTCATAGTTGTTTGATTTTAAATTTGATATTGTTGTTTATGAGTATTTTGCTTTTGTGCTAATCTGTTATAACCTGTTCTTGTTTTGGTTGGGGGTGAGGATGTCCGCGCTCCGAAAACGGCTGCAAATGTACTCTAATTTTTTTATATAGGCAAACGGCAAATTAAAAAAATATAATGTTTCCGTAACCGTGGTACACTATTATAGCTTCTGTCGATGGGCGGATGTGAGACGAGTCGGAGCCTCGTCTCTACGTTAGTGAGGTCGTCGGGTTGATGTGAGACGAGTCGGAGCCTCGTCTCTACGCTACTGCTGTGTGATGAGTCGTCGGGTTGATGTGAGACGAGTCGTCGTGTTGATGTGAGACGAGTCGGAGCCTCGTCTCTACGTGTCGTGGGTGGCGGGTGGTGTGCCGCCAATTGCAAATTGGCGTACCCTGTTGTGCCGGGTTGACATGAGACGAGTCGGAGCCTCGTCTCTACGTGAGTGCTGTGTGATGATAAAAAAAAAGAGGTGCACCCACTCGGGTGCACCTTATTAAATCTTATATCGCGTTGTGGCGGTATTAAATCTTATATCGCTTTTGGCGGTATTAGTCGATTTTCTCGATAAGATAAGCGCAGTTGACTTCGATGGTTGATTTGCCTTCTTTGTCAGTATAAGTCTTCTTCGGACCGCTAATCTTAATCACGTCACCTGCTTGGATGCCAAGTTCGGCAAACGATTTGTCGTTCTTGAGGTCGATTTTCTTTTCTTTGGTCAGACCATATACATATACGGTGCCGGTTTCGTCGGTGAGGTCGAAGTTACCGTATACGTCGTTCTTGATTTCGCCAACAGTACCGGTCAGAGTGTACCATACGTCGTCGGCATCGGGCTTGGTGAGGAACTCGGCTATTGTTACTTCGCCACCGTCTGTGGGTTCAGCAGGCCCCGAACCTTGTGAAACGATTTCCTCGATGTATCCGTTTTCGAATTCAGGAGTAACATTATCGTTCTTGGCGTAAGCTTTCAGAGGACCAACGATTTTGAGAACCGAGCCGATAGCCGGAACTTGGTCAGCCGAAGTGAATTTCTCGTTGCCTACGTTGTTGGTGTAGTAGCAACCGATTTCGCCGGTATTGTCTTTCACCATGATGTTGATGTTACCGTATTTAACTACGTTCTCGTCGGAGGTGTTGACCTTGGTCAGAGTAGCTTGGATGCGGTAGAGTTCGGTGGTCTTAGCACCCGGCTCCAGAGCATTGGCTATCTCGATAGCTTGTGCTACGGTCACGTCTTTGATTTCGCCTGTGGGTTGAGGATCGGGATTCCCGCCTTGCTTGCCGATGTTAGGGTTGGTCGATGCTACGATGTTAGCAGCGCCTTTGCCTACGGTCTCGGGAGTGCCGTTGTAGTTGGTAATCTCGCCATAGATAACTACATAGTCGCCTACTGCTATTTGGTCAGCGCTGGCGAGTTTTGCACCGTCGATACCTTTAACTTGGTATGCTACGAAGTCATCGCTGTCGTAGGTGCCATCGGTCTTTTGGTGTTCAGCCATATAGAACTGAGCATTGCCATATTTCTCGATGTCTTCAGCAATCTTGCCGCCGAGTTTCTTTACCCAACCGTGGATGTAGTACTTAGTGCCGCTGGTAGCGCCGCTTTCGAGCTTGAGAGCGATGTCGCGAGCTTCGCTAACGGTGATAGCGCCTGCAGGCAGAGTAATAGAAGAAGGAATAGCTACGTATTCGGTAGTCTCACCACCACCGGGATTGGTGCCGGGGTCAGTACCGGGTTTAGTGGGTTCCTCTGGAGGATTGCCGCATGATGCCAATGCGACTGCAGCTACGAACATAACTGCTGAGAAAAATTTGTTGATTTTCATTGCATTAAAATGTTTGGTTAATAATATAAAGGTTAATTGTTGTTCTTATGAACTGAAACGCAGAGAGTGCATTCGCTTTCGCCGAGCATACTCGCTTGCGTATCATGCCGCAAAGTTAGTACTTTTATTTCAATGTGCAAAGTCTGCACTGCAAAAAAATGCGTTTTTAGAAAAATAATTTTTTTTTTGTCAGAGTGTTTTGTCGTTTCAAAATTTAGTTGTAATTTTGCACGCCAAAATGGAAAGTGGGGTTAGGTGTGTCGAGACACCAACAGCCATTTTCGGCAGATACTAACTTATTAGGGAGGACCCAAGCTATAGCAAAACCATTACCCTCTAACGGCCCGCGTCGTGGTCGTGAGAAAGAAATGCCAAACAGAATCAACGATAAGATTCGTGGTGTTCAAGAAGTTCGCCTTGTTGGAGACAACGTAGAACAAGGTATTTACAGTTATCGTGAGGCTATGCGTATAGCAGATGAGCAGAATCTGGACTTGGTAGAGATTTCTGCGAGTGCTAACCCGCCTGTATGCCGCATTCTGGATTATCAGAAGTTCCTTTACCAGAAGAAACGCAAAGAGAAAGAGCAGAAAGCCAATTCGGCAAAGGTGGTGATAAAAGAAATAAGGTTCGGTCCGCAGACCGACGAACACGACTACAACTTCAAGCTCAAGCACGCTCAGGAGTTTTTGCGCGAGGGCAATAAAGTGAAGGCATACGTGTTCTTCCGCGGCAGAAGCATCCTTTTCAAAGAACAGGGTGAAGAATTGCTTGCGCGTTTCGCTGCCGACTTGCAAGACGTAGCTAAAGTCGACCAACAACCCAAACTCGAAGGCAAACGAATGATACTGAATCTCTCGCCCAAGAAGGGGTGATGAGTGTTTAGGGTTAAGTGGATTTGTCGCGAGCAGGGGTGCTCGCGCTCCCGGGTGATACGTGTTTAGGGTTTAGTGGATAGAGTTGAAAGAAAAACAACGGAGTGTTAGGCTGTTACCTGCCTGCACTCTATAATATAAACATCTAAATAACAAACTAAAATGCCAAAGGTAAAAACTAATTCCGGTGCCAAAAAAAGATTCGCTCTTACCGGAACAGGTAAAGTAAAGCGTAAACACGCTTACAAAAGTCACATTCTGACTAAGAAAACAAAGAAACAGAAACGTAACCTTACGCACGTAGCTATGGTTGATCACTCGAACCTGCGCTCTGTTCGTGAAATGCTTCTGCTTCGCTAACGGTTTCTGCCGCAACAACATTTTTATTAACCGAATGACCGGCATGAGCTTCGTAAGATGAGAAGACATAAGACTGCCTGAAAGCAGCGCCGGCAATCAACAAACTTAACATTATGCCAAGATCAGTAAATCATGTTGCTTCACGCAACCGTAGAAAAAAGGTTTTGAGCCTCACCAGAGGTAATTTCGGCGGACGCCGTAACGTATGGACCGTAGCCAAGAACACTTGGGAGAAGGGTCTGCAGTATGCATATCGCGATCGCAAGAACAAAAAACGCAGCTTCCGTGCTCTTTGGATTCAGCGTATCAACGCAGCTGCACGCCTCGAAGGACTCAGCTATAGCCAACTCATGGGCGCTTTGCACAAAGCAGGTATCGTCATCAACCGCAAGGTGCTTGCCGACCTGGCTATGAACCAGCCCGAAGCTTTCAAAGCTATCGTAGAGAAAGCAAAAAACGCATAAGACGTTAACACATTTGGCTCAACAAAAAGAGTGCGACGGGTACGTAAGCACTCTTTTTTGTTGTTATAACAGTAAAATCTATACCTGTTAGCTTAGTCAAAGAACAAGGCGATAACACCTCTAAGAGATGATTTTCGACCTTGCAGGGCAAGATTTTTGATAAAGACTTGCGTACTTCAATAATTTTTCCGAAATTTGCAGTCAGGTTGCGCATTGCGAAGATTTTTTGTTGGCAGGCTTTGTCGGTTTAAGTACCAAAGTTTGCGGAAATCTACGAATGTTGCACCATGTCTGATTAAGTTACTGCTGCCGTGAATATCTTACGTCTTCTTCGCCGTTTTGTGCCGCCATATATCAAAGAGCTGGTACTGAACCTGCTTTTTAACGTCTTGAGTACAGTGCTCTCGCTGTTCTCGTTTGCCGCTATAGTGCCTATTCTCCGACTCTTGTTCGGGCTCAACAGCGCTGCTCTCGAATATGTCGACCCCGCCACGGTGAGCGGTGTCGACCAGACCATTGCAGCGCTGAAAAACAATATGTACTGGCTTGTGGGCGAGCAGGTGTCGGCGCACGGCACCGGGTGGGTGCTCTTCTTGCTCGGACTGTTTTTAGTGGTGATGACAGCTCTGAAATGTCTGTGTGCATGGCTCGCCTCGTATCACATGGTGTCGATACGTACAGGTGTTCTAAGAGACTTAAGACAGAGTCTGTACAACAAGATAGTGTCGCTACCCATCTCGTTCTTCACACAAGAGAAGAAAGGAGATATCATGTCGAGGATGACGAGCGATGTGGGGGAGGTGGAAAACAGCATCATGGCTTCGCTCGACATGATCATCAAAGACCCGCTGATGATTTTCATATACCTTCTCATCCTCTTCCTGCTCTCGTGGCGCCTGACGTTGTTTGTTCTCGTCTTGCTGCCCATCAGTGGCTGGGTCATCGGTAAGATAGGTCGTTCGCTCAAGCGCCGTTCGACCAAAGGTCAAGAGCAGACAGCTGAGCTTCTGACACAGATAGAAGAGACGCTGAGCGGACTGAGGATAGTCAAGGCGTTCAATGCCGAGCAGAAGCTGCGTGCTCGCTTTCGTAGGCTGAACGATGACACCCGTCGTACCTTCAACCGCATACACCGTCGTTATGCTCTTGCTCATCCCGTGTCTGAACTGCTTGGAACGCTGGTGATTGCGATATTGCTGTGGTATGGCGGCGGGCTGATACTCGCCGAACATTCGTCGATAGATGCTGCCGAGTTCATCTACTATTTAGTCATCTTCTATAGTATCATCAACCCCGCCAAAGACCTAACGAAGGCAACATATAGTGTCCGTAAAGGTATGGCATCGCTCGAGCGTATAGATAAGATTCTCAATACTAAAAACAACATTATAGAACCCGAGCAGCCCGAGCAACTCGACCTCAATGAGTTAGGTTCGAAGCCTCTGATTAGCTATCGTAATGTCTGCTTTGCGTACACTCCGGGAGTGCCGGTGCTCCGCAATATCTCGTTCGACGTATACCCCGGTCAGACGGTGGCTTTTGTCGGGCAGTCGGGTTCGGGTAAGACCACGCTTGTCGACCTCTTGCCGCGCTTCTATGACGTGACCGAGGGCGAGATATTGGTGGGCGGAGTGAATATCAAAAAGCTCAGAACGCGTGACTTGCGCGAGCTGATGGGTAATGTCAACCAAGATGCGATCTTGTTCAACGACACTTTCTTTAATAATATAGCTTTCGGCGTTAACGATGCCACTGCCGAGCAGGTGGAGAACGCGGCTAAGGTGGCTAATGCACACGACTTCATCGTGGCTACTGCCGACGGCTACGAGACGTCGGTGGGCGACCGTGGCTCGCGGCTTAGTGGCGGGCAGCGGCAGCGTGTGTCGATAGCGCGTGCTATTCTCAAGAACCCGGCCATACTGATTCTCGACGAAGCTACATCGGCTCTCGACACCGAGTCGGAACAGCTTGTCAAGCAGGCACTTGACCGCCTGATGCGCGACCGTACCACGCTCGTCGTGGCACACCGCTTGTCGACCATACGCGATGCCGACCTTATATGTGTGCTTCACGAGGGGCAGATAGTAGAGCGGGGTACACACCAGCAGCTCATTGCTCTCGGCGGTCATTATGCCAAGTTAGTAGAGATGCAACAAAAGTAGATTGAAATTCTCATAAAAGATAAAGAACGACTAATTTGTCGCCAAACCTTTACAATTTGTGTACAAGAATAAACAAGAATTATAATCAATTGTCCATAAATTTCTCATAAATTATTGATTATCTACTTAGAGAATGTTGAGTCAATAGCAGGCAATGCGACGTAGATTTCATTAACCATCCTGACGGGAATCAGTTACTATACCATGACAGCAATACAGCAACAACAAGCAGCTAAGGCTTTTTCGGAGTTTTGGCAGGGCAAAGGCTATGAGAAAGGTGAGAGTCAGACCTATTGGTTGACGCTCCTAAGTCAAGTGTTCGGGGTGGAGCATCCCGAGCAGTTTATTTTCTTCGAGCAGCAGGTGCAGTTAGACCACACCTCTTTCGTAGATGCGCGCATACCTGAGACGAAGGTCATGATAGAGCAGAAGTCGCTTGGTAAGAGCCTTGGCGAGGGCATCAAGCAGTCCGACGGCAGGTGGCTCAACCCATTCCAGCAAGCCAAACGTTATGCCGATTCGCTGCCCAACAGCCAGCGACCGCGATGGATCGTGACATGCAATTTCGCCGAGTGGTGGGTATATGACTTGGAGCACCCTAACGACGAACCACAGAAGATACAACTGGCTAATTTAGAGAAGGAATACGACCGTTTGCGCTTCTTGGTAGACCAAGGTAACGAGCATATACGCAAAGAGGAGAAAGTGTCGAAAGAAGCCGGCAAACTGGTAGGGCAGATATACGACGCTCTTCTCAAACAGTATCTCGACCCTGAGGCGCCGGAGACGCTCCGTTCGCTTAATATTCTGTGTGTGAGGTTGGTATTCTGCCTCTATGCCGAGGACGCACATTTGTTTGGTTCCAATACGGCTTTCCACGATTATTTGGCACAATATCCGGCGAAGGACATGCGCCGAGCGCTGATTGATTTGTTTGAGGTGCTCGATACGCCTGTAGAGCAGCGCGACCCTTATATGGACGAGGTGCTGAAGCGTTTCCCATACGTCAATGGAGGGCTGTTTGGAACGCGGTCGTCTTCGATGGCAAAGACAAATGCTGACGGGGACGTCCGCGCTCAAAGCGAACCGATTATCATCCCCCAGTTTACTGAAGACCTGAAGGAACTCATCCTCACCAAAGCCTCCGATAACTTCGACTGGACTGAGATCAGTCCCACTATCTTCGGTGCTATCTTCGAGAGCACGTTAAACCCTGACACACGCCGCTCGGGCGGAATGCATTACACGAGTATTGCCAATATCCATAAGGTGATAGACCCGCTGTTCTTAGACGAGCTCAAAGATGAGTTGGCATCTATCAAGGCCATTCCGCAGGACAGACAGCAACGACAGCGGTTGGATGCTTTCCAAAACAAGATAGCGTCTCTCACCTTCTTTGACCCTGCCTGCGGTAGCGGTAATTTCATAACAGAGAGTTATGTCTCGCTCCGACGGTTGGAGAACGAGGTAATCAAATTGCGCAACAAAGGGCAGTCAGTGATGGGTGATATCGCCAATCCTATACGGGTGGATATCCACCAGTTCTATGGCATCGAGATCAACGATTTCGCAGTCTCGGTAGCCACGACGGCATTGTGGATAGCCGAGCAACAGATGCTGCAAGAGACAGCTAAGTTGGTGCAGTTCAATATCGAGCCCCTGCCGCTCAAGGCATATCATAATATCAAAGAAGGCAACGCCCTGAGGATGGACTGGAGCGAAGTGTTTGAGCAGACTATGACAGATCAGCCAATATCGGCTGATACATTCCGCCACCCCGCCAAAGAGCAAGGCGCAAAGACGTTTCCCGACTATATCATGGGCAACCCGCCGTTTGTGGGGTATAGTCTGCAATCGAAAGAGCAAAAAGAGGACATGCTTTCTATCTATGTGGATGAGAAAGGCAAACCATACAAGACAGCCGGCAAGATAGACTATGTCGCCGCATGGTATTGGAAAACAGCCGACCTTATGCAAAAAGCAGCCTGCATTTCACCTGAGAATCACACAAGCAAACGTATCCGTGCAGCACTTGTCAGCACCAATAGTATCACTCAAGGCGAGCAGGTATCTGCCATTTGGCAACCGCTGTTTGAGCGCTTTGGAATACAGATTGATTTTGCGTATCGCACTTTCCGTTGGGACTCAGAAGCCGACATCAAAGCCCATGTGCATTGCGTGATTATTGGGTTCAGTGTAAAGGACACACTCCCCCTTGCCACCCCTAACTTAGGGGGGGAGTGCAACGCTACCACCAAGCGCATCTACATTTCCGACAGTCAAGTGATACAAGCAAAGAATATCAACCCCTATCTCATTGACGCACCCAATATATGGGTAGAAAGCCGTAATAAACCCTTATGTGATGTGCCGGAAATGATTTATGGAAGTAAACCAACTGACGGAGGCTTTTTATTTCTCAAAGAAGATGAATATAGAGAAATAATTGCAAGAGAGCCGGAAATAGCAAAATATATCAAACGTATTTATGGTTCAGAGGAGTTTATCAACAATAAAGTGCGATATTGCTTATGGTTAGTTGGAGTGTCACCGGCTGAAATACGCAAAAGCCCATTCCTATTAGACCGAATAAACAAAGTTCGCGAATATCGACTTGCAAGTCCCAAAGCAGCAACAAGGGATAGTGCCAATACGGCTTGGCTCTTTCAAGAGGTACGCTATTCGCAGTCGGATTATATTGTTATTCCGAGAGTTAGCAGTGAGAAAAGACGTTATGTTCCAATAGGGTTCTTATCACCCGACATAATGGTAAACGATGCAATGCAGTTTATTCCCAATGCCACGCTGTATCATTTCGGTGTGTTGACGAGTAATGTGCACTTGGCGTGGATGCGGGTGGTGTGCGGACGTTTGGAAATGCGCTATCGCTACTCTAAAGACATCGTCTATAACAATTTCCCGTGGCCATCTTGTGACGTGGGTGTCCCCTCCCTCGAGACGGCCGCAGGTGAGACGCCTGCGCCCCAAGTGGTGGCACGTATAGAGCAAACGGCGCAAGCTATTTTAGACGCGCGCGCTTTGTATCACGACTGCTCATTGGCTGACCTATATGACGAGGCTACGATGCCGCCGGAGCTAAGAAAGGCGCACCAAGACAACGACCGTGCCGTGATGGCAGCGTATGGCTTCTCGCCCAAGATGACAGAGAGCGAATATGTGGCAGAGCTGTTTAAGATGTACGCAACGATAATAGCAACCCGCTAACGTTATTTGCCGGTGATGATTTTCTTTATCTCCGAGAGTTTGTTTAGGGCTTCGAGAGGTGTGAGGTTGTTGACGTCGATGTTGACAATCTCTTTTCTTACTTGTTCGAGTATGGGGTCGTCGAGTTGGAAGAAACTCAGTTGCAGTCCGTTGCGTGATTGTGCTATGTCTACTGTAGGTTTGCTGCGTTTTCCGTTTTTGCTGTTTTCTTCGAGTTCGGCGAGAATCTTCTCGGCACGTTTGATGATGCTACGTGGCATGCCTGCCATCTTAGCGACATGTATACCGAACGAGTGTTCTGAGCCGCCACGTGCGAGTTTGCGCAGGAACACCACTTTGTTGTCGACTTCGCGTACCGAGACGTTGTAGTTGCGTATTCGGCTCATGGTCTGTTCCATGTCATTAAGCTCGTGGTAGTGTGTGGCAAACAGTGTCTTAGCGTGGCAAGCGTTCTCGTGCAGGTATTCCACTATTGCCCATGCAATGCTGATGCCGTCGTAGGTTGATGTTCCGCGTCCGAGTTCGTCGAAGAGCACCAGACTGCGCTCGGAGATGTTGTTGAGTATAGCTGAAGCCTCGTTCATCTCGACCATGAAGGTACTCTCGCCGGATGAGATGTTGTCGCTGGCGCCCACGCGTGTGAAGATCTTGTCGACCAAGCCTATTGTGGCGCTGTCGGCGGGCACGAAGCTACCCATCTGTGCCATCAGCACGATGAGTGCGGTCTGTCGGAGCAGAGCGGACTTACCTGCCATGTTCGGACCGGTGAGAATGATGATTTGCTGCGAGTTGTTGTCGAGCATGAGGTCGTTGGACACGTATTGTTCGCCGAGTGGCATGTGTTGTTCGATGACGGGGTGTCTGCCTCCGTGTATGTCGATGACGAGAGAGTCGTTGACTTCGGGGCATATATACTTGTTGGCGGCTGCCACTTGTGCAAAAGAGAGCAGGCAGTCGATGCGGGCGATGATATGTGAGTCGACTTGCAGGCTTGCTAACTCTTGTAACATCGATTGCAGCAGGTCGTTGTAGATACGTAGTTCGATGATGCTGATCTTATCTTCGGCACCGAGAATCTGAGCTTCAAATTCTTTCAGTTCTTCGGTGATATATCGTTCGGCTTGTGTGAGTGTCTGTTTTCTGATCCATTCAGGTGGCACTAACTCTTTGTAGGTGTTTCGTACTTCGAGGTAGTAGCCGTATACGTTGTTGAATCCGATCTTAAGACTTTGTATGCCTGTCTTTTCTGCCTCTCGTTGTTGTATTTGCAGCAGATAAGCAGAGCTGTCGCGGTGTATGTTACGCAGTTGGTCGAGTTCGTCGTCGACGCCGTCGTTGATGTAGTTAGGTTTGCTTGTGGTGACGGGGCAGTTAGGTGCTATGGTGTGTTGAATACGTTTGGCGAGTGGCTGCAGTGTGTTGAGTCGCGAGGCTTCTTGTCGGAGCAGGTCGCCGCCTTCGGAGTCGTTGAGGGTGTTGTCGTTGATGAGATTTTTTAGTTGTTCAATGTCGCGTAGCGAGTAGCTTAGTTGCAGCACTTCGCGTGGGTTGATACGTCCGGTAGAGACTTTGGCTGTGAAGCGTTCGAGGTCTCCCATGTGTTTGATGAGTCGTAGTGCTTCGTCGCGCACTTCGGGGTGTCGGAAGAAGTATTCCACTACGAGTTGTCGTTGTCGGATTTGCTTGATGTCCTTGAGTGGGAAGAGCATCCATTGTTTGAGCAGTCGTCCGCCCATGGGTGAGCCTGTTCGGTCGATGACGCTGAGCAGGTTGGTGGTGTCGGTGCTGTCGGATGTGGGTGGTAGGAGTTCGAGGTTACGAATAGAGAACTTGTCTAACCACATGTATCGGTCTTCTTCGATACGGCTGAGTCGTTGTATATGAGCGGTCTGTAGGTGTTGTGTGAGGTCGAGATAGTGTAGTATGGCGCCTGCGGCGATGGTGCCGTTGGGCTTGCTGTCGATGCCGAAACCTTTCAGGCTTGATGTCTCGAACTGTTTCTGCAGTCGTTCGGTAGCTGACTGGTAGGTGAACATCCAGTCTTCGAGTTCGAAGGTGAAGAACTTATTTCCGAACAGCTGTTCGAAGTCGCGTCGTCTGCCTCGTTCGAACAGCACCTCTTTGGGTGCGAAGTTTTGCAGCAGTTTGTCGGTGTAGTCGGTATTGCCTTCGGCGAGCATAAATTCTCCGGTGCTGATGTCGAGGAAGGCGATGCCTATCTTGCCGGTCTTATTACCTTTGTTCTGAGGTAGATAGATGGCAGCCAAGAAGTTGTTTTCCTTGCCTTGCAGTGTGGTGTCGGAGTAACTTACGCCCGGTGTGACGAGTTCGGTGACTCCGCGTTTGACGAGTTTCTTGGTGAGTTTAGGGTCTTCTAACTGGTCGCAAATAGCGACTCTGAGTCCGGCTCTTACGAGTTTAGGCAGGTAGCTGTCGAGTGCATGGAATGGGAATCCTGCCATCTCGGTGCCGGAGACCGACGCGGTGCCTGACGAGCGGTGTGTGAGTGTGATATTGAGGATTTTAGATGCTTTGATGGCATCTTCGCAGTAAGTCTCGTAGAAGTCGCCGCAGCGAAACAGAAGCATGGCGTCGGGATATTGTGCTTTGATTTCCCGAAACTGCTTCATCATGGGTGTCTGAGGTTCTTGTGCGTTTGGCATGGTGCTTTGGGTGTTATTTGAAGTTGATGTCGAGTTTGAGGTTGAACATTCTGCCTGTCAGTCGGTTTGGGAAAGCCCATTGCAGTCCGGTGGCGTCGGTTATCCAGAAGTGTGAGTTGACGTTTTTGGTGTCGGCGAGGTTGAAGACTTCGAAGGTAAGTGCCCACGAGTCGACATGTTTTTGTCGTTGCATCCAGAGGTCTGTTTTCTGTGAGAAGGAGGCGCTGGCTCCGATGTCGACTCGCCAGTAGGTAGGTATTCGCAGTTGTGCCCGTGTCTGGGGTTGTCTCGGGTTGCCGTATGGCAAGCCGTCGGAGACGATGGTCTTGAGGTGCACTCTGAGTTGTGGCAGTTGTGGCAGGTAGTCTTCGAAGAACATGGTGAAGGCGAAGCGTTGTTCTTGAGGTGCGGGAATCCAGCCTTGTGTGTCGTTGAGCAGGTTCTCGCGTGAGCGCATGGCAGACAGCGAGATCCACGAGTCGGCTCCCGGGATGAGTTCGCCATAGAGTTTGATGTCGGCGCCGGTGGAGTAGGCTACGGCGTCGTTGAAGCCGGAATAGCGCACCCGTACGTTGTCGACGGTGTAGCTGATGGCGCGGTCGATATATTTGAAGTAGGCTTCGGCGGTGAGTTTGAATGGTCGTCCCCATGCACGGAAGTAGTAGTCGCCGCCTGCCACGACATGTACTGAGCGTGGTGATTTGATGTTGGGGTTGAGTGCTATCCGTCCCACGCCGGTAGCGTCGATGGGCATCGAGCGTAGTTCTTTGTAGAAGGGTGACTGATAGTACATACCTGTGGCGAAGCGTAGTGTGAAGTTACGTCTTAGGTATGGCATGTAGGTGAGTGAGGCACGTGGTGAGAGTAGCCACTCGTGGTTGTATGACCATGCGTTGAGTCTGAGTCCGCCGGTGAGTGTGAGTTCGCCTCGGTTGAGTTGCCAGACGTATGAGTCTTGCAGGTAGGCTTGCGCCCGTACGGATCGCATCTTGGTGTTGCCGCTGAGCGAGTAGTATATCTCCATCTCGTGTTCGTTGTTGGGAATGGAGTATCCTAACGAGTCGCGCCATTCCCATTCTCGTATGTTGTCGGTTATGAGTTCGGCTTGCACACTTGCTCCCCACTGCAGGCTGTTGTTGTCGCGTTGCCACTCGCCGTGGTGCGATAGTGTGATGACGCCTGCTTGCAGACGGTTGCGTGCGTGCTCGTGGTAGGTACCTACTCCAAGTATGTCGGCGCCTTGCGAAGGGATGTCGTCGGTAGCGCTGTTGCTATCTTCGCCGGTGGCGCCGTTTGTTGCTACCGCAGCATCGGTGGCCTCGTCGGTGGGGTTAGTCTTGAGAAAATACTCGCAGGTGATGTCGTAGTTCTCTTGCTCGTTGGTATAGAAGCCTGAGAGGTCGAAGCTCAGGCTTAGTTCTTTGCTTAGTTCGCCTCTTAGTCCGATAGCTCCGAAGGCTGTGCGGAACAGGTCGTGTTCGCGTCCGTCGAAGCCTGCTTCCATGCGGCGTGACACATAGAAGGAGCCGAAGTTCTCGTTGATAGAGTCGGGTCGGAACTCGTAAGAGTTTTGCGAGAAGTTGCCCATCAGGCTGAGTGACCATCGGCGGTCGTCGGTTTGGCTTTCGGAGCGTTTGCCGAGTTTGAAGGTCATGTACGTCTGATAGTCGAAGTAGTTGGGGTTGTAGTTACCGTTAGTGGGTAGTGCTTTGAGCAGGTATCGTGAGGTCTTGTATCGAATGCCGTGCATCATGGAGTAGTTGTCGTTGCCGACGCCGACGTATGCGCTGGCACCGAGCAGTCCGGCGGCAATGCGTGCTTCGAATTCTCGTGGTTGCTTGTAGCGTATGTCGAGCACCGACGACATGCGGTCGCCATATTGTGCGTCGAAGCCTCCTGCCGAGAAGTTGAGCGAAGCTACCATGTCGGAGTTGACGAACGAGAGTCCTTCTTGCTGTCCGGCTCGGAGCAAGAGTGGTCGGTGTATCTCCATGCCGTTGACATAGACAGAGTTCTCGTCGAAGCTACCTCCCCGGACGTTATATTGCGTTGAGAGTTCATTGTTTTGTCTGACGCCGACAAAGGTGACGAGCAGGCTTTCGATGCTTCCTCCCGTTGCGTCGGGCATCAGTCGAGCTGCTGCTACGGAGGTCTGGTCGAACATGCCCACTTGTCGGCGTATGCCGCGCACTTCTATCTCTTGCAGATTCTCGGCGTCTTGCATAAGCATAGCGTTGATATTCATAGCTTTGGCGTTGACTTTCAGACTCTGTTGTACGGTCTGATAGCCAATCATCGAAAAGACGATAGTGAGGCTGTCGGTTGCGGGGATTTGCAGCTCGTAGAAGCCGTTGCGGTTGGCAGAGGTGCCGTAGGTGGTGCCAAGGATATAGACATTTGCGAGGTCGATGCCGACATTGTCGGCGTCGACGACATAGCCATATAAGCGAAGCTGCTGCTCTGCCAATGATGAGATGCTAATGGCAAGGGCAAACATAAAGAATAGGTATCGCAAAAACGGATGTCTCATTGTTTTCTACAAAAACGTGCAAAGATAGTAATTTTTTCTTAATCCTGCAATTTGGAATTGACGAAAAAGTTTGGGGATTAGCAAAAAATGTATTATCTTTGCACCACGTTTTTGAAAAGCGATAAGATTTGTGGGAGGATGCGGACGGATAACGGGGTTGGATGCGGGGCGGATAATAGCGATTAAAAATCTAACAACTATAATAAACTATGTATTACGAGTGTAAAATCAAAATCGACAAAATCACGCAGGAGGATGTCGCTCCACGTACTTATAACGAGGTCTATTTTGTTGACGCGATGACTCTTGCGGAGGCTGAGTCGCGCGTGCTCAAAGAGCAGGCTCCTTTTGCATCGGGTCCGATAGAGGTGGAGTCGTGCAAGAAAGTGAAGCTTACGGGTATAGTAGAGACGGATAATCCCGCAGCCGATAAGTACTTCAAGATAAAAGTGATGTTCGTCAACTACGACGAGGAGCGTCAGAAAGAGAAGCGTGTGGCGAATTACTTCTACGTTCATTCTGCCACCTTGCTTGACGCTGTGAAGCTTTTCCAAGACGAGGAGATGAAAAACTGGCAGATAGACTATGAGGTGGTGTCGGTAACCGATACTCCGATAATGGATATCTATAAGTTCTCGGCAGAGAGTGCGACGGCGGCAGTGACAAGCAGGTCGGAAGAGACGGTCGCTGACGAAAAAAAAAACTGACCTCGCAGCTCAGTAGTCAACCAAACAGTCAACCTTCTTCAGAGAAAACAGCAGAGTTGCAGTCGGAGTCGGGTGAGCCGACAGCTGTGCCGATTCCGACGTCAGTGGTACAGCCGCAGCCGGAGTCTTCGGTTGTGGCCGAGAATATAGGTCGGATACGTAGTAGCTTACCAGACGATGTGACGTTGGTATGTGTGACTAAGTATCAGACCCTTGACAACATAAAAGCAGCATACGCGGCAGGCGAGCGCGAGTTCGCCGAGAGTCGTGTGCAGGAGCTGCTTTCGAAAAAGCAAGAGTTACCGGAGGACATACACTGGCACTTTATCGGGCACCTGCAAACCAACAAGGTGCGCGAGATAGTGCCTTTTATTACGCTCATACAGTCGGTCGATTCAGAACGTCTGTTGCAGAAGATAAGCGACGAGGCGGAGCGGATAGGCAGAGAGGTGGATGTGCTGTTGGAAGTGCACGTGGCAGCCGAAGAGTCGAAGACAGGCTTTACGGTAGAGCAGATAAGTACTCTGCTTAAAGATATTAAGACATATAATTCAACAGGTTACTTCACCGCTTTTCCTTCGGTGAGAATATTAGGACTGATGTGTATGGCTTCTAATACCGACGACGAGGAGCAGATACGCAGCGAGTTTGAAACAGTCAGCCGGTTGGCGCACGAGTATCTCGACAAACCGATAGTGTCGATGGGTATGAGCGAAGACTACAAGATAGCCATACAGCAGGGAAGTAACATGGTGAGGATAGGGTCGGCACTATTCGAGTAGTGTCTATTGATATGAAATATGAACAGCTCTGAAAATGAAAAGTAACATGAGAACACCTATGTTCGAAATTAAAGTACGCAGTCTGTCGGTTGTGATGATAGCCATCGTTTTGATGTCGTGTGGCAATAAACAAGCGTATCGAACGAAGACAAACAGATATGCGCAAGGGTTCAGTATCGAGCAGTCGGACGACTACACAAAGGTGGTGGTTTACAACCCTTGGCACGAGGGTCAGATCTTAGCCAACTACTACTTAGTTCGTGACGAGCATGCCGTGACGCCTTCTGATGGTCAGCGTCTGAAGGTGCCCGTCGGTCGTCTTGCGACGACCTCGAGCACTCATATAGGCTTTATAGCCGAGCTTGACCGACTTGGTTCGGTGGCGGGTGTGTGCAACCCTGAGCTTATATATAATAACGAGTTCTTAGACAGCAGCGTGACAGCCGTTGCCGACATAGGCGATGCCATGCAGGTGAACGTAGAGAAGGTGCTACTGAGTGCACCGGATGCCGTCATGGTGTCGACATACGCGCAAGGCGACATGGCATCGGAGCTGCTGATAAAACTGTCGGTGCCGGTGATCTTCAATAACGAATGGACGGAGTCGACGCCGTTAGCCCGTGCCGAGTGGATACGTTTTGTGGCAGCCTTCTTCGACTGCCTGCCTACAGCCGACTCGCTGTTTGCCGAGGTGGAGAAGAGCTACCTCGACTTAGTAGGGAAGGTGGATGGCTATGTAGGTGAGAGACAGACGATAATGTCGGGAAACAACTTCCGCGGGACATGGTACGTTCCGGCAGGTAACACCTATATGGGTGCTCTGTTTCGCGATGCCGGTGCCGACTATTACTATAGCAACGACTCGTCGTATGCCTCTATTCCTTTGACCATCGAGAACGTGGTTCGTAACTTCGCCGATGCCGATGTGTGGGTAGGCAGTAACGCCGAGACTTTAGAGGAGCTGAAGACTATAGATGAGAAGCATACGTGGTTTAAGGCATACAAAAACGGCAGGGTGTATAACTTCAGAAAACGCCTCAGTCCGACGGGCGCCAACGACTTCTGGGAGAAGGGGGTAGTGCACCCCGAACTCATCCTGAGCGACCTGATTAACATCCTGTATCCCGGGCTGCTTGATTCCGACGAGCTGTATTTTGCCAAACATCTTGAGTAGAGGTTTGCAGCGGGCGATGGGGCGGGGTGGCATGCCGCCAGTTACCAACCGGTGAATCTTGACAATGTGGAGATTGACGGGCGATGTGGGGTGGCATGCCGCCAGTTACCAACCGGCGAATCTTGACAATGTGGCATGCCGCTAATTACACATTGGCGTACCCGATGAGGGGTGGCATCCGCCAATTGCAAATTGGCGTACCCGGTGTGGCGAGAGGTTAGTCGCTGAGGATAATGGAATGGAGAGAGGTGGCGGGGAGAAAGGTTGAGGTGCCGTTATCGGTTTTTGAAGATGGGGGTAGGATGAACAGCGGGGTGGTGACTGTGGGTGAGAGTATGCGGTCGATGACGACTTCGGAGTCGGTAAGTCGGCAGTTGTCTTCTAACCTGAAGACGACGTCTCCTGCCAATCGGCGGTAGAAGGAGTTTTGTGTCATCTGCACTTTGCCGGCGGGTTGCAGCATCGGTATTTGCCATGCGGGGTAGGCGTCAGTCACGCCGTCGAACTCCATCAAGAAAAGAGCCACTTGCTGTTGTAGTTCTGTAAGCGACATCTGTTTCTTTTCGATGAGCAGTCGATTGATGAAGATTGATTGATTGCATCCTCCGTCGATCCAGCGTTCGTGACCATAGATAGCCATGAGGTAGGTGTTGAGAAGTGCGGCAGCGCGATTGACATCGAAATCGATGACCTCGATATTAGCAGCTTCGAGTTCTTGCTTGCCTATTGAGTATTCAGGTTTGCCAACGACGATGACACGTAGGTTGTCGGCACCGACTTGTCGACGGAGTTGGTCGATCAGATATCCGAAATCTTGGTTGAGGCACAGATACATGTCTTCTTGTTCGGCGCTCAACAGGTTGTCGCTGACAGCCTTAGGAGAGACGACGGTATATTCTAACATCAGCAGGTCGGGTGTGTTATCCATTCCCAAGCGGTTTTTCTTTTGTATGCTCAGAGCCAGTTCCGTTACCAGACGGTTGGCGGTGGGGGAGTGGTGTAAGACTTTGGCGGTCTGATAGCTGAATCCTTTTTGTTTTAATTCCTGATATGTTGGTTCGAGGTACATGTCGATGCTCATTCTTGGCGTCCATGTCTGCTCGGTGAGTTCGCTTATACGTTGCGATACGTTGAAGGCGTCTGCGGCAGCGGGTAGTCCTTCCGGGTAGTAGCTTGTGCTTACCCATCGCTGTGTCTTGTCGTCGAGCCAGCAGCATGCGTTAGCCGAGTGCCCAGCCATAGGTATGACATTGTCGGTGTTGAGTCCGATGGCGTAGATCTTAGCGTCGTCGCCATATCTGAGGCGCATGTAGTCGGAAGTGGTCAGTGTCTTGATGTTTGTTGCCGACAGTTTTTGTGTTGTTCCGATGCCTGCTTGTTCGGAGTCGTAGAAGATATATTGTGTTGTGCGGTCTGTCGTTTGCATGTAAGTGTTAGCGCTGACGCCATGTTCGTTGGGGTAGTTGCCGGTGAACAGGGTGGTCGTCATCTCGGCTCCGCCATAGCATAACTGGTTGAATTGCAGTTGTGTGTTGGCAGCTTCTTCGGTGATGGTTCTCAGTCCGCCCGTCTGCCAATACTCGCGCATTCGGTTCATGGCTTGTTGTGACATGCCATCCACGAGAGCCACTACGGTGAGTCTTGCCGGTTGTTGCGAATAAGCCGGTGCTGCCATGGACAAGGTAAGCAGCAAGGCAATAGCTGCTTTGTTGGTATGTGGCTTTTTTGCTGAGAAGTCGAACCATGTAGCCAATACATGTAGCGCAAGGGCAAGGGGTAGTATGATGCATGGTCCGCTCTGTCCCCAGAAAGCTATAATCACCATTGTGATAACAAAATAGGCGGTGAAAATATATTTAGAGGTGTTGGACTGCAGCAGTTGTCGTCCGCGCCGGAACAGTGTCATGATGGCGGGAATGAACATTAGCGGGTTGAGCCATAAGATGTTGATGTTATGTCCGACGAGCGGGTGCGAAGAGAAGAAAGCGACAAACCAGACGACGATACCCATGATGGCGAGTATAAAAAACAGTATAGCGTCGAATGCCCATGTGGGTTTGGCTCGGCGTCGGTCGATGACGATAAGTATAAGGCTGAGCAGTAGGATGAGTGTTTGAACGAGTTGTGGCGAGGTGAGCGGGTTTGAGTTGACGGGTTCGAATGGTCCGACGTATGCATCGTCGGCTACCAACTTCGTTTTTTGTGTTGCGAGTGTCGCCTCGCTGAGATAGTCCATCAGCTGTTCGGGGAGGAAGAGACGTTCTTCGGGTTTCATTATGCGGTCGGCGTCTCTGCCGAAGAGCATGTCGATACCGAAGCGAGCCCAAGTGTAAGTGCCGGAGTAGTAGTCGATAAGGTCACGAAAGGAGTCCTCGCGTTGAGCAAACTGCGGTGCCAGGATGGTGTCGCCCAGAGTACGTTGTATGACACGGAACGACTTGGTGGCGCAGTTGTTGAAAACGAAGTTATAGGGATAGAAGCGTTTGTCGGGTTGCAGATTGACGATCAGTGCCTCGATGATTTTGCATTTCTGTTGATAGTTGAGGTTAAGAGGCTGGTGGTAGATTTTTTCTCGTCCGACCTCTCGACACGACTCGTAGAAGAAAAAAGCGGGTTCTACGTCGAGTTGGTACATCGATTTGCCGGTCAGGAATTTAGCAATGAAATTTTTCTCTCTGAAGTCGAAGACTCCATAGTTAAAGATGCAGTCGATGCCGTAGACTGTGTCGAGCAGGTGTATAGCGGTGTGTCCGTATTTAGAATACATGGGGTTGCCGGGTTGGCAAGTGATAAGGCTGAGTTGTGCAGTGGGTGAAGGTCCATAGGCAGGTTCGTCTTGAGCGGCAGCTGTCTGCCATGTTGAGAGAACGAGGCACAGCGTTGATATTATGAACGTTACGACT
This sequence comes from uncultured Bacteroidales bacterium, assembly GCA_946185835.1. Classification (GTDB taxonomy): domain Bacteria; phylum Bacteroidota; class Bacteroidia; order Bacteroidales; family Paludibacteraceae; genus Colicola. The sequence continues at coordinate 71,917 of CAMHKW010000002.1, forward strand.
TTGCGCATAAGAATATGTTTCAAGAGATGTTAAGACAATTAGTCTTAGTTAGTGAATGAGGTGCAGCGTGTTGTTAGCCAATGTATATCGAGCGTGTTGTCAGACAAAGAAAATGGCAGCCATAGAGAGTGAGAAACCGAGTAGGAGTCCGGCTATGACTTGTGCAGCGGTGTGTGCTCTGAGATAGAGTCGTGCCCAGATGACGAGCATTGTGATGGCAAACAGTGTGCATATAAGCCAGTTAGACAATACGCCGTTAGCGGCAGCGGCTACCATGACGGCTCCTGTGAAGGTTCCGATGCCGGTGGCATGTGCGCTTATCTTCCATCGGCTGTTGATAGCAGCGACGCATAGAATAGCGACGGTGGTTGCCACGCTGATAGCGATGATATATGGTGGCTGCGAGAGAGTGACGGCAACATAGTAGCACCAGACAGCGAACGAGGCTGAGGTGTAGATATATGGCATTCGTCGCTCGCGTTGCACGTAGAGTTCGATGCTGCTGATGCGTTTCTGTCGTTTCAGTATGAGAATGAGCGAGAGCGGGATAAACAGTGTGAAGATTGCGGTGCCTGCAATGGCGATGGCGTTGTACGGACCTACGAGCATATTGTCGGGTGCGAGTTTGCCGATAGCGGCAAGCAGAGCAAAGCCGTAGGTTGCCAGCATCAGGGGGTGGAAGATGATGCTTGCTGTTTTGGCAGTGAGGTACAGATATTTTTCGACGTTGGTATTCATGTTTTTGAACGCAGGTGTTGTGTAGTGATTTACACGTAAGAAGCAGGAGGTTATTATACTTGTTTTCTGAGTCTTGCAACAGGTATTCCGAGTTGGTCGCGGTATTTGGCGACCGTACGTCGTGCTATTTGGAATCCGTCGGCTTTCATGAGTTCTACTATCTTGTCGTCGTTAAGCGGGTGTCGTTTGTCTTCTGAGTCGATGAGTTCGACGAGTGCTTTCTTTATTTGTCGGGTTGAGATTTCTTCACCAGACTCGTTGGTCATTGATTCGGAGAAGAAGTGTTTGAGAGGGAAGACGCCGAATTCTGTTTGCACATATTTGGAGTTGCTGACTCTGGAAATGGTAGAGATGTCGTATCCGGTGAGGTCGGCGATGTCTTTTAGTATCATAGGTTTGAGGCATGACTCGTCGCCGTCGACGAAGAAATCGTGTTGGAAGCGTACGATAGCCGTCATAGTGCGGATGAGTGTCTCGTTGCGTTGTCGGATAGCGTCGATAAACCATCTTGCCGAGTCGATACGTTGTTTGATATAGCTGATGGTTTTTCTCTGTTGTTGTGTGATTTTGCCTTTTGCTTGTTGCATGCCGACGAGCATGTCGGAGTATTCTTTGTTGACTCTTAGTTCGGGGATGTTAGCGTTGTTGAGAGCGACCACTATTTCTCCGTCTTCGTCGGTGACGATGAAGTCGGGAATGATGATAGACTTGTTGTTTTCGTAGATGTTAGCACCCCATGCGTTTCCTGGTTTGGGGTTTAGATGTGTGATGAGTTTTATAGCTTGCCGCATCTGTTCGTCGGTGATAGCGAGACGTTGTGTGATGCGGTCGAAGTGTCGGTTAGAGAAGTCGTCGAAGTAGTTGGAGAGTATGTCTGTTGCGAGTTTGGCGTCGGGATTTTCTTTTTGTCGTTGTAGTTGTAGGAGCAGACATTCTTTGAGGTCTCTGGCTCCGACTCCCGGTGGGTCGAGTTGTTGAATGCGTTGCAGCATCGAGGCTACTTCTTGGTCGGAGGTGTGTATATTCTCGTGGAACTCAAGGTCATCGACGATAGATTCTACCGGTCTACGCAGGTATCCTTCGTCGTCGATATTACCGATGATGAAGTCGCTGATTTGTCTTTGGTGTTCGTCGAGCGGCATGAGTCGGAGTTGCTCAGTGAGGAACTCGTGGAAGGTAGTCCCGACGGTGAAAGGAATGTCTTCGTGTTTGTCGTCGGGTGAGCTGTTGTGTTGTCTGGTGGCATAGTCGGGGACGTCGTCGTCGGAGATATATTCGTCGAAGTTGAAGTCGTCGAAGTCGTTGTCCGTTGTCTCGCCTTCCATATCGTCGTATATCTCTTCGTCGTGCGTGTCTTCGCTGTCGTCGTGACCTTCCTCAAGGGCTATATTCTCCTCTATCTCTTGGTTGATACGTTGTTCGAGCTCGATAGTTGGTAACTCGAGCATTTTGATGACTTGTATCTGCGCGGGCGAGAGCTTCTGCAGTTGCCGTTGTGTGAGTTCTTGTTTGAGCACTATTGCAGTATTTGGTTGATTGTTTGTGTGATATACTCGAGTTGTTGTTGGTCGAGTTCGGTATGCATAGGCAGGCTGAGCACGGTCTGTGCGAGTCGTTCAGCTTGCGGGAAGTCGCCGGTGTGGTATCTTGGGTCTTGGTACGCCTTTTGTTGGTGTAGTGGCACGGGGTAGTATACCATAGCGGGTATTTGTTTGTCGGCGAGTTGTTGTCTGAGGGTGTCGCGGTCGTAGTCGACGATGCGCAGAGTATATTGGTGGAAGACGTGTGTCGACTGCGGGTCACGTGCCGGAATGATGATGTGGGGGTTGTTGGCGAAGGCGTTGTCGTAGTATTGTGCTGCCTGTTGTCTTGCTTTGATATATTGGTCGAGGTGTGGCAGTTTGACATCGAGGATGGCGGCTTGCAGGGTGTCGAGTCTGGAGTTGACGCCTACCATGTCGTGGTGGTATCGGATGACCATACCATGGTTAGCTATAGCTTTTATCTTGTCGGCGAGTTGGTCGTCGTCGGTGAAGAGTGCGCCACCGTCGCCGTAGCAGCCGAGGTTTTTGCTTGGGAAGAAGGATGTGCAACCGATATTGCCGATGCATCCTGCTTTCTTTTGTGTGCCGTTGCTGAAGGTGTAAGTAGCGCCGATAGCCTGGCATGCGTCTTCTACGACGAAGAGGTTATGTTGTTTGGCGATGTCCATTATCTGCTGCATGTTGGCACATTGTCCGAACAGGTGTACGGGTACGATAGCTTTAGTTTTAGGGGTGATGCTTTTACGAAGGCTGTCGATATCCATGTTCATAGTCTGTTCGCTCACATCCACCACCACAGGTGTTAACCCGAGCAGTGCTACTACTTCGGCTGTAGCGATGAAGGTGAAGGTAGGAGTGATGACTTCGTCGCCGGGTTTGAGACCGAGAGCCATGAGTGCTATTTGCAGGGCGTCGGTGCCATTGCCGCAGCAGATGACATGTTTGACTCCCAGGTACTGTGCCAGATGGTCTTGGAAGTCGGTTACTTTTTGTCCTTTGACGAAGGCAGCTGAGTCGATGACTTCTTGAATGGCAGAGTTGATTTGTGGTTTGATATGTTGGTACTGACTTTTGAGGTCGACCATTTCTATTTTTCGCATAGTGATATGTTGTTATTGTTGTTCGACGATATATTCTACTGTAGGTGGTGTTATTCTGACCACGTTGGCATTGAGTGTATCGTGCTCGATGTAGACGTGGAGTCGGTCGGAGGGTGAGGTGGGGTAGTTGACGTACGGCAGGATGGTTTGTTCGTTGACGTTAGCGAAATGTCGGAGTGACACTTTGAGCCTTATTTCTGCGGTATTGGGGAAAAGTCGTAGTGTTTTGCCGTCGGGTACGTTACGTGTGGTAATGGGCAGAGTAAGAACTTTTTCGGTGTATCGTTCGCTGACGGCTGTGATTTCTACGTTTTGAGTTTTGAAGCTTACGCCTTTGATGGGTTCGAGTGTGAGGTTGCCGATGGCAGTGTCTTTAACGTTACTGAGGTTAAAGACAGAGGTATAGACGGTGTCGATGGTGTCGAGTAGAGTCTGTTGTCCGTAGATGATAGTGTAAGCGGGTTTGATGGTAGGCTGCGTGCTGAGTTCGTATTGTTTTGCCGGTGTGATTTGCCCTTTGATGGCAATAGGAACTTGTTTGCTGCTGTTGATATAATACTGGACGACAACATCTTCGGGTGTTATCTCTTGCAGTTTGGTAGTACCTTGTAGCAGGTCGTTGAGTCGTGGTCGGATGAGGTCGGCAGATATATGTATCTGTTTTTGCGGATTGGGCAGTTGCTGGCTTAGGTCGAGAGTGATGGGTCTGGATAGCAGTTCGTTGTATGCATGCAGTCGGCTGCCTTGGTCTCTGAGTCTGACGTCGATATGTTGTGGCAGAGGAGTTGTGAAAGCGATGCTATCGGCTATGCCTTCGTAGTTAAGCGGTACATGGAAGGTGTTTTCCCGGGTGGTGTTGAGTGCGTGCCCCATCCATATAAATGTGGCAAGTAAGACAAAAAGCGAATAGGTCAGCAGGTTTTGCAGGTTGAAAAACGTGCCGGCCCATTTGCTTATTGAGGCTTTCAGTTTGTCAGTCAGCTCTGACATGTGTTAGGTTATTGCTTTTGTGGTGTTTCGTTTTGTTGTGGTTCGTCTCCGACGACATATACCGATGCTTTGTCGACTTTGATGACCACGTCTTTCGAAATCTCAACGAGGAAGGCATTTTCTTCTATTTTTTTGATGATGCCGTGTATGCCACCGGCGGTGATTACTCTGTCGCCTGTTTTGAGTTCGTTACGTTTTTTCTCTATCTCTTTCTGTCGGCGTCGTTGCGGCAGTATCATAAAGAGATACATTACTACGAAAACAGCGATAAGCATTAGCCATACACCCCAGCCGCCTTGTTGCTGTTCGGGTGCTTGTAATAAGATGTAATTAAGCATGTTGATTATGTTTTAAAGGTTATTATTCGTGTTATAGTCGGTGGTGTTATTTTATTATTTTGCCTTGTCGGCGCAATTCGATAGCTATTTGGTCGAGAATACCGTTGATGAAGGAAGGTGAGCTTTCGGTGGAGTATTCTTTGGCTATTTCGATGTATTCGTTCATTGTTACTTGCAGTGCTATCTCGGGGAAGTTAAGCAGTTCGGCTATTGCCACTTGCATGATGATGCGGTCCATATATGCGACTCGTTCGGGGTCCCAGTTTTGCAGTTTGGCATTGATAAGCTGCATACATTGTTCTTGTTGTTCGATGCTACATCTGAGTAGTTTTTTAGCGAAGTCGAGTTCGTCTTGGCTATTGAACATCTCGAGTAGTTTTTCGTTTTTGTCGCTTTCGGGTCTGAAGTGACGTATAGTCTTAATCACGAAGCTGATGATGACGTTGATGTCGGCAGCGAGGAAGACGTTTTGGTTGGGCATGGCGAGCTCTATTTCTTCGAGTGCGTTGTCGAGTTCGTCGGTTTTGGCGATGATGTCGGTGAAGATTTTTCTCCACACAGCCTTGTCGTCTTCGTAAGACGGATTGGTTATATTAAGGTATTCTTGATAGAATGGGGCATTAGTAAGTTCTTTGAATATAAGGTCGATATTGTCGTACGCCACTTCCCACGACAATTTATTTTCTTCCATTTGTTGTCTGAGGTCACGATTTTCGAACAGCTGGCGTGCCAATCTGTTGTTGACGAAATTGAGTGAGGGTTTGTAGTCGGTATGTGTGGCAGCGGCTCGTTCGCGGTTTTGCTCAATACGGTTGACAGCGAAGTGTGTGAGTTCGTTGACTAAATCGAGCAGGAGGATGTAGAGGAAATAGGAGTTAGAGAAGCTTTGAATAAGCTCTTTCTGTGCGGTGAGAGGAGTCTTTTCGCCATCTTTATAGTGGGCGAAGAGGTTTCTTACTACGTGCGTACGCACTAAAGTCCGGTTAATCATTATAGTGTTGTTTATAAAATTATCGCTTCTTTTAGCGCCGCAAAGGTAGTAATTTTATTTGAAATATCCAACTTACGGCTCAGCTTTTGTGGCACTTTTTTTGATACTATACTTTTTGTCGTGTTTTTTTTACTTTTTTTGTTCGATTCCAAAAAAAAAGTATTACCTTTGCGCTACGAAACAACACAACAAAAAATATATACAAATGACAGAAAGAAATGATATGGAGCGCAGAGAACCCGAGATTGTTTATTCTCGTTCTCTGAAAGCAGGTAAGCGTATTTATTACCTCGATGTTAAAAAAGACCGTAAGGAAGATTTGTTTCTTTGCATTACGGAAAGCAAACGTAAGTCTCAAGGCGAAGAGATGTATCCTGTATTCGAGAAGCACAAGATTTTCTTGTACAAAGAGGATTTTGCTCATTTCCAGGAGTGCATGCAAGACGTAATGTCTTACGTTGAGCAGCATTTCGGTTCGATAGAGCAGCGCGAGGAGTATGTACCTCGTGTAGAAACTGAGAATGCAGACGAAGCTACTCTCGATGGCGTAGAGGGTCAGGAGGGAGCTGATGAGTCGTCGGCAGAGCCTGAGGCTCGTGAGAAACGTTCACTGTTTCAGAGATTAGGTTTGAAGAATTAATCTCAGACATTGCTCCATAGCGTGAAGGCGTGTGCTGTGCACTGCCCGCTACAAAAAAGAGACGGATTGCTCCGCCTCTTGTTTTTTTTTGTGGTGGTGAGGTGGGGCGGGAAGGGGGGAGGCGGTATATATACCGCCTGTTCGACAGAGGTATGGAAGTGCGAGAGTGAACAGCCGCCGGTTAGAAACCGGCGCATTTTTTTATTTCTTATTTTTGATTGCTTAATGGTGAATCAGCCGCCGGTTAGAAACCGGTGTACCCAGTGGTGTTAGATGGCGGCGCGGAGGGTGATGCGGATGCCGTTGAGTCCCCAGCCGCTCAGACCGTCGGTGTGAGTGAGTCGGCGGACGTAGTCGATACGCAGTATCTTGAAGATGTTTTCTATACCGACAGTCATCTCCATGTATGGCATATAGCTGTATTTGCCCCACGAGAAGTCGGCTTTGGAGCGTACGGGCTGTCCGTTTTCGTAGTATGAGACGGGGAATTGGTAGATGCCTGTTGCTCCTTTGTATGGGTTGTTGCGGTCGGAGCAGTAGCCGGCGACCATTTGGAAGGATGCCACCCCGCGGAGTTTGAGTCGGTTGAGATAGGGAATGCGGTTGATGATCCAGCCTTTGAAATAATATGTAGAGTAGAGTGCTACGTATCGGTCCATCATAAACTCGACGGGTCTCATGAGGTGGAAGGATCGCGGGTCGAGCAGTATCGATTGGTTGGTTACGGGTTGGAAGAGTTTGGTATATGGAGATTTGGTCCACACGTATCCTAAGTTGACGGTGAGGTCGAGGTGTCCGAAGGCAGAGAACCAGATGCGTTTTTCAGCAGACAGCTCTGTCTGGTTATAGAAGAAGTTGTCTTCGAGGATATATCCCATGCGGTTGGTGAATCGGAATACGGGTGCGTCTTTCCACAGGTTAAAAGGAGACTCTTCTCCTTGTCGGTCGTTGTAGATGTATCCTCCGGGCGAATATCTGAGGGCGAAAGTCCATCCGGCATCGTGATAGAACGGTCGGTTGGTGAGTGTGCCGTCGTCGTTGATACGGTTATAAAACAAGGCACGTCCGGTCTGGTTCGGTCGCAGAATGCTGCCGTTGGGTTGATTGTTAAGGAACTCTGCCCAAGTGATGATAGAGAACTCGTTAGCCCATTCTTTTTCGTATTTGAGTCGGATACGTCCGGCGTAGTATTCGGGTTTGGTCTGGTAGTTGAATTTGATGGACATGAGTATGTTGTCTCTCATGACTACGGAGTAGCTTTGCGAGAGCTCTTCGATGTCGTAGCTGAGCGAGAGCATCAGGTAGTGTCTGAGGTTTTCGTATGGGTGGTATCTTTTCTTGTTGAACGAATAGATGAGGTTGAGTCCACCCTTAGGTCTTTTGTCGGCGAAGCCGTAAGCTAAGTATGTAGAAAGGAAGAAGTTGGGGTGCATATTGGCTGTTGTCATGCCGCCGATACGCAGTCTGACTCCTTCTTGTTCGTTGTAGCTGAAGGTGTTGAAGATAGGTCCGAAGTCCCATTTGCTTTTCGCCCAGTCGGAGGTAGTATGTACGTATTCTTGTGTGAGGTCGTTGACGGTGTTGATCAGTATTCTGAATTTAGGTACTGTCATGACTGCGGGTGCGAGGCTGTCGACGATGAGTTCTTTGTCAGAGAGTTGGCAAGCTCTGAGTCTTGGCCAGTCGCGTCCTTTGTAGAGGTTGATGCTGTCGCCGTCGATGGTGTTGCCCGCCATGGTGAAGAGTTTGTCGTCGACGCGGTTGCCTATTTGGTAGTCGGAGAACACCTCATGCTGATGTGCATATATATGGTGTTTGCTTTTTTTTGTGATAGCGAATTTGGTATACGAATGTGTCTGCTCTTGTACCCACTTGCCGTTGTCGAGTTTTCGGAATGTCTGTTCAACTTCGAGTCCTGTCACCCAGTTCATGTTACTGTTCATCGGCACTGTGAGGTCGCATCGTTTGAGGGCGTAGGTTGAGTCTTTGACGACATAGAGGTGTCCGCTAAAGCCGTAGCTCTCGCTGTTGACGGGCACGAAGGTGAGGTGTATGCACGAGTCGTTGTCGAGCAGTAGAGTGTCTTGCAGATAGAATTGGTAGTAGCTGATACCGAGTGTCGACGACAGAGGTGAGGGGAATTTGTTGAGTAGCACGTCGACATCGTTTTGGAAGATGTTGATGGGCTGAAGTATCTGTCCGATGTTTTTGGTGAGGTTGTCGGTGCCGAATAGTTTGTCGAGTCCTTCCCACCGGTGTGCTTGTCGGATCTGTCTGTTGCGTTGCGGGTATCGTTGGTAGTAGATGTCGTATAGTGTTTCTCGGATAGAGAAGATGAGAATTTTGGTGGTGTCGAAGCGTGAGGTGTCGAGGTAGTCTTCGACGAATTTGAAGTCGCGCCAGAAGTTGTTTTTGTCGAGGTTGAAGTCGAAGGGGTCGAGCGAGAATGTCAGTTTCTCGTATCGTTGGTAGCTGTAAGCGTCTTCGGTGACGAGTCTGTTGTCGTGTTTGTGGGCTATGACGTTTCTCATTAGTTCTACCGCGGGATTGCCTTTTCTGCGGTATTTTTCTTTTTGTGTTTTCTCGGGTTTGATGACGACGTCTTCGAGTACTATGTTGTCGGGTTCGAGGCGTATTTTTTGTTTGCTGAGTATTCGTCCCTTTCGCAGTTTGAGCGTCTGCGTCTTATATCCCAGCATGCGGAATTCTACGATGTTGTGATTGGCTGTTGTTTGCAGGCTGAAGTTGCCGTCGATGTCGCTGGTGGTGCCGATACCTGTACCTTGAAACAGTATTTGAGCGAACGGCAGTGTCTCGCCGCTTTGTGCGTCGTAGATAGTGCCGCTCACGCCGGTAGCTGTTTGTGCTACGATGGTGGTATTAAGACCTATGAGTAGTAATATGACGTTAAGTATGCGGCGCATGTTTATTGCGGGATGATAGTAAGTTGCAGGTTGCCGTCGAGTCCCCAAGTGATGGTGTCGGCGACGAGAGCGGTGTCGTCGAGGCATTTAGTGTGGTCGAGGTTTTGGTATTGTATGTCAGCGAGGTTGAGCAAGGTATGGAAGACGTTCATCGTGGATATCTGTTTGGTGCGGTTAGCTGTGAGGTTGTCGATTTTGTCGGGGTGTAGCTTGCGATATTGCTTGGATGTCCAGATGAACATAGGTACGTGATATTCCCATCGGCTGCCGAGGAAGGTGCCATGCATGAGCATGAGTCGTTCGTCGTCCATGAGGTTTTCTCCATGGTCTCCGACATAGAGCATTACAACGGGTTTGCCGGTGGCTTCGAGTTCTTGTATTACGGAGTTGATGAAGAAGTCGGTATATACGATGGTGTTGTCGTAGGAGTTGACGAGTACTTCTCGGATGTTGTTGATAAGCTGTTCGCTATCTACTTTTCTGACGATGCGGTTGTGTTCGACGATGGCTTCAGAGAGCATGTCTTTGGCAGATGCTTCGTTGAGGTCGGGAGTGAAGATACGGAATTCTTGCGGGTATCGGCATGTATATTTGTAGTGGCTTCCGAGGCTGTGTATGACTATCATCTGTTTGTTTTTGCGTGGTTGAGTGAGCACTTTGTGCAGTGGTGCTATGAGAATAGAGTCGCAGAAGTCGCCTTTGATACGAGTGTGTGGTTCGTAGTTGCAGACGTCGCATGAGGCGCTGATACGTCTGAGGAAGGTGTTGGTGAAGCTTTGGTCGGCGATCCATGCGGTGGTATATCCTGCTTCGGCGAAGGCTTCCGGCAGAGATTTCTCGTTGGAGTAGGGGTAGTTGAACTGTGGTGTGGCTCGCGAGAGCATATATGGCACGGATATAGTGGTGAGGTTGGCAATAGAGTAGCAGCTGTCGAAGGAGATGAGGCCGTCGCGTTGCGAGAGCAGAGGCGAGGTAGGTCGTGAGTAGCCATTGAGTGCCCAATGGTCGTATCGCGCGGTCTCGCCGACAAGCAGCACTACTATTTCGTCGTTGTCGTCGGTTTTGGGTTCGATGCCGAATTTGAAGTCGTGCAAGAGTCGGTTTTGTCCGTTGATGTCGTCCCACACGATAGCAAGGTGTGCGGACTGAACGAACATATTGATAGGGCACGATTTGCTCATTCCGATGAAGATGGTAGGCGAGACGTAGTCGTCGTCGTGGACTTGGAGCAGATGCTTGTAGTGGTAGAGTACACCTGCGCAGATGATGAACCACAGCATGCAGAGCGAGAAGATGGTCCGCCGTGCCGACTTATGATGCAACAGCGGCTCGGCAGGTATATTCCTGCGGCAGATAAAGAAATAGAGTCCGATGAAGAGAAAGGCGAGGATGAACAATGGCCAGTAGGTGGTTACCAATTCCCAGAACTCACCCGGTTCGGCAGCGATGACGGTGTAGATAAACATCACAGAGGTGGTTCTGCGGTCCATTACTTGGTAGACTATCTCTATAATGTTGAGTATCAGAATGGGAGAGGATAGATAGAAGAACAGCCTTTGTGGCAGGATGGTGAGTCCGATGAGCCAGAATAAGACAGCTGAGATAAAGTATATGAGTGTAAGCCCGAAGCCGCTGATGTCTTCGGCAAGGAAGATGCCTGTAAGGTTGGGTAAGAGGAGTAGTAGAGAAAGGAATATGAAGCTTGCCAGATATTTGCGGCGGTTAGTAGAAGTGGGTGTAGTCATTTGTCTTGCTGATTGTTGCGAAAAAGTGATAGATAATGCGAAATGTTAATCACGCCATTAGTCCTAAATTAAGCGTGCAAAGTTACAACATTTTTTCCAAATAGCAAGAAACATTTTGTAAGTTATTGTCAAGTGTTGCACATAATGAATTATTTTTGTAACTTTGCAGCCGATGTGCTTGTGTGCCATGTGGTGTAGAGTAAGTGCAAGTGCACCAATATGTTGTTCGAAAATTAAAACTAATAAATATATCGGAGCGTGGATAATAAACCATTATTACCTTCAGAAGGTGTCGTTGCTGTGATTTTCGATGTTGATGGTACGTTGTACGACAAGAGTCGTTTGGCGTTGCGTTTGATATTTTCGGATTTGCGTCATGCGTTGATATTAGGCTCGGAGCGTCTTGCTCGTCGGGATCTTCGCGGTAAGGCGTTTGCTGATGGTAATGCTTTTTATAGCGAGTTGTTTGTTCACATGTCGCGTTATGGTATGGTGTCGGCAGAGGGTGCTCGGAAATGGTATTTCGAGGACTATATGCCTCTTACGGTTCGTCTGCTTAGACAATATTATAAGGCATACGACTATGTGTTGCCCCTGCTTAAGGAGCTTCGCGCTCGCGGGATAGTGACTGCGGTATTTTCCGACTATGGTTGTGTCGACGAGAAGCTTCGTGCGTTAGGCATTGACCCTGCGCTTTTTGATTATAGGTTCTCGGCTCAGGAGCTTGGCGGTCTGAAACCCAACGTGGAGTTGTTTGGCAGAGTGCTTTCGGCGATGAACGTAGAAGCGGCAGGTGCAGTGATGGTAGGCGATAGCGACAAGAGCGATGGCGAGGGAGCACGTAGGGCGGGTATGCGTTTTGTGAAAGTGAGTCGCCCACAACAGTGATGAATAACCGAAGAACGTTAGAATCAGGAAAATAAATAATATTACAATAATGAATAAACGTTACGATACCTTAGAGGTAGAAGAGGGCGTGTATGTGCCCGAAATAGGAAAGACGTACCCTCAAGACGGTCCGGACAAGTCGTTGCTCAGACCGAAGTACATCTATAATTATGTGTTCGACGAGACCTATCCTTATCTTGATGACTCGTTGCGTTACCGTTTCAATAACTGGTTCGGATATTATATGTTTCTGTATCCGATAGTATGTACGGCTAATTTCATAAAGAACGGAGTGCGTATTCGTGGTCGTGAGAATCTGCGTAAGTGGCGTAAGGAGCTGAAGGCGCATGGTGCAATAACGATAGCCAACCATTGCAATCGTTTAGATGCTCCGGCGGTGCTGTTGGCTGTGCGTGCAAACAGGTTTACTCGTATTCCGATGTTCGCTCCGAATTTCAACACTAAGGACCATTGGTATATGTGGGCTGTAGGCGGGATCCCGATTCCCGAGGGTGGTCTTGAAGCGATGAAGCGTTTTAACGAGGCATTCGACGAGTATAACCGTCGTGGTTCGTGGTTTCATATCTTCCCCGAGGCAGCTCGTTGGGACGGTTATAAGCCGTTGCGTCCGTTCCAGAAGGGTGCGTTTACGATGGCATATAAATACGATAAGCCTATCATTCCTTGTGTGATAACGTATCGCAAGCGTACCGGCATCTACCGTCTGTTTGGCAGTCAGGATGAGCCGTTGCTGACCGTTACCATTGGTGAGCCGATCTTCCCGGACAAGACTCAAAGCCGTAAGACAGAGGTCGACCGGATGCGTTCGTTGGCTCATAGCCGTATGGTTAAGATGGCAGGTATCAAGCACAACACGTGGCCTGACAAGCCTGAGAACGAGAAATAAAAAACAATGTGATTGTCACATGACGAGGTATACTTGTTCGGTGGCGCGTGTGATGGCTGTATATAGCCAGCGGTAGTATTGCTCGTCGATGGTTTCGGGCGGCATTGCTATGTCGACGAATACGCGTTTCCACTGCCCGCCTTGTGCTTTGTGGCATGTCACAGCATAGGCGTGTTTGATGTGCAGAGCGTTGTAATACGGGTTAGCCATTATCGTCTTTACCAGCTCTTTGTGGTTGCGTATCTCGGGATAGTCTTCGGCGATGCGGCTGAAGAGTGTCTGCTGCATTTTGTAGGCTGCGTCGGGCGATTCGCTGAGTAGTGTGTCGAGACAGACGATGGCGTCGATGTCGTGTTGATAGTCTTCGCTGCGCAGTGTGGCGTCGGCGAATCGGAGTCCGTAGAGTTCGCGTTCGTGTCTGAGTCGTTCGATGGTGAGCATGTCGCCGTTGGCGATGAAGTCGAGACCTTCGTATTGTTGTGAGAAGAAATAGTTGTTTTTCGTTACCATGACGCGGTCGCCGGTGGTGAGCAGGTCTTCCTTCCATAGTACGCGGCTTCTGATACCTTGGTTGTAGAGGTTCATTCGTCGGTTAGAGCGTGTTACTATTATCGTCTCAGCCTCTCCCACTTGTTTGTATGCTTTCTCGACGAGTTCGAGCATCTGTTGTCCGTCGATAATCTCGAAGTCGGCGTTGTCGGCTGTGTTCCATTGCGGTTGTGAGCTGACTTGTGCTTTTCGGAGTTGGTCGCGCAGATAAGTGGCGTTGGCGAGGATACCGCTTTCGAGGGCTTGTCGTGCAACGGAAGTGAGCTGATATTGCATTACTTGCAATCCGTATCCTGAGAGGTTGGCACTGTCGAGAGCCGGACTGTGTATCTGTCCGACGGGTGGCAGCTGTGCGTCGTCGCCGATGAGCATAAGTCGGCATGTGGGGCTGCTATATACGTATTCCACGAGGTCGTCGAGCAGTCGTCCGGTACCGAAGGCGTTGCTGTCGGTCGACCGGTCGGCAATCATAGAAGCCTCGTCGACGATGAAGAGTGTATGTTCTTGCTTGTTTTGTGCAAGCGAGAAGACGGGTTCGCCGAGTGAGCGCTGGCGGTATATATACTTATGAATGGTATATGCGGGGTATCCGGAATATGCGCTCATCACTTTGGCTGCACGTCCGGTAGGTGCGAGTAAGACGGTAGGCTGGTGTAGTTTGTCCATAGCTCTGACCAAGGCACCTGTCATGCTCGTCTTTCCCGTTCCGGCATATCCGCGCAGCAAGAAGATGCTGTCGTTTTGGCGTGAGGTGATGAAAGAGCCTAACAGCAGTGCCAAGCCGCCCTTCTCTTCGTTGGGTTCGAATGGCAGTTCTTGAAGGATACAGTCGGCGATGAAATGTTCGAGCATGGTGGCGTCAGGTTATAAGATTCAGAGCCAGAGAGAGTGAGGACGTCTGTAATGGCGTATGGCTATTGCTGAAAGCGTATTTTTTTAAGAAAAATTTTGGTGTTATAAAAAAAAGTAGTACTTTTGCAGTCGGGTAAGTCCTACACGACCAGCTCCCTCTGAATTCCCCCAGGTCTTGACCGAAGCAAGGGTAGGAGGTTGTAGCGGTGCGATGTAGTAAGCTTACCCTTTTTTTTATTCTGTCAGGGCTATCTTCTGTACTTTCCCGTTTTTGATAGTTATAAATATACCTTGTTTTGGTTGTGTGACTTGTCGTCCCATGAGGTCGAAGAACAGGGTGTTGTTGTCGGTGTCGTTGACTGTCGGTTCTGGCGTTGCGATGTCGCTATGTGCCTGACTGCTATAACATTCCCATGCATTTGGTATTCCCCATCCCAAACGGATGTCGGGTGCGTTGGCTTGCGAGGCGTGTGTCTTGATTAGTTCGATGATTTGCATGTTCGTGAGGTTGGGCAGAGCAGCCCACAGGCAAGCCACCATAGCTGCTGCGAGAGGTGAGGCGAACGAGGTGCCGTTGCCTCGGCTGGGGTTGCCGTCGACGCTGATGACGCCGCTTGCCGAGCCCATGGTTGCGATGTCGGGTTTGATACGTCCGTCGGCAGTGGGTCCGATAGATGAGAACGCGCTGTATGTCCTCAGGCTGTCGACGCTTCCGACAGTGAGGATAGAGTCGGCATCGGCAGGTGTGCAGATGTATCTCCATTCTGACTGTGCTTCGTTGCCTGCTGCGATGCAGAGAATCATACCTTTGCGTGCAGCCATAGTGGCAGCTAAGGAGTTGCGTGCGGTGCGTCCGTCGAGTGTTAGGTAGCTGAAGTTGGAGGTGGTGTCGTCGAAGTGATAGTAGCCAAGAGAAGAGTTGATGATGTCGGCGCCTATGCTGTCGGCAAATTCGAACGCCACCACTTGGTTGTCGACTTCGAGTAGTGACTCATGTTTGTCGTCTTCGCTGCGTATGAGAGCGTAGTCGGCGTCGATGGCAGCCCCTCGGAAACATCGTGAGGTGGTGGTGTCTTGTCGAACAGCAGCCATGATGGAGAGGACGTATGTGCCGTGGTTGCCGAAAGAGAATAGCGAGCCTACTTCGGGTACGAGGTTGAGTGTGTCGATGATATGTTCGCGGACGTGGCTGAAGGCTGCTCGTTGGTCGACATTGAGGAAGCCGTTGTCGACAACGGCGATGAGCATGCCGTTGCCGTTGTGTCCGGCTTCGTGCAGTTTGTCGAGCCCGATCATACGCGTCTGCTGTTCGGCAAAACCGTAGTCTAATAACTCTGTTTCGTTGTCGGATAGGCGGTGTTTAGGCATAGCTGCCTTGTCGTTGAGTTTGTGTCGGTTGGTACATTCGAGGCTGTCGACGAATGGCAACGTTTTTATTTTCTCGATAACATCTTCGCAGGCTTCTATGGTAGCACCGTTGAGCCACCGTGAGGTGTGTATTACTCTTGCACCTTGTCGTCGTAACGAATCGAGGTAGGCGGGACTGACGGGCAGGTCGGTGCTGTCGAGGGCGAGATGTTGAGCCTCGCGACGGAAGAGTGCTCGCTCGCTGAGAAAAAGTTCAGGCTGAGAGAGGGAGTATGGGGAGCGTTGTTTGTCGTGCAGGTAGACGAAGTAGGTGTCGTCGGCACAAACAAATACCGAGCACAGGTACAAGCATAATATGTATACTATCTTAGTCCTCATGAAGTTATGAATGGGGTGAGGTGCGACAAAAGTGTGGCTTTATCTTTGTTCGAGCAGTACGACGTTTTCACAGTGGTGGGTGTGGGGAAACATATCTACGGGTTGCACTTTGGTGATGCGGTAGTCGTGGTCGAGCATTTGCAGGTCACGTGCTTGTGTGGCGGGGTTGCAGCTGACATAGACGATACGTCTTGGGGCGGCATTGAGAATAGTGTTGATGACGTCTTCGTGCATGCCGGCGCGTGGTGGGTCGGTGATGATGACGTCGGGTCTGCCATAGGTGTCGACGAAGTCGTTGGTGAGTATGTCTTTCATGTCGCCGGCGAAGAAGAGGGTGTTGTCGATGCCGTTGATTTGGGAGTTGACTTTGGCATCTTCTATGGCTTCGGGTACATATTCGATGCCGATGACGCGTTTGGATTGTCGAGCCACAAAGTTAGCTATAGTGCCTGTTCCGGTGTAGAGGTCGTAGACGAGTTCGTTGCCGCTGAGGTTGGCGAAGTTACGAACCACCTTATATAATTCGTATGCCTGCCGGGTGTTGGTTTGGTAAAACGACTTAGGTCCTACACGGAAGCTGAGGTCTTCCATAGTCTCGATGAGGTGGTCGTCGCCTGCGAAGCATTGTACGTCGAGGTCAGCGATGGTGTCGTTGAGTTTTTGGTTGACCACATACATAAGCGAGCGTATCTGTGGGAAGGTGTCGCGCAGCTGTTCGAGCAGTAGGCGTGTCGGCTCGGTCAGTTCTTCGGCGAAGACGACGATGAGCATCAGTTCGCCTTTGGCATTGGAACGCAGGATGATATTGCGCATGGTGCCGCTATGTTCGTGCTCGTTATAGAAACTCATGCCATGCTGTCGGCAGTAGCTTCTGATGAAGTTGCGAATCCGGTTGTTGATGTCGGGCATGAGGTGACATTGTTCGATGTCAAGCACCTTGTCGAAGCATCCCGGGATGTGAAAACCGAGTCCGTAGCTGAGGTCGAGTTTGTCGAGTCCTCCGGCAGCGTGTATGGTGTCCCAACTGACGTATTTGCGGTCGGCAAAGGAGAACTCGAGTTTGTTGCGGTATTCGTATATCTCGGCGGAGCCGAGAATGGGTGAGATGTCAGGTAGCTCGAGTTTCCCTATACGTGTGAGGTTGTCGACCACCTGCTGTTGCTTGTACATAAGCTGTTTCTGGTATGGCAGTATCTGCCATTTGCAGCCGCCGCACTCACCGAAATGCGGGCATCGCGGTGCGGTGCGGTCGGGGGAATAAGTGAGGAACTCCAACACACGTGCCTCCATGTAATTGTGCTTCTTCTTAGTCACTTGGAGCCGGACATGATCGCCGGGGACGCAGTATGGTACAAAGACGACACAGTCGTTGACGCGGGCAAGAGCCTTGCCCTCGGCAGCGACGCCGGTGATCTCGACATCGTCGAATATGGGGAGGTTTTTCTTTTTCATTGTAGGAGCTTGAGTTATTTCTTATTTTTGATTTCTTAATGGTGAGATTGATTTTTTATTTCTTATTTCTTAATGGTGATGCACCGCCGGTTACAAACCGGCGATAATGGACGGAGGCTTTACTTGGTGATGGATGTAATCTGCGCCACAAAATTACTCTTTTTTTTTGATTGTTGAAAATTATTCGTAACTTTGTGGCGTTTTGTTGATAAGTAAGAATCATGACACTAAGATAAGTCGAATCATGGCACTAAAACATTGTCTTATGCAACGGTCGGTTGCTATTGTCGTCTTGGCTGTTTTCTCAGTCATGTTGTTTTCCTCATCGGCTAATGCTGAGGAGCTTACGTCGTCTCAGGCTTCGAAGTTGATAGACCAATATAACCGTAAGATGGCGATAGCGTTGCAGCGTTCTCGCACAGAGAACGACCTTGAATATGCGTATAATCTTGCGTTGTTGGGTGATGTGCTGTCGAACAAGGCGAGTGGCAAGGAGTATAGCTTGTCGAAGGCTCGCAAGCACTTGGTCAAGGCGCAGAGTATATGTCAGAAAGTGGCGCCTAACAGCGATGAGTATCAGCAGGTGACGCGTATGTTACTCGATTTCTATTTGAGAAACGGCATGCCGGACAAGGGGATGAGTGTGGCAGGTGATTTCTCGAGATGGATAATGAGCAGGATAGAAGAGCAGGCTCGCAGCTATCAGGATGCAGAGAAGATACGTGCTCTGTTCATGCCCGACCTGATGCGTCTGATAGAGATATATGCCAAGTCGTATTTGGGTGCAAAACAACAGGAGCAGTTTTTTGATATGGTACTGATAAAGAAGTACCTTGACAGGATATGCCCGTTGTCGGCAGGTCAGAGTCTGCCTACTTTCAAAGATGTATGGCAGCGTTTGCCGGGCGAATGTAGCTTGGTGGAGTTTGTTGAATACCGCTCGTCTGACACGTTGGCATACGCAGCTACGGTGATAAGCAAAGATAAGAAGTCGCCATATAAAATACAACTTACGCTCTCGGAGCAGATGCGTCGGTTGGCGATAGATAACAAGCGGATAGTATGTACTACGCACGAGTATTACGACAATGTGTGGTTGCCAATCACTCAGCTTATATCTCTGTATAACACCGTATATTTCGTTCCCGACGGAGAGTTGCATGGTATCTTACTGGAACGTATGAAAGAGCCTACCGACAAACGTCATTATGTGTGCGACAGCTATGAGATGCACCGTTTGAGTACTTCTCTTGATATATCTAAACCGTTGAAGCTCAAGAACAGCCGTACGCAGCACCTGCGTATGTTAGGTTATGTAGACTATGGTGCCGGCACTGCGTGGCAGCGCTTGCTTGGAACAGCCATGGAGCTGAACGACATATATGAAGAAGCTCAGAAGGCAGGTGTTAGTGATGTGGGGGCGTGGCGTGGCACCGATGTCACCGAAGAGCGCCTGCGTGGTTTTCAGAACGAACACGTCACGATACTGCATATAGCCACTCATGGCTATTGCCTTATGGCAGCCGACTCGACACAATATTGTGGTCTGTTGCTTGCCAATGCGAACGCCGCCTGGGATAGTTTCGATGGAGTAGGGACAGCCAACGATGGTATCGTTACGTCAGAAGAGATGGCACGTATGTATTTCGATAACTTGCAGTTGGTGGTACTCTCGGCGTGTGGGACCGGCATAGGTGTTGATGCTGAAGGGAAACCGCTGATGCTTAGTGCGCTGCGCGAGGCGGGGGCGAGTAATGTGATACTTAGTCATTGGAGTGTCAACGATGAAGCTACGCGGGTGCTGATGCGCGAGTTTTATCATAACTACCTGAAAGAAGGCATGAATATGAGTCGTGCCCTCAAGAAAGCGCAGGACGTGGTGAGAAAAGGCACCTTCGAATACCCGAACCGACCAACGGTGCGTGGCAATGGTGCTGATCCCTATTTCTGGGCATCCTTTGTGCTATATGAGTAAGCTGATGGAAAACCGACAGATTGGTAAATGAAACTGAAACTACCACATTGGAAATGTAGAGTCAACGTCCGCGAGTTGTGTCGTCGGTGGTGGCACAAGCTGTGTCCGTCGCGTGCTACGTGGCGTTTGGTGGCGGTAGTGCTGTTGGCGATAGCGATGTCGTTTACGGTAGTGCCGTTGCTGTTGGACTGGAGTGGTGCGATGTCGTTTTCCGATGACAGCAGGTTTACTCTGTCTGACTTCTATTCGCGCACTGCTTATCATAGCGGTCCTAAGACCGACCACGGCAATGTCGTATGTGTGGAGATGAGTTCGTCGGAGCGCGAAGACATAGCAACTGTTCTCTTGGCAATAGCTGATACGCAGACGGTGAGTCCGAGTGCTATATGTTTAGACTTCTATTTTTCTAATTCGCAGAATAATAGCGCCGATAGTCTTTTGCAAGCGGCGATGTCGAAGGCAGGTAGCAGGTTGGTGTTGCCTGTGTCGATAGATGCCGCGGGCAGGTTGCAGCACTTGTCGTATACGGATACTCTACCTTGTACTGCTCAAGCATCGTATGGCATTATCAATCTTCCCGGTAACTACTTCGTGGAGGTGATGCGCTCTTATCGTCCGTATTTCCCATGTGAGGACGGCAGTCTTTATCCGAGTTTTGCAGCTGCGTCAATAGAGCTTGCCGGGCGTGAGTCATATTACCTGACCGACAAGGAGGTAGAGGTCACGTACTCGTTTGAAAACATGGAAGTGGTAAGAGATGTGGATGTAGTAGAGATGGCACAGAGCGACCCTCGCCGACTGCGTTCTATTGTAGATGATAAGATAGTGTTCGTAGGCGGTTTCGATGATTTGCGTGACAAGTATCGCACGCCGGTCGACGAGCTTTTTGCCGGAGTGTTAGTTCATGCCTACGCTGCTAATACTCTGTTGGTGGGCAATAGTGCTCGTCGCACACCGCAGTGGCTTAATATGCTGTTTGCGTTTGTGATAGGTATAGCAATGGCATGGTTGCTGACCAACGGAGGTCGGTTCGGAGGTGCCCGAGCTGCTATCGTCAGATTGTTTATATGTCTGACGATTCTGCTGTTACTAATAATAGGCAGTTATGTATATGTCTTATTTCCCGATAGCCCTATAATACTCGATTTCGGTTTGTCGGTACGTATGTTTGCCCTTGTGATGTTAGCCACCGACATGGTGGGAACGGCAGAATGGATATATGGAAGGATAAAAGGCAGATGGATAGCTAATAGAAGAAAAAAGAGCGCAAAGAAGAGTAGCTTAAATAACACAAATTTATAATGATATGAGAAAGTATTTTTGTTTAGGACTGATGGTAGCTCTGATGTTGCCTTGCATGCAGCTGCAGGCAGAGAGCTACAAGATTAAGTCGTGGGAGAAGTCGTCGAAATCGGTGTCGACAGAGTATAGTACTGATCGTGAGCAGTACTTGTATCAGACTGTCGATGAGGGTCAGCAGCTGCGTTTGATGCCCTTTGATTCGTTGACGTTAGTCAGCACCGGTTCGAGTCGGGTGTATACGTATGTCAATGACTCAGAGTCGCAGAGAGTGATGAAACTCAAGGACATGGCACGGCGTAGGCCTTTAGGAGTGTTGACCGACTTGTTTGGTAAGACGGTGCAACGCAAGAAAGCGCCGGTAGAGTACAAGATGCTGGGTGGGCTGTCGAGAAGTGAGCTTAACCAATACACAGCCGACACTGAGCACCTGAAGATCTACAACACCATCTCGCGTGATGTAGACTTATGGAAAGAGGGGCAGCTCAAGCCGCGTACCAAACTCGAGCTCGCAACCGACACTGTGGATGGCATAATAAGATTTCACATAACCAACAACAGCAAGAAGTCGTATTACGTCAATATAGTGGTTGTCGATATTAAGAGCGGCGAGATGGATATGGTGATACAATTCCCGGAGCATAGTTCTTCGCCTTTGCTGACGATAGAGCCTAACACATGTCTGTTGCTCAATGAGGTGGGGTATGAGCTTGATGAGCAGAGTGAGAAGGCGTTCTTGTTGGTAGTGTCGACCAAGCCATACGATGCCAACTACTTGTCGGCACTTATGTGCTCGAAAAAAATAGCTGCCACTGCTGACAGCTATTGCAAGTATATATGGTGCGAGCCTGTTGTTACTCAGTAAGCAGCTCGACACTTTTTCTAAATAACGAGTAGAAGTCGTGCGTTGACTCGAGCGGAAAAGCGAAGGTCAGCGTACGTTTGTTTTTGTCGGCGTCGGTCCAGAAGGTGGCAGCCGACACCTGTGTGTCGTGGTAACGTGCTACTGTCTTGGCATTGTCGCCGTATGGTTTGAGTCCGTCCGGGTCTTCGCTGACCGTGATATTAGGGTCGGGGGTGACTTGCAGCTGTGTGGTCTGCGAATGTGAACCTAACGGTGCTCTGAGCACTATCTGTCCGTTGGTGGTGGCGTGTGCTGTGGCGAAGTCGGAGTGCAGGATGTCGCGAAGGAAGAGACGGTCGGCATCGTTGTTCATGTCGCTGCCGATGTATGCTCCTGAGACGAGCAATCGTGACTGCGGGACGTCGGCATATCGTCGTAGCAAGTCTTGTAGCGGAGTGGGGAAGGTCTTGAAGTCGACAAGGGTCTTGATAGTGCCAAGCGAGGTCTCACGCTGTTTGCCGAGTATGAGGTCGACGAGTGTGTACTGCCTGAGTGCGTTGTCGTCGGTTTGTGGTCGGGAAAACAGGGCGTCGACACTTGTCGAGACGTAAGAGATGTGCATGTCGCTCAGAACATGTCCGTGCATTACCGGATAGTCGAACATATTACCTGCCATCACGGTGGTGGCGTAGTTGCCATAGCAACCGCCGGCACCGGTATTGTCGTCCGACTGCCATTCGAGGTCGCGACGGAACTCATACTGTGCACCTATATAGCATACGTCTTTCTTGTAAGGTACTCCGTAGCTTGAAGGGATGAATCCGGCATAGACAGAGTCGGCGTACGAGTCGGGAGCGGCAAGGCGTGTGAAGCCGTTGATGATGAGTGCGCACTTGTCGGTGTCGGGGTAGAGGCAAGCCGACAGTACTTCCGATGGCATCGAGATACCGCCGTCGTTGGCAGCCACGACGTAGAAGTCGTACTGTTTGCCGGGGGTAGGTGTGATGCTGTATCCGCAGGTGTTGACCATCTGACCGTTGTCCCAGTCGTTGTTGCCTTCGCGGGTATAGACGATGTAGTATTGTGCTTTAGCTGTGGGTTCGAGCGGGTCGTCTTGCGGTTGCCATGTGAGGCGCAGCTGCTTGGCGTGGCGGTCGATAGCAAAACTCTTGACCGGTAGGGGTTGCACCACGTATTGTTTGCCATATTGTTCGGCAAGGAACTTAAGCATACCTTTGTATATAGAGCGCGAGATGGCGAGTCTGACTCTTGGGTCGAGACCATAGCGCATGTCGGCGAAGTTCTGGTGCGAGAGCAGTTCGAGTAGCATAGCCGGCATCTTGGGGTTGCGTGACTCTGAGTAGGATGAGTTGAGCAGTTGTCGGCGTTGCCATTCGGGGGCATATAACGCCTGCATGTCGCCCACTATCTGGGTTTGCACTAAGTCGGCATAGTCCCGGGCAGCTAAACGTGAAGCGCCATTGGCGTAGGTGCGGTTTTTGTCGTTGTCGAAGTCTGTGTAGATGGCGAGTGTTCCGATGATGGAGTCGTTGGTTCGGCTTCCGGCATCGGAGTGGAAGGCGAGGAAGAGGTCTATGGGAATGCCCAGTCCCGGGGCATCGGGTATCACCTCGCTGCCTCCGGCAAGGTAGTTAGCCCACCTGCCACGTGAGGCGTAGTCGTCGATATAGTCGTTGTGGCTGAAGCTGAAGTTATATACCGAGTCGGGTATCCCTGAGTATTGCATGAAGTAGCGAGCACCTTCGAGCCAACGCGGGTAAGAGCTGGTATACGCTCCGAGTCGGGCTATAGAGTCGGCGAATAGCGAGTCGGCTTGAGAGATGACAGGTTGCTTCTGATGTAGCATGTCGTAGAGTGCTCTGTTGTCGGACGACTTGATGTTGTCGGTGATGAAGAGGTTGGGGTATCGTGCTACGCTACCCATGCCGCCGCCTACTTTGATGGCATCGGAGGTGAGGGTACCGTTGTCGAGACTGCTGACCTCGACGTAGTTGCGGCGTGTGTCGGAGCCGAACCGGAAGGTCCCGAGGTATATCCATGTGCTGCCTCCCATGCGCTGGTTGACGTGGAAGTAGGTCGTTACACCTTCATGCATGACGGTATAGACAGCTTTCTCGGTGCTGTTGGGCAGTGTCTTGAAGGAGATATAGAGTGCGTAATCGTCGGTCGACGGCATAGAGATGCTGTATCGGAAGCTGCTTGCCGAGGCGTTGCCATGGTGGTAGCTGTATCCGCCCATGGTGAAGGGGTTCTGCTTCTCGAGCAGTGGAGCGGCGGGAATGGCGAAGCCGTCGGTGTTAGTCCGTTGCCAGCCGGCTGTCAGAGTGCAGTCGGTGTCGTCGATTACTACTTCTTGGCTGTGTGTGTCTCTCTCTCGAGACTGCAGCACTATAGCACCGGCATTCTCGAGCATAGGCACCAGCATGTTCATGGTGTAGGCGGTGGTGTAGACATCCTCGACGGTGGTCAGTATCTTAGCTCGCTGCCACTTCCAGAGGTCGAGTTGTTGGTTGTAGTAGATGCCATGGCTGCCATAGGTGGCTATATAACGCCCTTGTAAGCCGTTGGTGATATGTGCTTTCGATGACATGTCGAAGCGTAGCGGTGTGATATCGTGACGTGTGAAACGTGCGCCTGAGGCTCCGTGAACAAGCTCCGATATCTCACGTCCATCGGTATAAATGAGCACTTTGCCGTTGCTGTTGCCGAGTGTGAGCAGGCTCACCTGTTTGCGCATGAGCTCGATGGTCTGCTTGGTGAATGGCACGCAGCTGAGTTGTGGCGATGCGTATACTTCGATGTTTCTACCATTCTGTCGTATGCGGTTGACCTTTATGTGTCCCACTGCCGCCTCACGGTTAGCGATGGCGTTGAGAGTGTCGGCAATCTGCGTTTTGTTGAGTGCCATGAGCGAGGGCACCATACACAGAAGAACGAAAAAGAAAATGTGGCGTTTCATGAAAGAAGTTTAGAGTTGGGTATTTAGAGTTGTCTATCTGCTTAGCAGCGAGCTGTCGCCATAGCTGAGGAAGCGGAAGTTGTGGTTGAGGGCGTAGTCGTATACCTTGTGCCAGTCGTCGCCGATGAAGGCAGATACCAAGAGTAGCAGAGTGCTCTTGGGCTGGTGGAAGTTGGTAATGATATGGTTGACAATACGAAAACGGTAGCCCGGACGAATCATTATCTGTGTGGCGGCGTGGAGTGTGTCTTGACCTGTGCGGTCGAGGTAGCGGAGTATGTGGTCGAGGGCTACGTCGGCAGGCATGTCGAACTCTTTGTTGTAAGGGTAGAACTGTGTGACATCATGGACGTTGGTCTCATCGGGATTGAGGCTGAGCTGTTCGCCTATGAAATAAAGGCTTTCGAGAGTTCGCACGCTGGTCGTCCCGACGGCAACGATATGCCCTGCGTTGTCTCTTACCTGTTCGATAGCTTGTCGTGGCACTGCAATAATCTCGGTATGCATGGTATGCTCGTTGGCGTCAGCCGTCTTCACCGGTTGGAAAGTACCGGCACCTACGTGCAGCGTGAGTTCTGTTGTTTGGATACCTCTTTGTTTCAGGTCGCCCAGCACTTGCGGTGTGAAATGCAGTCCGGCGGTAGGTGCTGCCACCGAGCCGAGTATCTTAGAGTATACGGTTTGATATGTTGTCTTATCGCTTTCTTCGCTTTTGCGGTTGAGGTATGGCGGTATGGGTAGTTCGCCGGCAGCGTTAAGAATCTCGGCAAAAGAGGTGTCGGGTGCATCCCAACGGAATCCTATGACAGAGGTGTTGCCTGTGGTACTCAGCAACTTGGCATAGAGATGATGTTCTTTGCCTGCGAGGTATACGGGCATGACAAGTTCTTCGTTTTTCCATTTCTTGAGGTTGCCTATCATACATTTCCATTCGATAGGTTCTGTTGACGAGAGGTTGAGTTGGTAGTCGTGTGGCATGAGCGGCTCAAGACAGAAGACCTCGATACGTGCTCCTGTGGCTTTGTGGAAGATGAGACGCGCTTGAATCACACGCGTGTTGTTGTATACTAACAGCGAGTCGGAGGGTAGGTAGTTGCCGATATTGAAAAAACGGTCTTCGCTGATGACACCTTGCTGATATACCAGTAGCTTAGAGTGATCGCGCTCAGGAAGCGGGTATTTGGCTATTCTATCGTCGGTAAGGGGATAGTCGAAATCAGAGATTGGAAGCATGTTTTGTGGTGTTTAGAGTTTAGTGTTTGTGTTTAGAGGGTACGCCGGTTTGTAACCGGCGGATAGTAATACCTTGTTTGTTTATTAGCGCCAATTGCAAATTGGCGTACCCACAGCGCAGAGTCTAAAGTCTCACAGCGCAGCGGTCTCACAGCGTAGCGGTCTAACAGCGCAGCGGTCTAACAGCGCAGCGGTCTAACATCTCTATTCATGATGATATGGTTCGGAGTTGATGATTGTCATTGCCCGATAGAGCTGTTCGATGAAGAATAATCGGACCATTTGATGTGAGAATGTCATAGTTGACAGTGATAATAAGTCATTCGCACGCTCATACACTTCTTTTGAAAATCCATACGGACCTCCGACAACGAAGGTTAGGTTTCTGCCGTTGTTGAAGTGTTGCTGCAAGCGTTGTGCGAAGTCTACGCTGCGATATTGTTTGCCGCGTTCGTCGAGCAGTACCATAAAATGGTCGGCTGCGACGTTCTGAAGTATGAGTTGACCTTCTTTGACCTTTTGCTGCTCTTGGCTCATGTTTTTGGCATTCTTCAGTTCCGGTATGGTCTTCAGCTCAAAGCCCACATAATGTTGCAGACGTTTGGCATAGTCGTCAATCAAATCGGCGAGTTGGGGTTGGGTGGTCTTTCCGACGACAAGCAGGATGATTTTCATTATATAACTGACGTGTTTGTTGTTTAGAGTTTAGTGTTGGTGTTTAGCGGTTACGCCGGTTTTGGGTCGGCGGACAGTAATACCCCGTTTGTTTATTAGCGCCAATTGCAAATTGGCGTACCCACAGGCGCAGCGGTCTAACCTCTCACAGGCGCAGCGGTCTAACCTCTCACAGGCGTAGCGGTCTAACCTCTCATAGGCGCAGCGGTCTAACCTCTCACAGGCGAAGCCGGTCTAACATCTCACAGGCGTAGCCGGTCTATATAATATGCGGTGCAAAGATAGTCATTATTTCTCGATTAGACAAGCGGCAGACTTTTTCTTTCTTTCAATTCGTCATTGATTTATGATAATTTAAGTGGGGAACTTTAGTAATGTAGGTCAAACGAAATCAAGGGAACAGCAATCACTTGATGTTTCTGTTTTTAGTATCTCCTTTTTATTTGCATTTTCGTATTAGATATATTTTTTGTATTTTTGCACGCTTTTCGTAAAATATATTTCTTCATTTCCCTTCAACTATGCTCGATAGGCAGACAAAACGAAACTCGTGGCTTGTGGTAGCTCTGCTTGCTGCCGTGCTGTTACTGCTGCCGTTGTTGTCGTTTTTTATCCCTGTCGAAGGTGTTCGTGTGGCTTCTGTGACCATTCGTTTTGCCCGTCCTGACGATTATCTCACTTTTTTTGCCGATTCGCCGACTGACACTGTCAGACAGCCGTCGGCAGAGGAGCTTGTGTCGATGCGTGTAATGGAGATGAAGGCGGCACGTGAGTCCGGTTTTGTCGATTTCTTCTCTAACAACGCCGCCCGAATCCGTTTCCCAATAGCACAGAAGCATTTAGTGGATACCTTATCAGGACTCGATACTATCGTTTACGTTACCGACTATGGTTATTTTGATGACTTTTATATGGCTTTAGACAGTGCTGTCGATCGCTCCGTCAATGTCATTCACTACGGTGACTCACAGATTGAGGAAGACCGCATTACGAGTTCTATAAGAAGTAGTCTGCAGTCCCGCTTTGGCGGTGGAGGGGTGGGGCTATTGCCGTTTAAGCATACCTACTATAACATGACAGTGAGCGAGCAGCTTGAGGGAAACGCTGAGCGCTATTCGCCTATCAGCTACGACCGTACTGACCAGCGTATGTCGAACGTCTATGGTCCTATGCTGCAGGCGGTGGTGCCTTCTACGCCACTGTCTCTCAAGGTATTCCCGCGGAGAGGTGTCGACATCAACAGCCAGCATCGGTTCAATAGTGTGGTGGTAGTCACCGGTAAAGCTAAGTTTGACATCAACGTCGACAACAACGAGAAGCGTAGGGTGGAGCAGAAAGATATTGCTTTCACTCGGTTTGTGCTTCCTGATACCGCTACAACAGTGACTGTGAATGTGAGCGGTTCGGGCGACCTTTATGGTGTGTCGTTGCAGAGCACTACCGGTGTCAGTGTCGACAATGTGCCGCTTAGAGGGTGTTCGGGTACACTATTTACACGTATCAGCGACAACGAGCTGAGTCGGTATTTCGAGTATCAGAATACACGGCTTATAATAATGGAATTCGGAGGAAATGCGATGCCGGCGCTTAGCTCGCGTAGAGCAGTGACGCATTATGTGAAGAGGCTGGTAGAGAATGCTCGCAGGCTGTCGGAGATGGCACCTCAAGCCAAGATATTGTTTGTTGGTCCGAGCGACATGGTCGAGCCCGGTAGTGGCACGATGCGTACTTATCCCATGCTGCCCGTGATGGACAGCATCGCCTGTGCGCAGTTCACCGAAGCGGGCTTTGCCTATTGGAGTATGTTCGAGGCTATGGGAGGTGCAGGTAGCATGCAACGGTGGGTGGCGGCATCACCTAAGCTGGCAGCCGCCGACTACGTTCATTTTACACGACAGGGAGCCAAGCAGATAGGAGCTATGCTCAGCGATGCCATAATGATGGGATACGATTTCTACAAACTACGCGGCATAGATGCGGCAAAACTGAGTGTGATGTTCGATACCGATACTATATCACCCGACAGCCTCGACATCGACAGCTTGGCACTCAAACAAATAGAGCAGATGACGGGTACTTTCAATCCTGCTATTTCAGAATAAGACATGCAGCAGTTCTTACATCACATATTATCATACGACCAAGCGTCGCCATTGCTGTTCACTCAGTTCTACTTCTGGGCGTTTTTTGCGGTGGTGTACTTGGTTTTTGCGGTGATAATGAGTATTGGTGGCTGGAGTAACGGCAAGCGTCTGATGCGCAACACCTTCCTGCTGTTCGTGAGTTGGTTCTTCTACTATAAGACGTCAGGCTTGGCATTACTTATCCTGCTGTTTGTCACCTTGTCGGACTTCTTGCTTGCCCGACGTATCTATTCTGCCAAGCAGCGGGGGCGCAATCACGCTGCACGATTCTGGCTTGTGTGCAGTGTGGCGATTGACTTAGGACTGCTCTGCTACTTCAAGTATCCTTATTTCTTGACTAACATGCTTAACGACATGTTCGGCTTGCAGACGAAGGTGTTTGATGTGTTTGCATGGATAGGCAACGGCGGGAGCAGCTCCGGACCTTTCTCTGTCGATTCGATAATGTTGCCCGTGGGTATATCGTTTTATATCTTTCAGGTGATAAGCTATACGGCTGACGTATACCATGATCGTGTGAAACCTGTAAGTAATATCTTCGACTTCGGCTTCTATGTCAGCTTCTTCCCGCAGTTGGTGGCAGGACCTATTGTCAGAGCCAGCGAATTCATACCGCAACTCTATCGTCCATTTGTCCTTACCCGCCGACAGCTTGGATTAGCGGTGTTCTGGATACTAAACGGTCTGACCAAGAAAATAATAATCTCCGATTATCTCGCTGTTAATTTTGTCGACCGCGTGTTCGACAATCCGTTGCTGTATTCAGGGTTTGAGAACCTGAGTGCTTTGTTTTTCTACTCGTTGCAGGTATATGCCGACTTCTCGGGCTACACCGACATAGCTATAGGCGTGGCTATGCTGCTCGGCTTCTATCTGCCCAAGAACTTCAACTCTCCGTACAAGGCACCAAATGCGCATAATTTCTGGAAACGCTGGCATATCTCTCTATCCCGCTGGTTGCAGACATACTTGTATATACCTCTTGGAGGCAACCGCAGTGCCGGCTTCGGTACGTATTTCTGGATTGTGGTGATTTCTGCCATAGCGCTCATCCTCACCGGTTCGTGGGTGGTGGCAGTCGTGCTGCTTGTTATAGCTTTAGCGATAGTGTTGGGGGCGGTATTTGTACCCGAACATAGGCGTAAGCTTTATGCAAACCTGAACTCGTTTATCACGATGCTGTTAGGCGGCTTGTGGCACGGTGCTTCGTGGAATTTCATGATATGGGGCGGACTGAACGGCATAGGCATCATTGTGTATAAGTTCTGGCGCGACATGTCGTGGCATTGGCGTATGTTAGCACTTACTCTGCTGACAGCTGTTGTAGTGTCGCTTTATTATTATTTCCCATCTCCGATACTGAGAGTTGGGGTGGTGGCTATGATAGTAGTGACAGCTGTGAGCATGGTACGTTATCTGTATTACTTGACTCTGTTGTTGCGTCATCGTGCCGAAGGACCGGCTTGGACGCAGGCATTAGGTCAGGGCTGGGCGGTGTTGCTTACTTTTGTGTTTATCACGTTCACGCGTCTGTTTTTCCGCTCCGGCAGTAATCTCGACCCGGCTACTGCCAATCAGCAGGCATGGGAGACGGCTGTCAACATGCTCACGCAGATTGGTACGGCATGGAACTTGCAAACGATAGCGGAGGTGCTACTCTCGTATGCTAATGTGTATGTGGCGTTTGCCGTGGGAATGATAATACATTGGATGCCCGATAAGTTCAAGCGCTGGTATAGAGTGCGTTTCGCGCTGATGCCACTTCCGCTGATGGCGATACTGATAGTGATAGTAGTCGTGATACTCTATCAGTTTGTGTCAGCCGACTTGCAAGCATTTATATATTTTCAATTCTAACAGAAGACGATAGCCATGGCTAAGATAGTGGGTCTTACAGGAGGGATAGGCAGCGGGAAGTCGACACTGTCGGCTGCGCTGCGTGAGTCGGGCTTGGAGGTGCTTGATACCGACACCATAGCGCGACAAATAATGCTGACCGACAAGTGTGTGCGAGCGAAACTTGCGGACGCCTTTGGTGCTGGGGTCTTCCTTGAGTCGGGCGAGATAGACAAGAATTATCTTTCTGACGTGGTCTTTCATAATCCGCAGAAAATGGCTGTCCTGAATTCGATTGTTCATCCTGCCGTGTTTGAATATATAGTCGAATATGCCATCGCTTCTGATTCCAAGGTAGTCCTTGCCGAGTCGGCTATCTTATTCGAGTCGGGCATGAACACAATATGTTCGGCTGTGATAACTGTCAGTGCACCTGAAGATATAAGAATCGAACGAGTGATGCGGCGCAATGGAGTTAGCGAACAAGAGGTAAGACAACGAATGGAGGCTCAATGGACCGACCAACAAAGAGAGAGGAGAGCTGATTTAGT
Organism: uncultured Bacteroidales bacterium; assembly: GCA_946185835.1. Classification (GTDB taxonomy): domain Bacteria; phylum Bacteroidota; class Bacteroidia; order Bacteroidales; family Paludibacteraceae; genus Colicola. Next base: position 102,858 of record CAMHKW010000002.1, read on the forward strand.
CATAAGAAATGGTGAAAATGCTAAAATCTCTGAACTTTGTTTGCAGGTGAAAGAATTTATTTGTAACTTTGCAAGCTGAATAAAAAAGAACAATACAAAAGTATAGTACGGTGAATATCGACGATGTCATATTTCGTAGTTTTGCAAGTGGAAGTAGTGGCAATTGCTACTATTTAGGCACTTATCATTCCGGCATTCTGATAGATGCCGGTATCTCTGCCCGTACGATACACCGCCATCTTAAGTCGATGGGGCTCGACATGAGTAATATACAAGGAGTGCTTGTTACTCATGACCATGCCGACCATATCCGTGCTGTAGGCACTTTGGGAGAGCGCTTTCACATTCCTATCTACGCTACGCCGGAGATACACGGCGGGATAGATAAGAATTATGGGGTAGTAGAGAAACTACGTAACTCGAGACGTTTCTTCACTAAAAACGAACCATTTGATATCAATGGCATGCAGGTCAATACTTTTGGAGTGTCGCACGACTCGACCGACTGTGTCGGCTATGTCATCGACTTTCAGGGGCAGCGGTTCGTGATAGCTACCGACGTGGGCTGTGTTAACGACGAACTGATTGCCAATGTGGCTACTGCCAATCATCTTGTCATAGAGGCTAATCATGACGAGCAGTTGCTGCTTAACGGACCATATCCTACGTATCTGAAGCAGCGTATCTTGTCGGACAAAGGGCACATGAGCAACCGCGTGTGTGCCAACGTGCTCGCGCAGTGTTACCACACAGGGCTGAAGCATGTTTTCCTTTGCCACCTCTCGCAAGAAAACAACGACCCCGAAGTGGCATATCGTACGGTACGAGAGGCACTCGAACAGAAAGGTGTTGATGTCGACAAAGACCTTGTTCTGTCTGTTTTGCCACGATTAGAACCGACACCTATTTATACTTTTTGTTAATACAAACCGGATATATCCGTAATATACAGCAACTATGGAACGACTGGTAATAATCCCGACTTACAACGAAAAAGAAAACATCGAGGCTATCATCACTGCCGTGATGCAGTTGCCTTTGGAGTTTCATGTGTTAGTTATTGATGACGGTTCGCCCGATGGTACGGCAGCGATAGTAAAACGGTTGATGTCGGATAAGTTCGCCGGCAAGGTCTTTATTGTCGAGCGTGAAGGCAAGCAAGGATTAGGTACCGCATATATCGCCGGTTTCCGCTGGGCGATAGAGCACCACTACGACTTCATCTTCGAGATGGATGCCGACTTCTCGCACGATCCCAAAGACCTGTTGAAGCTCTATAAGGCATGTGCCGAAGAGGGTGCCGACGTGGCTATCGGCTCGAGGTATGTGTCGGGTGTTAACGTGGTGAACTGGCCTATGGGCAGAGTGCTGATGTCGTATTTCGCATCTAAATACGTACGGTTCGTATTAGGTGTTGATATACACGATACCACCGCCGGTTTTATATGCTATCGGCGGGAGGTACTCGAGACCATCGAACTCGACAAGATACGTTTCAAAGGTTATGCTTTCCAGATAGAGATGAAGTTCACCGCCTACAAATGCGGCTTCGTGATAAAAGAAGTACCTATCATCTTCATCAACCGTGTACTCGGAACCTCGAAGATGTCGGGTGGCATATTCTCTGAGGCATTGCTCGGCGTGATACGTCTCAAGATATCTTCTCTTACACGCAAGTACCCCAAGAAGAGCGAATGAAGAAACTTACGCAACTGATATTAACATTAGCATTATTGCTGACAGCCTGCGGCAAAGAAAGCGGAGACGGGAGTAATACCGACATGTCGGTCGACGACTCGTCGGTAGAGCAGATACGCTATGAGTATGGCATACCTGTTGACTCGTTTTTCGTTGTGGAAGATGTGGTACACAAAGGGGCTACGCTAAGTGGCATCTTTGCTTCGGCGGGTGTGCCTGCACCTACTCAACGTGCTGTGATGTTAGCTTCGAGAGAAGCCTTCGATGCTCGTCAGTTGCGCCCCGACAAACGTTATCTGCTGTTCTATCCCCGCCGATTCGATGCCGACGATACGCATGACTCCATTCCCGCATATTTCGTTTATCTACAGTCGATAACCGAGACATACGTGTTTCATCTTACCGACTCGGTACATGTCGAGAGGCAGGCAAAAAACGTGGAGCGCCGGCGCCGTTGCTCTTCGGCAGTAGTAGAGACCTCGCTGTGGAATGCCCTTGTGGAGCAGCAGCTATCGCCGATGTTGGCGGTGGAGCTGAGCGACATATACGCATGGTCGATCGACTTCTTTGCTTTGCAAAAAGGCGATAGCATGCGTGCCTACTACGATGAACTCTTTGTTGACACAATGAGGATAGGTATAGGGCGCATCTTCGCTGCAGTGTTTTATCATGCCGGAACACCACTGCATGCCTATTTCTACGACTCCGAAGCGCTTGCCGACAGCGTAAAACATGAGTATTCGGTAGGTTACTTCGACCAAAACGGTAAAAACCTGAAGAAAGCATTTCTGAAAGCACCGCTTAACTACAAACGTATATCGTCGACGTTTACATACGCCCGCAAACACCCTATTTATAAGACGGTAAGACCTCATACCGGTGTCGACTATGCAGCTCCTGCCGGAACGCCGGTAGTTGCGTTGGGCGACGGAAAGGTGATAGAGAAGGGGTATAAAGGTGGTGGAGGAAACACTGTTAAGATAAGGCATAACTCTACCTACACGACGGCATATCTGCACCTTAGCAAATATGGGAAGGGCGTAGGCGTCGGAAAATATGTGACACAAGGTCAGGTGATAGGGTATGTGGGTAGCACCGGAGCTTCTACCGGTCCGCATCTCGACTTCAGAGTGTGGAAAAACGGGACACCCGTCAACCCCCTTACTTTGGAGTCGCCAAGTGCCGACCCCGTGCCGCAAGACGGAAGGACAGCGTTCAAGAAGATAGTAGAGCAAATGGATAGCTTGCTAAATTTATATGATTTAAAAATACAATCTAACTGATTATATCACAGCGAGTTTATCGCACCTCACTCCTGTCATCTTCCTGTCATCTTCCTGTCAAGAACGAGTAATGATACTATTTCCGGCAATTGATTAACCGAAGTGGGAAACTTTAGTAAATAACAAAAGGCGGCAAAGATAGTTCCTATTTATCCAATAAGGCTCTAAGGGCCTCATTTCAGAATACTATCCGCTGCCTTTTGTTTTTTTATATTCTGAACCTAAATATCGTAGAATGTTATGAATATCGAACTCATACGTTTGTTTGGTTGTGCTTTAGAAGAGCAACCGCTGTTGCCCTTTGCCGAGGTCAATGCAGAAGCTGTGAAACGTGGTTTTATTGTTTATCCTCAGGTATGTACACAGAGTGTGATGGACTATTTAAAACGTCAGCCGGTTGACTATACCTCCACATTCTATGCTACATGGGATGAGGTAGTGAGCAAGTCACGGCTCGAACTGCTATTCGACCAACTGCTACATTACTACTCGACGTATGGTACAGACTATAGTTTGGGTAACGGGTATGTGCCAAATGACGGTTCGATGCCTCCGATACCCTACGAGAAGTATCAGGTCATAATGCCTGTTTCTGTCGAGCAGCTACGTGACAAATGTATGGCAATGCTATGTTCGGGTGTGGCGTTGGCAAAGCAGACAATGGAAGCATGTGCCGACTTCGTGATTGAGACTCTTGCTAAGGAAGATATCCAAATCGGCGAAATAAAAAATAAGGAAGCGCAGACGTATATAGCATCCAAACTCGGGATACTACCCACCGAGCCGGTAGCGCTGCTCAGACATATCATCTACGTTACAATAGGTGAGACCATGATTATCAAAAACGATAAGCAAATAATGAGTATACGTCGGTCGGAACACCCTTTCGATTTCTCAACACTCGATTCAAAGCGCCTTGAAGCACTTGCCTCTATCTTCTTAAGATACAAACCTCTGTTTATTGCATTTAAGTATCGCGATATCTACGACAAGAATACGAGAATCATCAGGCTTGAAAGGAGCAATATAAATGCTCCGGTGATTAACAAACTCAGGAAGATGGCTGCGGTCTATCATAAACCGATGAAAAAGAGTCTGTTCGACACCGTGCTGACTGCACCAGCCGACCTCTATGAAGTGAAAAACCGTTTGTCACAGCTGACACCTTTCAAAGTAGTGTCGCTGATGCAAGCTGCAAAAGATCGTTTGTTGCAGATAGACAAGCAACAGGAGACTCGACTTTTTGTTATTCGAAATCAGAAGGTTTACGTGAAATCAGAGCCGATGAGAAGCGACGCACCATATCGTGATTATCTGAAAGCTTTGTACGAGACGTTTGAGAGTTATCTGGTCGAAAAACTAAGCAAGAAAGCATGTGTGACAGCCTTCCCGAAGACCTTTACTCTTGCTATGCCTGCTTCGGAAAAGTCGTTTGTGGGTAACATGCCGTTTGGTACGAAATATAATATGTCGGACGACAACTTCATCGGCATATACTGGCGCAATGAGTGGGGGACTCGTGACTTCGACCTCTCGATAGTCGACGAAAACGGTAGAAAGTTCGGTTGGAATGCCCATTTCTACGACGAAAGAAAGCAAGACGGTCACGATATCATCTTCTCAGGTGACATGACCAATGCCGACCCTGAGGCGACAGAGCTGTTCTATTTTCGTCGGGGCTGCCCGATAGGCATGGTTTACGTTAGTCGTTTCAACGGAGACCCCGGTAGCAGATATAAGCTTATCGTTGGAGAACAGACAATCAGAAATCTGACAGCCAACTATATGGTCGACCCCAATAACATACGTTTGTCGGTTGACATCGAGTCGGCTGCTGACAGAGAACAGGCAGTGGGCTGTATCTTCGATAGTTGCCTGACTCTGATGGCACTGACAACGGGTGGCAAACGTGTGGCGACAGGCGACCAGAAGTTGCTCGAGTGCCTGAAGCGTAAGTCGCAGGCTTTTGTCAGCCTCGAGAATATCCTTCGTAAGGCCGGTTTCCGTGAACCACTTGCCTGCATTGCCAACGATGGCAACGAGGTGTTAGAACCCGTTGTACTCGACCTCACCAATCTCGATAAAGCAACGCTTATCTCCTTGATGGCGTAGTCATTATGGGGGATATAGGTATAGCAGATGCCATATATGGCATCTGCTATGTGTATTGGGTGTAAACCAGAGAAATATGAATTAAAAACATTTTGGTATTGCACGTTTGAAAATTATTCCCTAACTTTGCAGTTGTTTTTGCGCCAATGACATTGGTTGGGCTTAGTGCTTACAACGCGAAGTATTGTTGGTGTGAAAATCAAGATGTTGAATATTTTATAATTATGAAAGCATTCGTATTTCCGGGGCAAGGATCACAGTTTGCGGGTATGGGTAAAGACTTATATGACCTATACCCTGTGGCTCGTGATATGTTTGAGCAAGCAAACTCCGTCTTAGGTTATCGCATTACAGACCTTATGTTCGGTAGTGATGACGATGCGTTGCGTCGAACTCAGGTAACGCAACCGGCTGTGTTCATTCATTCTGTGGTGGCAGCCATGGTTCAGACCATTGACACACCTGATATGGTGGCAGGTCATTCGTTGGGTGAGTATAGTGCCCTTGTGGCATGTGGAGCTCTCGACTTCGCAGCTGCATTGCGGTTGGTGTCGAAAAGGGCTGAGGCAATGCAGCACGCTTGCGAGATGCAAGAGTCGACTATGGCAGCTGTACTCGGCATCGACGACGAGACCTTAGAAGACGTGTGTGACAGTATCAAAGACGAGATAGTGGTCGCTGCTAATTTCAACTGCCCGGGTCAGATAGTGATATCCGGTACTATCAAAGGTGTGGACGAGGCCTGTGAGTTACTTCGCCAGCGCGGTGCTAAACGAGCTATCAAGCTGCCGGTGAACGGTGCATTCCACTCGCCCTTGATGCAACCTGCAGCTGAAGAACTGAAGAAAGCTATCTTGGAAACAGAATTCAAGAACCCTAATTGCCCTATTTATCAGAATGTGAACGCTTATCCGCAGTCGGATGCCGACAGGATAAGAGAAAACCTATTGGCTCAGCTGACAGCTCCGGTGAGATGGACTCAGACCGTTAAAAACATGATACAAGACGGAGCCACCGACTTCTACGAGTTTGGACCAGGGACGGTATTGCGCGGGCTGATACGAAAGATAGACTCACAAGTGAATATATATTAACGAAATACACAATAATCTATGTACAGAACATCTACATGTGGCGAGCTACGTCTCGCAGATGTCAACAAACAAGTAACACTTGCCGGCTGGGTGCAGCGGGTGAGAAAAATGGGAGGCATGACCTTCATCGACCTGCGTGACAGGTATGGAATCACACAGTTAGCTTTCGAGCAAGGCAATGAGCAACAGAATGCTCTGTTCGAGCAAGCCGGCAAACTCGGACGCGAATATGTCATTCAAGTAACCGGTTTGGTAAAAGAGCGTTACTCGAAAAACGAGCAGTTGCCGACGGGCGACATCGAGATAGAAGTGACGGCTCTGAAAGTGCTTAATCCGGCAGCCGTGCCACCGTTCACTATCGAAGACGACACCGATGGCGGTGACGATATCCGCATGAAATACAGATACCTCGACCTTCGTCGTTCGTGTGTTCGCAAGAACCTTGAACTTCGTCATAAGATGGCATTCGAGGTGCGTTCGTATCTCGATGGTCAAGGCTTCCTTGAGGTTGAGACGCCCGTGTTGGTCAACTCTACACCCGAAGGTGCTCGTGACTTCGTAGTACCGTCGAGAATGAACGAGGGTCAGTTCTATGCACTGCCGCAGTCGCCACAGATACTCAAGCAGCTGCTTATGGTCAGCGGTTTTGACCGTTACTTCCAGATAGTGAAGTGTTTCCGCGACGAGGACTTGCGTGCCGACCGTCAGCCCGAGTTTACGCAGATCGACTGCGAGATGTCGTTTGTAGAACAAGAAGACATACTGCAAATGTTCGAAGGCATGACGCGCCATCTGTTTAAGACCATCAAAGGTATCGACCTGCCCGCCTTGCCGCGTATGACATGGAGCGATGCTATGAAATACTATGGTTCCGACAAACCTGATACTCGTTTTGACATGCGTTTTGTTGAGTTGATGGACGTACTCAAGGGCTATGGCTTCTCGGTATTCGACGAGGCAGCTTATATCGGAGGTATATGTGCCAAGGGTGCAGCCTCGTACACACGCAAGCAACTCGACCAGCTCACTGAGTTCGTGAAACGTCCGCAGGTGGGTGCTAAAGGTTTGGTATATGCACGTGTGGAAGCCGACGGCACCGTAAAGTCGAGCGTCGATAAGTTCTATAGTCAGGAGGTGCTACAGCAGCTCCGTCAGGCATTCGATGCACAGCCCGGTGACCTGATACTCATCCTCAGTGGCGACGATGCCAACAAGACACGTAAGCAACTCTCGGAGCTTCGTTTAGAGATGGGAAGCCGCTTAGGACTGCGTGACAAAAACAAATATTCATGCTTGTGGGTTATCGACTTCCCGATGTATGAGTGGTCGGACGAGGAGCAACGACTGATGGCTATGCACCATCCGTTTACCTCTCCCAAACCCGAAGACATCCCTCTGCTCGACACCGACCCTGCTGCTGTTCGTGCTAATGCGTACGACATGGTTATCAACGGTGTAGAAGTGGGTGGCGGCTCGATACGTATCCATGATGCCAAACTGCAAGAGAAGGTATTCGAGATACTCGGCTTTACCCCCGAACAGGCACAAGCTAAGTTCGGCTTCTTGATGAACGCATTCAAATACGGAGCACCACCTCACGGAGGTTTGGCATACGGACTCGACCGCTTCGTGTCGCTGTTCGCAGGTCTCGACTCGATACGCGACTGCATCGCCTTCCCGAAGAATAACCAAGGACGCGACGTGATGCTCGGAGCTCCCGGACCTATCGACCAAAAACAAATGGACGAACTGAAAATCAAAACAGTAAAATAACAACTTCGTGCCATACTCTCGACAGAGGGTATGGCACTTTAAACTCTTATTATTATGATAGGATTTATAGTAAACATGCTGATTACCGCCTTGGTAGTCTTCCTTTGTGCAAAATTCTTCTCGGGCATCTCGGTCAAAAGTTATGGCTGGGCATGCGTGGTTGCCATAGTGTTGGCAGTGCTCAATGCTCTTGTAAGCTTGATTCCGATACCCGGTTTCGGTGGCGGTGTAGTGGCTTTCGTTGTTGGACTGTTGGTTGACGCCTGTGTCATCTGGCTTGCCGATAAGTTGCTCGACTCGTTCTATGTCGACGGCTACAAATGGTGCCTCGTGCTGGCTGCCGTTCTTTCACTGGTAAGTGCACTGATTGGCGGAATTGCATTCTGATTGTCAGATGCTCAGTAATACAACAAGAGACGTTGCTTTGCGACGTCTCTTGTTGTATTAAAGGTTGGCTTTATCTTGTTGCCGCCGGTTAGACGGCGTACATGTGTGGAAAAAAACGAGGCTACTTATCAGCCTTGATACTACTTTGTGCGGCGGTTGAGGGGCTTGACTTTGTAGCCTGCAGCTTTGAGTAGTGCGATGAGACCTTCGTCGCCACCAAGATACTTGGCGTCGAGGCAGATGAAGACACTGCCTTGCAATAGTAGTGGTGCAAGACGTTTGACCCATACGTGGTTGCGTTGTGCATAGACTTTGTAGTCGGAAAAGGATAGGGTGGAGGTGTTGTCGGGACTCATGATGTTGAAGGCAATCTGATTGAGTTGCCCGAGTTTATACAGGTTGAGAATCTCTCGTTCGAGTTCGACCTCTTTCTCCGGTGTCTGAGTGATACGTGCAAGCTGTTTGACTTGCCAATTGAATGGTTCGCGTTCGAAGAGCATATAGAAGGTCTCTTCGTCGTTATCAAGACTAACAATATTTTTATTTGTCTGTTGCGCAACGCTTTGGAAGAAAATCTCAGACGAATAGTCGGGGTCGAAGTCGAGTGCTTTAGATAGCAGTTCGTTGCGATATAGCTCTGTGAGATATGCGGGCTTGAGTCTGCCAACGGCTTGCAGGTCGAGTCCGAGCGTCTGTAGCAGAGCACTGTTGATCTGTATCTGTTCGTCTGTAGTATATAGACTTTGCAGGGTAGCGCTATCGGGTAGAATAGCAGCGGGTGAGAGGGTTGCGAGCCGACTGCTGTCGATAGCGAACTCGGTGACGATAGTGCGGCAGTCGGCAAATGTCTTTAACAGATTAGGGACAGAGTCGAGGAAGCTGATGTTGGCATACCTATTGGTGGCAAAGAGGTAGGCATCGTCGATGGAGTTGCCGGAGATGCGATACAGCAGCTGTGCTTGAGAACATAGGCTACACAAGCATAGAATGATGGCGGTGATTACTTTATGTCTCATTCTTAGTAGTCTTATTTGAAACGAGTGATGAGGTTATAAGCTTGATAGATACCGAGTTCGCCTGCTTTGCTAAGGTCGGCTGTACCTTTCTCTGTCTCGCCGATGAACACGTATGTGAGTCCACGGTTGAAGTAGGCTTCGGCGAAGTCTTCGTCTTGTTCGATGGCAAGTGTGTAGCAGTCGATAGCAGCTTTGTAGTCGTGTCCGAGTCCGAGGATATTGGCTTTGTTGTAGTAAGCGAAGCTGAAGTCAGGGGCGAGCTTGATGACGTAGTCGTAGTCGCGGAGTATCATACTGCTGCCGTATTTGCTTTCGAGAGTGGCATTGTCGGTATTGGTGTCGTCGGCGTTGAGTCGTTGGTATTCGAGTTGTTTCTGTCTCCAGTTGGCGCGAAGGAAGAAAGCGACGATGAAGTCCGGTTGCAGAGTGATGGCACGAGTGCAATCGTCGACGGCTGAAGTATAGTCCTGCACGAGTGCAAATTCGATGGCTCGACTCAGGTACAAGGCGGCGGCTTTCGGCTTTTGCTGGTCGCTGATGACGGTTGGCAGACCATCGATGTCGTAGGAGAGACGGTCGATATCTTGGAAGTGTTTGCTTACGAGTTCGGCTGTGAGAGGTACCTCTTGGGTGGTGAAGTGTAGCGGAGCTGGTAGTGTGCCCGACTTATTGAGTTGGGCAACAAGGTAGTGGTAGTAGTTGGTTTGTCGGAGGTTATTGTTTTGGCTATAGTATGTGAGTTGTATAGCCGGTTCGTTGACCACGTCGGTATATTTGGTTTGCACTGCACCTCTTGACTCGTTGCTGTAGCGGTGTTCTTCTTCTACTTCGCTTTGGTTTTGAGCGGCACGCTGTGAAAATTCTTTCTTGAGGTCTTTCTTCTGTGGTCCGGACTTTGCTATCTGCTCGTCGGTGTTGATGTTGGTGTACTTGTCTTTGTTCTTTTCAAGTTCGTTGGCTTTGGCTTGTAGCCGATATGCCTCTTTGTCGTGCCCGAGAGCGTTATGTGCTTGTGCTGCAAGATAGTAAGATGGCAAGAAATAAGGATATCGGTTGATTAGTGCTTCGAAGTCATCGATAGCATCGTTCCATTGCCTGAGTTGCAGGTTAGTGAGTCCTCGCTGGTAGTGTATCTCGGTGTTCGAGGGATCGAGTTCGAGAGCTTGGTTGAAGTCATCGAGAGCACGGTTGAGGTCTCCCAGTTCATGTCGTAGCAGTCCGCGGTTGTAGTAGCATTGCGGGTTACGTTTGTCGTATTCGATAGCCTTGTCGTAGTCTGCGAGTGCACCTCTGTAGTTGTGTCGTCGGTAGAAGATGATACCTCTGTTGACGAAGTCTCCAGCCCAGTGGCTTCCGAGGTTGATGGCTTGTGTGAAGTCGAGTAGAGCATCGTTGTCGTTGCCGAGAAGCAGGTTGACATGTCCTCTTGCCGACCAGTTGGCTGAGTTCTGTGAGTCATATTTGGTGGCGAGTGTGAACGACTCGAGTGCGGCTGTGGTGTCGGAAGCAGCGAGGCTGATGATGCCTTTTTCGAAGTTGAGAGTGGCGTTCTTCGGCTCTTTTTTGAGCAGGAAGTCGATGTCCTCGAGAGCTTGCGTGTAGTTTTTCTGCTGAGCTCTGACGTCTGCTCGGAGCAAAGTGTAAGTCTTGTTCTCAGGCGCAAACTGGAGTGCTTGATTGAAGTCGGCTTCTGCCTTATCGAATTGCGATAGCTGTCGGTAGACGAAGCCACGTGTGTAGTATGCGCCCGGCATGAAAGGGTTGTTTTCGATGGCTTTTGAGCAGTCGCGTTCGGCACCGTTGTAGTCGGATAGTTGAATCTTGGCTATTGCTCGGTAGAGGTATGGTTCAGCAAGATAAGGTTTGATTTTTATTACCTGATTGAAATATTGAATGCTGAGCACGTAGTCTTCGAAATACAGCGCGTTTCTGCCGATAGCTGTGATGCGGTCGGTGTTGAGTTGTGCCCATGCTGCATTGGTGCAGAAAGCGAGCAACAGGCAAACGATGTATCTCGATATTTTTATCATGTGTTGTATGTTACTTTTGCCGATGTTGTAATTTGCTTTTGCAGGTATGTTACTTTTGCCGATGCCGTTGTCAGTTTACTGTTTGCATCCTGCTTCGGGGTCGAACCATTCGGGAATGTCGAAGTCTTCGGTATCTGAATATCCGAGTGTCGGGTCTGCCATTACCTTTTGCATGTATAGTGCCCAGATGGGCAATGCCATGCTTGCTCCTTGTCCTTCTGACATCTTGTCGAAGTGAATACCTCTGTCTTCTCCTCCTACCCAAACGCCATTCACGAGCGAAGGTGTGAATCCCATGAACCATCCGTCGGAGTTGTTTTGTGTGGTGCCGGTCTTTCCACCGATAGGCATTTTGAGTCCATATTTATATCTGAGTCTGACTCCGGTTCCGTGGTCGATTACGTTGCGAAGCATGTGTATCATCTTGTACGAAGCCTCTTCGCTAATTATTTCGTGGGTTACAGGTGCAAACGAAGCGATGACATTTCCGTTGTTGTCTTCGATACGCGTGACGTAGATAGGTTCGATACGAATGCCTTTGTTAGGGAAGGTGGTGTATGCATCCACCATCTCAGCCACGCTTACTTCGCAAGGTCCGAGGCATAGCGAGACTACAGCTGGCAGCTCGCCTGTGATGCCAAACGAGTGCATTAGGTTGACAAGTGCGTCGGGTGTAAACAGGCTCATCAGGTATGCCGAGATCCAGTTGTTCGACTTGGTGAGTCCCCATTCTAAGGTGACGGTGTCGCCTATGTTGTTTTTGTCGGAGTTGCGTGGAGCCCATTCTCTGCCGTTGGCATCGATTAGTGTGACTTGCTGGTTGACTGTTTTGTCGCATGGCCACATGTTCTCTTCCATAGCGAGAGTGTAGAGGAAAGGTTTTACAGTGGACCCTATTTGTCGTCGTCCGAGGTTCACCATGTCGTATTGGAAATGAGCGAAGTTAGGTCCACCGACGTATGCTTTGACGTGTCCGGAGTGCGGGTCGATGGACATCATTCCGCACCTCAGGAAGCTTTTGTTCCAACGGATGGAGTCGAGCGGTGAGAGCATGGTGTCGATCATTCCGTCGTAGGTAAACACACGCATCTCAACAGGAGTGTTGAAGATGTTGGTGATTTCTTCATCCGACATTCCTTTCTTTTTAAGTGAGCGGTAGCGGTCGGTTTGTTTCATGGCTCGGTTCATGATGTCGTCGACTTCTGCTTTCTTGAGTTGGCTTGAGAAAGGTGCTGTTTTGCTTTTCCTTTTCTCTTTGAAGAACTGAGTCTGCAAATACCTCATGTGCTCGTTAACTGCTTCTTCAGCATACCGTTGCATCCTCGAGTCGATAGTGGTGTAGATACGCAGTCCGTCGTTGTAGATGTCGTAGGTGGAGCCGTCTGCTTTTTTGTTTTTCTGGCAGAAGCCGTAGAGCGGGTTGTGTTCCCATTGTTCTTTGTCGTAGGCATACTGCTGTTTGTTCCAGCTCGGGTAGTTGCTTTCCTTGGGTTCTTTGGCTGTGATTACTTGTCGGAGATATTCTCTCAGATAGGGAGCTAACCCCTCTTTGTGATCGACGGAGTGAAAATGTACGTCAAGCGGCAATTGTTTTAGTGAGTCACATTCTGCCTCGGTTATCTTTCCGTATTTTTCCATTTGCGAGAGTACCACGTTTCGTCGGCTCTGTGTACGCTCGGGTCGACGTATGGGGTTGTAGAGTGCAGGGTTTTTGAACATACCGACGAGCATGGCAGCCTGCTGTATGTTCAGTTTGTCGGGGGTGGTGCCGAAATATACTTGTGCAGCCGACTTTATACCTACTGCATTGTATAGGAAGTCAAACTGGTTGAGATACATTTGTATTATCTCTTCTTTAGAGTAGAGCCGTTCGAGTTTGGCAGCGATGACCCATTCGATGGGTTTCTGCATGGCACGTTCTATTTTGTTGTCGGCATGAGGAGAGTATAGCTGTTTCGACAGTTGCTGCGTCAGAGTGGAGCCTCCTCCTGCTCGTCCGAGTTTGATGGCAGTGCGGAAGAGCGCAAAGAAGTCGATGCCGGAATGCTCGTAGAAACGCACATCTTCGGTGGCAATGAGGGCGTTGATGACGTTAGGTGAGATGTCGGCATACTTCACTTCCACGCGGTTTTCGTTGATATAGTATCGTCCGATGACCTGCATGTCGGAGCTGTAGAGTTCCGTTGCGTATTTGTTTCTCGGGTTTTGCAGTTCGTCGAGTGGAGGCAGATATCCCAGCCAGCCTTTGCTAATCATTACGAAGAGCAACACTACGGCTGCCACGCCTATGAAGAAGAGCAGCCAAAACCACTTGGCAAATTGGAGTTTGAAGTTAGAAGTCTGTTCGTTGTTTTTTTGTTTTTGTGCCATATCTGTAGAATGAATTTAATCAGTTGAAGTAGGTTAGTATATGTGTTAGAGTTAACTTATCGGATGTCGTTTCAGTCCATCATAAGTTCTCGGGTTATGTAATCTATTATTTTCAATCCTTCGGCTGTTGCTACGAGTCGCTGTCCGTCGTATCTGAGTTTTTTGTTTTCGACGAAAGCAGCTACTGCTTTTGTCAGGTATTGCTGTTGTTGCTTGCTCAACTCGCCGAGCGGTATGCCTTCTTTATATCTTAGCCCGAGCATCACTTGTTCGTTGTAGATTTCGGTTACGGAAAGCTCTTCTCTTTGGTATGACAAATTCCGTGCCTTAATTGCCGACATATATTTGTCGAGGTCGGCTACGTTCCATTGCCTTGAGTTGAGGTTGAACGAGTGAGCTGCGGCACCGATTCCTAAGTATGGTATTCGTTTCCAATACGATGTGTTATGTTGCGAATGGTAGCCGGGCAGGCTATAGTTAGATACTTCGTAGCGTTCGAAGCCTTCTTTAATGAGTCTGCGACTAATGGTGTCGACCATGTTATTAAGCTCAGTATCTTCAAGTTGTTGTACTTTGCCTTGCTGCAGCAGCCTTGTTATTGGTGTGTCTGGCTCGAAAGTGAGGTTATAGGTGCTGATATGCTGTACTTTCAGTTCGAGTGTCTTGTCGAGGTCGTCTTCAAGTTGGCTGATATCTTGTTTTGGCAGACCATATATCAGGTCGATGCTGATGTTGTCGAAATATCGTTGTGCCATCTTTACAGCCTGTTGTGCCGTTAGTGCGTTGTGTCGTCTACCGAGTTGTCGGAGTTGTGTGTCGTTGAATGTCTGTACTCCGATGCTTAGTCGGTTGACGCCTATGTCGTGCAGTGCTTTCAGTAGGTTAGTATTCAGGTCTTGCGGATTGGCTTCGAGTGTTATCTCAGCGTTGTCGGCAACGTTGTAAGTAATGTTGATAGTGTTGAGTATGTCGGCTATCTGTTTAGCGGTAAGTAGTGATGGTGTTCCTCCGCCGAAATATATGGTGTTGATATTGTTGTCGGGTAGGTAATGGTTGCGTAGCATTAGTTCTTGCTTTAGGCAGTCGACATATTCGTCTCGGCGGTTGAGCATTGTTGTTGAGAAGAAGTCGCAGTAAAGGCACCGTGAGACGCAGAAAGGTATATGTATATATATTCCTGCCATCTTATGAGTCTTTGTCGTTGTCGTTTTCTTCCCACAGATGTCTCATCCATTCGGCAGTACGTTGTTCGGCGGGGTTGCCTTGTGGTTCCCAGAATTTCTTGTCGCGTATTTCGTCGGGCAGGTATTGTTGTCGGACGAAATGGTTTTTATAGTCGTGAGCATATTTGTAGTCGTCGCCATATCCGAGTTCTTTCATCAGTGCTGTAGGTGCGTTTCTGAGGTGTAGTGGTACGGGTAGGTTGCCGGAGTTGTTTACTTCGGCGAGTGCGGCGTCGATGCCGAGATATGCCGAGTTGCTTTTTTGTGATGTGGCGAGGTATACGGTAGCTTCGGCGAGAGGTATTCGTCCTTCGGGCCAGCCTATCTTATTCACCACGTCGAAAGCGGCGTTGGCGATAAGCAGAGCGTTAGGGTTGGCGAGTCCGATGTCTTCGGCTGCAGAGATGACGAGTCGTCGTGCGATGAACTTAGGGTCTTCTCCTGCAGCCACCATTCGTGCTAACCAGTATAGTGCTGCTTGCGGGTCGCTACCACGCACCGACTTGATGAAAGCCGATATGATGTCGTAGTGCATCTCGCCGTCTTTGTCGTAGGCGACGGGGTTCTGTTGCAGCTTTTGTGCCACGGTGTTGTTGTCGATGACGATGGTGTCGCCCTTCTCGTTGGCTTCGGCTGTTTGCTGTGTTACTACAAGCTCGATGATATTGAGCAGTTTGCGTGCATCCCCTCCTGAGTAGCGCAGTAGGTTGTCGGTCTCTCGCAGTTCGATATGGTGTTTGCGCAGTTCGATGTCGGTGGTGAGTGCTCGTTGTGCGAGTTCGAGCAGCTCGTCGCGGTTCATACTTTTGAGCACATACACTTGGCATCGTGAGAGCAGTGGTGTGATGACTTCGAACGAAGGGTTTTCGGTGGTAGCACCTATCAGTATGATAGTCCCGTTCTCGACAGCCCCGAGCAGACTGTCTTGTTGGGACTTGGAGAAGCGGTGTATTTCGTCGATGAAGAGTATGGGTGTCGGGGCTGCGAAAAGTCCGTTGTTGTGTCGGGCTTTGTCGATTACCTCACGTACTTCTTTGACTCCTGAGGTGACGGCAGAGAGGGTGTAGAACGGGCGTTCTAAGGTGTTGGCTATGATCTTGGCAAGTGTCGTCTTGCCCACACCCGGAGGTCCCCATAGGATGAAAGATGATATGTTGCCGCTCTCGATCATACGACGGAGTATAGCACCTTCGCCTACAAGGTGTTTTTGTCCGATATATTCATCGAGAGTGCGTGGTCGAAGTCGTTCTGCAAGAGGTAGCATTGGCTGTTTCTATTGTTTGTAAGTAAGTGATGGTTAGTGATTCATTAGTAGCGCCTTGGCATTGTCGCGTGCCGCTTGTGTGATGTCTTGTCCTGAGAGCAGCGTGGCTATCTCGTCGGTACGTTGTTCTTGGTTAAGCAGTGTCATGTGTGTCTCGGTGCGCTGTTCGTTATCTTGCTTGTATACCTTATAATGATGTTGTCCTTTAGCTGCTATCTGTGGCAGGTGGGTGATGGTGATGATTTGTCGGCTTTGCGCCATCTGTCTCATTATATTTCCCATGTTGCTTGCCACTTCTCCAGACACGCCTGTGTCTATCTCGTCGAAGATGATGGTTTCGAGTGCCAATTGTTGTGCTGTCAGCGACTTAAGACTAAGCATGAGTCTTGCTATCTCTCCTCCCGATGCCACTTGTGCTATAGGTCGTAGCGTTTGGTTTTTGTTTCCTGCGAAGAGGAATTGCAGTAAGTCGTGTCCGTTTTCATTCAGCTCGGTGGTGGTGATGCTGATGTCGACGTTGGCGTTGCGCATGCCGAGTTGTTCGAGTCGTTGCAGCAGCTGTTGGCATATCTGTTCGCGTACGTCGAGTCGTCGGGTGGTGAGTTGTGTGGCAAGGGTGTCGAGCTCGGCGTGCAGCTGAGCTATTAGTTTTTGCAGTTGCTGTATCTCGTCGGCGAGTTTAGACTGCGAGAGGAGTTGTTGCTGTAGCGAGTCTCTTAGTTCGATAAGTTCGGCGATGGTCTGCTTATGATGTTTGAGCAGCAGTGAATTAAGGGTGTCGAGCCGTTCTTCCACTATCTGCAGTCGTTCGGGGTCGTAGTCGATGTCGTCGGCATCGCGTTGTGTCTCGTTGTGTATGTCTTTGAGTTCGATATACAGACTCTCGAGTCGTTCGATAAGCTGACTCTTGTCGCTGTATCGCGAAGCTTGCCTGAGCTGCGCAATAGCTTCTTTGACTGAGGCTTGAGTGCTCTCTTCGCTCAGCAGGTTAGCCGCTTCGAAGAGTGCGCGCTTGATGTCTTCGGCATGTGTGAGTTGCATGTGTTCGGTTTCGATGTCTTCTAACTCACCGTCCTGCAGGTTGGCGTTCTTCAGCTGGTCGTATTGGAACTGCAGGTAGTCGGCTTCTTCGCGTGCTTTGAGGTCGGCTTGTTGCAGTTGTTCGAGTCGTCGCTGTTGCTCTTTATAATTATTAAAGGTCTGCCGATATTGGTTTAGCAGCGTTTGGTTCTGTGCTATGGTGTCTACCACCGAGAGTTGGAAGTCGGAGTCTCGCAACAGCAGGTTCTGGTGCTGCGAGTGTATGTCGATGAGTACCGATGCTGCTTGCCGTAAGGTGCTGAGTTGCACGGGTGTGTCGTTGATGAATGCGCGTGAGCGACCATTGTCGGTCAGCTCTCGTCGGAGGATGAGGGTGTCGTCGTCGTCGATCTCGTTTTGCGAGAGTATCTGTCTGACGACGTGCCGTGTGTTGTCGAGTTCGAGTGTGAATGTAGCTTCGATGACACACCGGTGTTCGCCTTCGGTGATAGTTCTTGAGTCGGCTCGTTCGCCGAGTATCAGACCTAAGGCACCGAGTATGATAGACTTACCGGCACCTGTCTCGCCGGTCAGAACCGAGAAGCCAGGGTATAAGTCGATATCTAAATGCGAGATAAGGGCGAAGTTTTGAATATATAGGTGTTGTAACATGCGGTTAGTTGTTGATGTTGTTGTAGGTGTTTTGTCGTGTGGGGTCGACATCCATCAGCGTGTCGTACACTTTTTTCTTCTCGTCTGCCGTTCCTTTTTTGAATATGTCGACCAGCTCATCGGCCTTAGCGTCGAGGAAAGTCGACACGTAGTAAGCGGAAGGTCTTGCTCGGTTGGCATCTCTGAGAAGCGGCAACTCTTCGGCGATACGTGCGCGTGCGTTGTCGACGTTTTCGGTCATCCGGTCTAATGCGAGACGGTGGTAGTCGTAGTAGAAGGTGCGCAGCCCTTTGAATGCCTCGTCCATGATGTTGTTAATCAGCATGTGTCTATTGCGGTTGCTGCCTTTCAGGGTGTGCGAGGTCCATCCCATCATCTCGCTTTCCGACAGCTGCTGTGTTTGTGCACTTGACACAATACTCTCGCATTGTTGAAACGCCGGCGTGCCGCCCAGACGGGAGTATGTGTCCATGTCGAAACCGATAATCAGGTAGCAGTAGTAGCCAATCAGGGCGGTGAGGTTGTTGGTGAAGGTGTTGTTGTTGAACTCCAGTCGGTCGAATTCCTGGTATGAGAAGTTGAAGTCGGCGTCACGATGGTTGAGAACGGGCGAGTTATAAGTGGTGTTGAAGATAGGTCGGCGCGACTGCACGAGCAGTTCGCAGTGGTAGATGCCGTCTTCTGAGCTGATAGAGTGGACGATGATGGTCATGTTACACTCGATACGTTCTTGTTCGGCAAACACCAACGAGGTCCAGCGTGTGGTATTGATGAACTCGGAGAGCGACTTCTGCAAGGTATTGAATACCTCTTTGTTCGACCCTTCTATCTGGTCGGAGTTGATTTGCACATTGCAGTTGAGCTCTTGTGCTGTTGCCAAAAGCGTGATTCCCACGAGGGCTATTATTAAACTGATACGTTTCATTTATGCTGTCGTTTAGCGTTTGTGTTGTATGGAGAGTATCTCTCCGGTTAGTGGTGAAAGGGTGATGGCGGCATTAGCTTTGATGAGTGAGGGTGCCACATATCGCACTATTCCTAACTGTGCCACTTTGCATGATAAGCTGAGCAGTTGGTTGTTTTCGAGGTCGGTAAGTGTCAGCACGCAATAGCCCGGCTGTAGGTATGTAAACGGACTTGCCGTTTGACTGCTTTTCTTCTCGCTGACAGGTGCCTTCACTATGTCGACCACCGTAGACACCATGTAAGGTTCTCCGATGAGGTTGTCGGCAGCCACCACACCTTCGTTAGTTGAGAAGCGGAAGAGCACTTCGTTGTCGGTGTTGGCGCGAGGGGTGTAGCAGATGGTTTTCTTATGAGTCGTTGTCGTCCTCTTTCCCAGGAAGAGTGCCACCAGCTGCTGCTCTTGGCTGTTGATCTCGGCGAGTGCTGTCTGCAAAGCTGTTCCGTCGGTTGCACCGTGTTCAGCCTCTCCTGCAAGTAATGCGAGTCGTGCCTCACGGAGTCGGTATATGAGTTTGGCTGTAGCCTCTGCCATCTTAGCGGTGGAGCTTGCCTGCATCTGCTCTTCTAATAGCGGCAGTGCGGTGTGTAGCTCGGCGGGCTGCTGTTGCCAAACATCTTGGCAAACGTATTCCGACATGTCGTCCGACTCACCTATGTTGATACCCGCCAGTGTCCGGTTGGCAGTGAGACGGAGTGAGGTCGATGCCAGGTCTTTGTCGCTCAGGACGAAGGCGCGTGAGGTGTCGGCATCGGCAATAGGTGCAGCAGACAAGCGGCGCAGCATAAAATAGCTCTTGTTGGTCACGATGTCGGCTTTAACCCCCAAATAACGCTCGGCGTATTGGCAGAACATGCCGGCTTGGTCGGTAAGCTCGTCGTATTCAATGTCGATGGCGATGCGTGTGAGCGGACTGTAGTAGATGATGCTGCTCTCGTTTTGCGAACAGACTGGCAGCAGGCTCAGCATGGTCAAGGCAATAGCGGAAATGACTCTTTTCATTGTCGTATCGATGGTTATGATGGTTCTATATTCTTGTATATTCTTGATTAGTATTCTTTTCTCATAATTTCTGACCTCCAGATGTCCCATGCAGCCATAGCTTGATATTGGAGCATTACTCTTCCGTTGATAGTGATAGCACCATGTTGCTGCCCTAATCGCATGAAGGTGGTGAAAGGCGGGTTGTAGACGAGGTCGTAGAGGACGTGTCGGTGTGAGAGCAGATGATAGGGTATCGGTGGTGCGCTGTCGACATCGGGATACATCCCCAGAGGGGTGCAGTTTACGATAAGCTGGTGGGCATCAAGGATTTCCCGGTTAAGCATGTCGTATGTTATCCGTGCCTTTCCCGGGTCTCTCGAGACGTTAGTGACGTCTCGATTCAACCCACTGAGAGCGTGACAAACGGCTCTGGCAGCACCTCCGGTACCTAATACCATGACTCTACGCGGCGGTTGAGGCATGCTTGTGTCTTCGTAATAACTTAGTAACGACCGTTTGAATCCATCGCTGTCGGTGTTGTATCCCACAAGGCGTCCATCGCGGTTTACCACTACGTTGACAGCTCCTATCTGAGAAGCTACGGGGTCGAGTTCGTCAAGACGTGAGATGATGGCTTCTTTGAAGGGGTGGGTGATGTTGAGACCATTGAACTCACGCTTGCTTAAGAACTCGTCGAGCTGCTCAAGGTCGCGTATCTCGAAGTTGACATATCGGCAGTCGAGCGACTCTCGCCAGAAGATGTCCTCGAAAATCTTACTCGAAAAGGAATGGGAAAGCGGATAACCTATGATGCCGTAAGTATGCATGTTTTTGATTTCTTATTTCTGATTTTTGATTGCTGATGTTTCTTTTTTTCCGCCGGTTTCAAACCGGCGTACCCACTAAACACTAACCACTTTGATTTCCACTGCTTGTTTGCTCTTGTCTGTTATCTTAAAACGGTCGGAGATGCGGTATCCTACGACCCATGCTATTTCGTCGTCGGCGCATAGCAGCCATACTCGTTGTTTGTCGATGAGCGGCACGTGCATGTCGGTCAGGAAATCGAAAATCTTCTTATGTTGTCTCATCCCGATGGGCACGAAGCGGTCGGCGGGTTGGCAGTGCCGCAGCGTGAGTCGGTGTTGGAGCAGTCGGCTGTCGAAGAATGCCACGGGTTCGGTGGGTGCAGGGTAGGAGAGTGGCTTGTCGAGGTCGAGCAGACGCTGCTTGATGACAGGCTCAGAGTCTTGACACCCCTTATTTTTAGGACGAACGAGAAGGCGGTCTCGGTCTTTGAGCAGTATGTAGTCGTCGCTTTCGAATTGTTTGCCGGCTTGCCCGCTTAGCGTGGCAAAGATAGCTTCGTGTTGTTGAAAGCTGTAGTCTTTCAGCAGCTCGTAGAGCACGAGTTGCGGTGCGGGTGTGGCAAGCAGTGCCGGTATGTTGATGCTGTCGCCCTGCATCAGTCGCTCTTGCAGCGTTGCGATATAAGCATCGGTGAGGCGTACGTAGTCTTGCATCAGTCGCGCGGTATGAGCTATGTGGCGGATGTCGGACTGACTATACTTGCTTATCTGTTGTCGTATGGCATTACGACGATACGAGGTGTCGGCATTAGTGCTATCTTCCACGAAAGCGAGGTGGTGCTTGTCGGCGTAGTCGGCTATCTCTTGCCGCGTGAGTTCCAACAGCGGCCTAACGACACGCCCGTTCTTAGCCCTCATGCCGCACAGCCCGCGTAGCCCCGTACCTCGCCGCAGGTTGAGTAGCAACGTCTCTGCCTGGTCGTTCTGATGATGCGCCACAGCAATATATTCGCAGCCGAGTTGCTCGCGCAGCTTCCCGAACTGCTCGTAACGCAGGTCGCGTGCTGCCATCTCCACCGAGATGCCATGTTCGCGTGCATAGCTAAGTGTGTCGAAGTGAACGACATGCAACGCAATATCGTGTGCCGAGCAGAACTCACGAACGAACGACTCGTCGCGGTCGGACTCGTCGCCACGCAAATGGAAGTTGCAATGCACTGCCTCTATTGCCATACCGAGACGGAGTAGGATATGAGTGAGAACAACGGAGTCGACGCCACCACTCAGACCAACTAACAGCCTGTCGGATGACTCAAAGAGGTGCTCTGCCTCGATATATCTGCGAACTTGCGAAAGCATGTCGAATATTATCTAAGTGACTCGATGTCAACGATATTGTTTACTATAGCATATATGGTAAGTCCGGCGGTGGAGTGAATGTTGAGTTTGCGTGTTATGTTTTTGCGGTGTGAGATGACGGTGTGTATAGAGATACACAACTCGTCGGCTATCTCTTTGTTGCTCAATCCGCTAACTACTTTCTTCAGTACGTCTATTTCTCTTTCCGACAACGGCTCTGTTTCGTTCTCTTCTTCATTGTGTTCTGATGAGTGTAACTGCTTGATTTTGTTGTTATGCTCTAACATGCGAATAGCAGGAATGAGTATGTTGTCTTCAATTGAGCAGTGTGTAGCGATGTCTTGTTCGGTGAGGAAGAGGTCGTATAACGCCGAGAACATAAGCGGATTACTATCGCTGGCAGGGTAAAAACGGATGATGAGTTTCTTGAGCTCTGCCAGTTTGTCTGCCATATTCTGGTCGTCAACATCGTGGTGGTGCTTGGCATATTCGTTGATATTCTTGGTGTTTGGCACCTTGCCTTGCATGATGGCTTCGGCGTATGGAAACACCTCTTTGTTTTCTTGCTCCATGTGAAGCGATATCTCGTTGACGTAATTGTCGAAATACTGCATTATCAGCACCGGAATCTTCGAGTCGTGTGCCGAGTAGTTGACAGCCTCGATGAGTTTGCGTCGCAACATAGGGAGCGAGAACTCGAAGAAATGGTGGTGTGATTGGCGTAGATAGGAGATGAGCGTGGGCACCGAGATCTCGGCGATGTTGACATCTCGCTCGGCACCAATCTTGTAGTTGACCAATGCCAAGAAGGTGGCAGTGTGGATGTTGGCTTTCTCGCAAGCCTCTTCTATCGTCTGTTCTCCGACGCCAAGAGCCAAGTCGAAACGTGAGATGATACGCAGCGCTTCTGCTTCGTTGCTCATCAGACGATCCATGCGGTCGCCGGGTTTGTAGGTGGTATACATAGTGTGATATGAGTTTTTGATAGTTCTGAATCGGTGGCAAGAAACGATACAGCTTTGTGGAAGTGCTTGCCAAATAAATAGCCCACAAAATTAGTAAAAAGAATTGATATATCAAAACAGAAAACTAAATCTTACGAAAAAGTGAATGCTACCCCCTGCGAACCATAACGATTCGTTTGGCAATTAGATTTTTTTTTAATAACTTTGTGGCGTTATTGGGAATTAGCGCCTCCGATGAGGCAGGGTAGGCGTCGGTCATGAGTAACGCAGTGCTGCCATTCCCGCTCCGGATAATATATACAATACTTAAGATGAGACGATTAACATTATTTGTTGCCTTAGTGCTGAGTCTGTCGGTATTGGCTCAGACCAATCTCGAGCTGGCAAACGATGCTATACAAGCAGAAGATTTCGAAAGCGCTACATATTATGCTACCAGGCAGTTGGAAGTCAACCCTAACGATGCCGATGCCTATTTCTACCGTTCCCTCGCTTACTACTATCAGAAGAACCTGACTGATGCTGTCGGCGACATCAACAATGCTATTAAGTGCTGGAACAAAAAAGCAAAGTACGACATCTCTACTTTATATTTAGTACAAGGCGACCTGTATGATGAACA
>CAMHKW010000003.1 GCA_946185835.1 uncultured Bacteroidales bacterium
TTTCTTCGCTCTTCACAGCACCGGGCAGGTCTATCCAGTGGTAACCTTTGCTCGGCGTGTCGGACGCGCCAAATCCATCATGGTGAATGTTAATAATCGCTTTGAGTCCTGCCTTATGAGCCATATCCACCAATTCCGCCACTCGGTCCAGCCATGCTTTCTCAATCGTATAAGTAGGAGCCGGTCCGATATGCCCCATCCATGTCACAGGAATACGAACCGATTTGAAGCCCGCGTTAGCCACACCGTTGAAGGTCTGCTGGGTGGCTGCTTTGTTGCCCCATCCCTCTTCGTACGAACAACCGCCATAGTGAGCGTCCATCTGGTTACCAAGGTTCCAACCAATGCCCATGGACATAGCAAACTGAACGGCATCATTATCCATCGGGCGTTGTTTTTTCTCCTGCGCCTCACAGGCGGTACAACCAACCATAAGGGCAGCTAATAAGATTGTTAACTTTTTCATGTTATCAGAGTTTGTTTTTGATTGCGTTATAGTACTATCTCCACCTCGTGTTTTCCCTGCTCATAGGGAAGTATTGTCGGGTATTCGGGGCGCTGCTTGCCGTTCGGGTTTCTGACGGTGATGACATATTCAGCGTTGCGCCATTTGCGGGTGACGGTATATTCCTTGAGGTCGGCAGGTATGCAGGGGTTTACCATAAGCCCCCGGAAGGTAGGCCGAATACCGAGTATATGCTGGGAGACTGTGAGCCAGTTCCAAGCGGCAGTACCGGTGAGCCAGCTGTTTTTCCCCTCTCCGGGTCGTGCAGCCTCTTTGCCTGCGACCATCTGGCAATAGACATAGGGTTCGACGCGGTGGAGTGATTGGTCCTCTATCCACGCCGGCGAGATCTTGCGGTATAACTCCCATGCGTCATTGCCGCGTCCGGCTTCGGTTTGGGCGATGATGACCCATGGGTTGTTATGGCAAAAGATACCTCCGTTCTCCTTGTAACCGGCGGGATAGGTGGACTGCTCTCCGAGTTCGATATGATAGGTGGTGTACGCCGGATAGTTGAGTACCATTCCGAAGGGGCTATCGAGGAGTTTGGCTGCGCTATCCAAGGCTTTCTCGGGCAAGCCTTTCTCCGCTCCAATCCGCGCCATGGCGCACCATCCCTGGGACTCGATAAAGATTTTCCCCTCCTCGTTCTCGTGAGATCCTACTTTGTTGCCATAGAAGTCATAGGCACGCAGGTACCATTCGCCGTCCCAACCGTATTGCTCTACGGATTGACACATGGCAGAGACATGTTCATCCGCCCGTAGCGCTTCCTCGTCGAGATGGAGCGTACGGCATAGTTCGGCGTATTGGCGTCCGCAATAGACGAACAGTCCTGCAATCATAAGACTCTCCGCCTGAGAGCCGATGACTCTGTTTTCCGTAGTCTGGAAAGACTCGTTAGGATCGGAAGAGAAACAGTTGAGGTTGAGGCAATCATTCCAATCGGCTCGTCCGATAAGCGGCAGACCGTGAGGACCGAGGTTGTTGATGACATGGTTAAAACTGATACGAAGGTGTTCCATAAGCGGCACTTCTGTTCCGGACACATTCTCCCATGGTACGGGTTCGTCCAAGATGGAGAAGTCTCCGGTCTCACGGATATAGGCAGTAGTACCGAAGATGAGCCACATAGGGTCATCGTTAAATCCTCCTCCTATATCATTATTGCCGCGTTTGGTGAGAGGCTGGTACTGGTGGTAGCAACCTCCATCAGGGAACTGGGTTGCGGCGATGTCGAGGATACGTTGCCGTGCACGAGAAGGAATCTGGTGTACAAAGCCAATGAGGTCTTGGTTAGAGTCCCGGAAACCCATTCCGCGGCCTATACCGCTCTCGAAGAAGGAAGCGGACCGGCTCATGCAGAAGGTGACCATACACTGGTATTGGTTCCATATATTCACCATCCGGTTGAGCCGCTCATCCGGGCTTTGTATTTGGAACTTACCGAGCAATTCGTCCCACAAGGCATTGAGTTGAGCAAAAGCAGCTTCGACCGCCTCTATGGTAGCAAACCGGCGGATAACTTCGTGCGCGCGTACTTTATTAATAATGTGAAAATCGCGTGTATTGAGCGAGGTTATCTCTCCATCGGGGGCTGCAAACTTCTCTTGCTCAGGATTCTCCTCATAACCGAGTATGAAGACCAAGTCGCGGGTCTCACCGGGAGCGAGGGTCATTTCTATGCAATGCGAAGCGACCGGACTCCATCCATGTGCCACGCTATCAGCAGACCGGCCATTCAATACCGCCTGCGGTTCGCTTAATTCGTTATACAGTCCGACGAAAGCTTCTCGGTCGGTATCAAAGCCCTGCACGGGCTGATTGACCGCATAGTAGGCATAATGATTGCGTCGCTCCTTGTATTCGGTCTTATGATAAAGGGCTGTGAAATCCGCCGTCTGCTCAATCTCGACCTCTCCGGTAGAGAGGTTACGCTGGAAATTCTCATTGTCGGTAGCGGCATTCCACAGACACCACTCGGCATACGAGAATAGTTTAATGGACTTGGTTTCGTCGGAGAGGTTGGTGAGGGTGAGCCTCTGTATCTCCGCCTTTACGCCGATCGGGACGAAACACAGGACGCTCGCGCGTACCTTATTTTTCGCACCCGTGATACGCGTGTAATTCATACCATGACGGCATTCATAGGAGTCCAAAGGCGTTTTGCAGGGTTTCCATCCCGGATTCCATACAGTATTCCCATCCTTGATGTAAAAATAGCGCCCTACACTGTCCATCGGCACGCTGTTATAGCGATAACGGGTTATACGGCGGAACTTGGCATCCTTATAAAAATCATAGCCGCCTCCGGTGTTACTGATCAAACCAAAGAAATCCTCGTTTCCCAAATAATTGATCCAAGGGAAAGGTGTTTGCGGAGTCGTGATCACATACTCACGATGCTCGTCATCAAAATATCCGTAATTCGTATTAGTCATTTGTCTTGGTTAGTAGTCTTTGAAATTCCGGTGCAAAATTACTGCTTTTTTCGCAAACAGACTAATACAAAACCGACTGATTTTTTGCATTTTCTGTCAAAATGTCAAATTCAGTTTGCAAAATTCATTTTTTTATTGTAATTTTGCAGCAAATTTTCATAACACTCACACCGATGAAAGAAATTTTCAACGAAATCACTCATTTGGAGCCATTAGACATTTTTTATGTAGGCGACCGTCATAAGACTTACTTTGAGTACCCGGCGCACTGCCATGAGGTGTTTGAACTGAATTTCGTAGAGAATGCCGCCGGTGTGGTACGCACCATAGGTGACAGTCACGAGCAGATCGGAGATTTGGATCTGGTGCTTATCACCGGCAGTAAGTTGGTGCACATTTGGGAGCAGGGCACATGCCCGGAGCAGGACATACATGAAATCACGATCCACATAGATCCGGATATTTTCCGGGGCGCCTTAATGGACAAGCGCGCGTTAGCGTCCATCCGGCGTATGATAGAGCGCGCCCAAAGAGGGCTTGCCTTTCCGGAACCCGCCATCCGTTTATTGCGCGAGGATATTATCAATTTGGCTCAAAGCAATGACAGTTTTGCCTCTGTCATCCGGCTGTTCAATCTGCTGTACCGGTTGTCATTAGTGGAAGATGCACACGAACTCTCCTCCTCCTCTTTTGTAGATGCCAAAGAAGAGAATGAGGACGAACGGGTAAGGCAGGTAAAAGAGTTTATCGCAAAAAATTACATGAACGATATAGGGTTGAAAGAAATGGCAGATTTGGCATGCATGGCACCGGAATCTTTCTCGCGTTTCTTCCGAAACAAGACCGGCCGCACACCCAACCGTTATCTCATTGATTACCGGTTGGGTATAGCAGCACGGTTGTTACTGACGACACAGCACCCTGTTTCCGAGATTGGTTTCTCCTGTGGTTTCAACACACTCAGCCATTTTAACCGTCTCTTCCGGGAGTCCAAAGGCTGTACCCCCTCCGAGTTCCGCGAACGATTTTAAACACGCACCTCTTGGTATCAAAAAATTTCGGATAGTATCCGATACAATGAAAGAAAGAGCGGACGATGTAATCGTCCTGTAATAAACAAACGCAGAGAGACGTAAAGGTATAGCAAGGGTATAGTAAGGGTATACGATTAGCGCGAGGCTGATTGGCTTTGGTTACACCCGCATTTAGCGCGTGTCGGGCAAACCTTTGGCGTTTGTGTCCTTGTGTAAAAGCATGACACAAAGACGAAGGGCGACACTAGGTAACAAACATACTCACGCGGAGAGAGGACAGCGATGCGGTAATCGGCAGGCAGCCAACGAAGATTAAACATTCATTTAATGAGCCAAGATTGGCTCATGCGCTCTTTGATGCGGGCGAGACGATAACGCGTCAAGTGTTACAATTTGGCGTATTCCTGGGCGAAGGTGTAGCCACAGAGTGTCTTGTAACGCTTTTGCGCTTTGAAAGCGGCGGCAAGGGCGGCACGTTGTGCGGCATCTGCAAGAGCGGTGCGGGCAGCAGTCTGTGCCGTCTTGAACTTATTGCGGACTGCGGTCTGTGCGGCGGAAGGGGCGCCTTTGTATGGGTTCTATATCAACTATCAGACACTTCACCGTCAGATTTGGCAAAAGCAGTATTTCCGGGCATTGGCTAAAAATGAACCAACAAGTTTAAAGGCGATTACACCCAAGTACCTCGCGGACGTGTGTAATGGAGTGTAGATCACTTTGTGGTCTTTGTCGGGCAATGGGCAAAAAATATCGAAGACGAATTAACGGTATTGTTGGAAAAAATACTTTGCTCTGCCGTATTTTGAGTTCCGGTATGATGAAGAAATGCAATGAACTGCATTTCGAGTGAAGTACCCGAGTAGTCCCCACTACGAGGAAAAGTACGAACATAGAATAAAAAGGGACTTAGGTCACGGCTGGTCAGGAGATATGTAGTCTGTGATATACGTAACCAATTAGGCGCAAAGGTTTGATCCTTTGCGCCTTTTGCTTTTTCTCATATCTTGGCTACTAATGTGAGGCCGTTCTTACCACCGATGGCATAGCCTTCGTAGTCGGCATCTCTCGTATGCAAATGATCCACTATCAACGCTTGATTTTGCGCCATCGTGCGGCAGGAGAACGTGTTGCCGGCATGCAGTTTGCTGTTGACGGCTTCC
This sequence comes from uncultured Bacteroidales bacterium, assembly GCA_946185835.1. GTDB lineage: Bacteria > Bacteroidota > Bacteroidia > Bacteroidales > Paludibacteraceae > Colicola. Next base: position 5,141 of record CAMHKW010000003.1, read on the forward strand.
TCCACGCGCCATCGGTAGTCGCCCAAATAGGAGAGCGTGCAAATGCGGTTAGGTAACCACGCAATCCGCACGCGGTCGCCCTTTTGACATTCATCAGCATGAATAGCATTTGTATGGATGAAGTCCGATTCTTCGTTCGCTTTTGCGTATTGTTCCAACACACGCGCCGTACTCTGCCGAACGGAGGAATAGCCTTTCTTGTAGCCCCATATACGGCTGAGGGTGTCCGGACTGATCCGTTCGCCAGTTGCACGCAATATAGCGATACTCAATTCTCCAAAGTCCGAAGGAGTTGCCGGAACACGCCCGAAACGTACTTCAACTGCCCTCTTCAGCTGGCTGATGGCGATGCTATTTGTTTGAAAAGAAGTGTCCATTTCTCAAAAATTGTGCAAAATTATAAAATTATTTGTATATACGCAATTTTTTTGTACTTTTGCACTATCAATGGATACAAATTCGTTCACATCGGGTCCTGTTCGTCCACTTAGTTCGCAAGAATTAGGCGTGGATCACCTCACGGATTATGAGTTACTGTCCGACTCCGGGCACAACTTGGTGTACCGTGCGCAGATGGGAGGCAAATGGGTGGTTTTGAAAGCCGCCAAACCTACCGAAGGCGAACGAACCCGCAATCAACTCCTGTTGGAGCGCGAGTTTGAGATCATGCATCGTCTGGATTCGATTTATGTGGTTCAGACGATAGCCATGGTGGATGATCCGCAGTTAGGACGTGCTATTCTGATGGAGTACGTCCATGGTCGTCCTTTGGACAAATTCGTAGCAGAAACCCCCACCTCTACCGAGCGTCGGCGCGTAGCGGACGAACTGATGGAGGCATTGATTTTCCTGCATGAGCGCCAGATAGTTCACGGCGATCTGAAGCCCTCCAATATCCTAATTACTGACTCCGGTAATCATGTCCGGCTGATTGATTTCGGCTTTGCGGACAATGAGGCGTATATTGCCAAGAATATCGGTACTTCGCCATCTATCAGTACAGAGGAACAACTGCCGACAGATGTCTTGCTTCCCGAGAGGGACATCTATGCTTTAGGCAAGATGTTGGCACTTCTTTTTCCTCATTCCGTCAAACCAATTATCCGTCGTTGCCTTGCTTCCGATAGAAGCCGCTACATTTCTGTTCTTCAAGTCCGTGCTGCGCTTCACCGCTATTGGCGGATGATGTGGCTATTACCGGTGATGATGACTGCATTGCTTGCTATAGTTGCCTTTCTGTGGTTGTTGCCTTCCGATGAGCCGTCACCGCAACAGATGACCGAACAGCATTCAGTCGATTCTACATGGCTAAACCTGAAATACAAAATCGACAAGCAATATACATCTCTCTATATCACTTATGCCGATTCACTATCGCACATGCCGGAAAAGACGATGAATGCTGCTATTTACAAACTTTCCGGCTATGCAAATGAATTATTGAAGGAGCATAAACATTTAGCAGACGCATATCCTCAATATGAAGATTCGTTGCAGGAACTCTATCTCTCGCATTTAATTCGCGACTATAACCACTTACGGAGTATCTGCGAGGATTATCCGATGATCTACTCAAACGCAAATAAAACGGAGTAAATTCGAAATTTAGGGCTAATTAGGGCGTAAAGGGTCAAACCTTTGCGCCTTTCGCTTTTTTGTAGTTTCTTTGCACACGCTATTCGCAAAAAATGGAGAATGCCGAAATAATCGTTCAAGTAAAACGAGATAAGAAGTCTTGAGCAAGAGCGAGTGTAAGTATCGCTTACGCAACTCGCCGAAGTCAAGACTATCAACGTTCTGAATAAAATGGAGAATGCCGAAAATCCTCAATAGAGTAGGCAAAATCAACAATAATTATCTATTATGAAAAAATTATTAATTTTAACTGGTTTGGTTGCATGTATGTTAACCTTGAATTCATGTGGCGAAAAATCGAAAGATGCCACTTTAACACCAAAAAGCACTTCGTTACAAGGTGATTTAAGAGATTATTTCACTATCGTAGAGCGTCCGTATGTAGTTAAATATGATGAAAACAGTTGGCCTTCTAAGTACCTGATTTCCATCGAACTACAGAGAACAGATGCACCTTTCAGTTTTGATACAGAAGGACTTGAACCTGTCGGAACATTCGGACAAGGGGTGTATGGTAATTTCGGTATTGGTATCGAAGTCTATGATACGGAATCAAATCTGATTCTCAGTAAGCCGGCCAGCGAAGGTGGCATGCAAGGAGTGTATTCTTCTGACGACTTAAAAAACTTGCTTACGCTTGCAGCGGGTGAAACGGGCTTTGTACGTTGGTCGGCAAATGAGTTCGAAAATTACGAAAATAAAGAGTTTTCTTTCAAGTTGACGAGTTATCTCAAAATAGACAAAAATGCCAAGAAACAGGCAAAGACAAAGAGTTCATCTTCAAGTATTTACAACGATGTAGATGATATCTATAACTCGACGTTGAAAGAGGCTTCCGAAATGTATGAAAGAACTCAAAAGGAGGCTGAGGAGATGTACCAGGATGCTCTGGATGAAATAAGTAACTGGTAATAACTGTTATTAACAGAATTATCCATATGAGCGCAAAAAAGAAATAAGTGCGCCATTTAGTATTAACAAATTAAAATCAAACAAACATGAAGAAATTATTCTTTTTGGTCATGGCTGTAATGTTCGGTCTGACCGCCAGCATGAATGCAAATGCTGCAACTACTTCTGCAATGACCACCTCATCGGTGGCTGCTGCTTCATCTTCCTCTGATTGGGACAAAGTGCTTGACTCTTATGAGAAGTATGTCAATGAGTACATCGCTGTGTACAAAAAAGTACAGGCCGGAGACACAAGTGTCTATTCAAAAATGGCTTCTCTGATGGAGAAATACCAGAAGTTGGCAGAGCAATTAGAAAATGCTTCTGATGAATTGACTTCGTCTCAGTTAGCTCGTTTAGAGAAGATTAATGCCAAACTCGCAAAAGCTATTCAGTAATCTCAAATTTTATTTTATTATGGAAACTCAACAACAAAATGCACCTTATGCCGTTGCATCATTAGTGCTCGGAATCTGTTCGCTCCTCTTCGGATGCTTCTTCGTGGGACTCGTTTGCGGTATTGTAGGACTGGTCTTGGCTAACAAAGGATTGGCTGCATACAACGCTAATCCTGCTGCCTATTCCGGTTTCGGTATGCTCAAAGCGGGCAAAGTGACTTCCATCCTTGGAATCATCTTTGGCGCCATCTACGTCGTTTATTACATCGTGGCTGTTGTCATTCTCGGCTCTGCAGGATTTGCTTGGCTCGAATGGATGAACATATTCTCCTAATCGGAATGGAAAGTGTTCTTGCTACTGCCTTGTGCATATAAGCAACTCTTTGGTATAAGTTGTCCATTGTGCGGCTTCCAGCGGGCTATGTTGCTCTTACTGGACGGCCGTATTTTGGACAGCTTGTATCGTTTTCCTCCATGGCCGGTGATGGCTGTATGGCTGCTGATACTTGTTGTCATGAGTGTCCAGGGGAAGGCGCAATTTTTCCTGTTCCATAAATGGTCTTGGATGATATTATTGCTGAGTCTTGCGTACAATACCATATGGCAGAATATTATTGAATAGGCCAAAAATCATGGCTTATTAGGGCGTAAAGGGTCAAACCTTTGCGCCTTTCGCTTTTTTTGTAGTACTTTTGCACACGCAAGTCGTACAAAGTTGTTCTTTGTCTTATTGGGCTCCCATTGGTTGCTAATCGCAAGCGACAGTAGTACACCAAACGTGCGATATGTTGCAAAACATACAAAAAAAATGCAGAATTATTTGTGTAATTCCATTTTTTTGTTGTATCTTTACAGCGTCTTTGAGAAAGACGCCCCGTGTCAGGTGTCAGCGGACACGGACTACATATTTGAAAAATCTAACACACCAATTAGGTTCACAGAAATCTCGCAAGTTTCATCGGAATCGTATTCAATTGGCGGATGTTAGTACATGTTTGGTGTACTACTTTTGCTGTATTTACGATTCGGGCAATGCGAGAGCCTCTGTGAAGATACAACAGAAGTAGTACTTTTTGTGCGTATATACGCGTACTACTTATAAAGTGGAGAATGCCGAAAATCCAATAAAGAGTAGGCAATTTAAAAAATATTATCACTATGAGTAGAATCTTTTTCTTAAGTCATCCGAATGATGAGCCTTCGTATCGCGGAGTTTCAATTGGCGGAACTATTACTATTTCGTGGAATACAAAGACGCATAAGCGAAAGTTTATAAAAAGAGAAGGAAAATACGTAGATAAGAGCGGCAAAATAACAGAAGACAAACTCTTCTTTTGGGGAGAATATGAGCCTGACTCTGTTGCAACCGTCATAAGCACCAAAAAGCCAATAGCCGTTCATACAACTCTACGCCCTGTGAGTACTTTGCTGCCTATGCCAAATAACGCGGCCAACACAGATCCGTATGTTTATGGCTGTTTTAGAAATATATGCTGCCGACGCGGGAATACGAAGTACCATCCAGGGGATATTCTTGTATTCGGAACGATGAATGTGCAAAAAAATAGTATTGAGGTGGATACGATTATCGTTGTAAAAGAAATTGCGCCCGTGAGTTCTCTGTTGCCAACAGACGAATACTTTCTAGCTGCTGTAATGCCCATGAAGGAACAAAAGAAAGATTTTGTGGAAGGTGTGATATATAGTTCCAAGAGTGAATACTTCAGTTTCGTTCCGTGTCTACCTGCTGGCACCTTGACGGATATAGATGCCGCAAGAATCTATATGAAACCAATAATCAGTCTTACACAATTTGGTACTATGGTCAAACAATGTGCATATGGGAAAGTATGCAAAAATGTACCAATAAAGTCAGCTGCCGAATACCGCAAATATTGGGGAATGATTACGAGTGCTGTTTATAAATGCGGTTTGGAATTAGGCATTTATATTCAACCTGTTTAAAATATTATAATTAAGTTATTATGAGAAAAAAGATTTTCACTTTTTTGCTTGCTATTGCTGTAAGCGCAGGAACACTCATTGCTCAAAACAGCACCAATACCGTTGGTGTGTTTAGCGTAAGCGCGACCCGAAAAGTAGCATTCTCTCCAGGCAACTTGCAGTATAATGCAGCACAGGGTAGTCACCAGTGTGCGGATGGTACGACCAAGCAAGGCACTTGGCGTTTTGCAGAGCACCAATGGGATAAAGTTGGTAATGGAAACAATAATATATCTTCTACTTATGACGGCTGGATAGATCTTTTCGGTTGGGGGACAAGTGGTTGGGATAGCGGTGCAGATGAGTATCAGCCATATTCAACAAGGAATGCTGGTAGTTATTATCGTCCGGGCGGGAGTGATAAAACAGACCTTACTGGGACATATGCGTATGCTGACTGGGGGGTGTATAACCAGATAGGAAACGATACTCCTGGTACCTGGCGCACACTATCGAAGAACGAATGGTATTATCTGTTCTATAGTAGACCTAATGCTAGGCGTTTGTTCGCTTTAGGCAAAGTAAATGGAGTGAATGGGGTAATTCTTCTCCCTGACAACTGGGAAACTCCATCGGGCGTTTCTTTTGTTTCGAGTCCGGATAAAGGTATGAACTGGAGAAGTAATGGCTATTGGGATTTTTATAGTGACCATTATTTTTCAGATGACGTATACACACTGGAGCAGTGGGAGATAATGGAATCGGCAGGGGCAATTTTTTTGCCCGTGACAGGTTCCCGCATTGCTAATTCTGTTTCCGGCTTAAACTCTTCTGGCTACTATTGGAGTACAACTCATTGTGATGAAATAGACCAATACGGCCAACCCTACGATGCGTATTACCTTTGGTTTTACTCCACAGGCTGCGCCCCCCAACACTATTATACGCCAGCATCCCAAGGTATGGCCGTGCGTTTAGTTTCAGAAAAAATATGGAATTTGACCATATCAGTTGAGGGCAATGGTAGTGTTAGTGGAGAAGGATGGTACATGATAGGTACTATAGTAACCCTTGATGCTACCCCTGAAAACGGTTGGAGGTTTGACCATTGGTCGGATGGTAATACCGACAATCCGCGTACCATTACAGTAACAAAAAACGAGAACCTCACAGCCGTCTTCGTACCCGATAATACGTTCCTTATATCCTTTGTCAACTACGATGGTACGCCATTACAAAGCGGCGAAGTAGCCTATGGCGAAACACCTGTATATACAGGCGCTACACCTACCAAACCCGCCGACGCACAATATACCTATTCATTCAGCGGTTGGTCTCCGGAAATCGTTGCTGTTACAGGCGAAGCAACCTATACTGCCCAATTTACGAATACGCTCAACAAATACGCCATTTCGTTTGTCAACTACGACGGCACACCGTTACAGAGCGGAGAAGTCGAATACGGTACTACACCCGCCTACACAGGCGAGACACCAACCAAGCCTGCCGATGCGCAATATACCTATTCGTTCAGCAGTTGGTCTCCGGAAATCGTTGCCGTAACAGGCGAAGCAACCTATACGGCTATGTTTGCAAGTTTACCGATAGCATCGTCAGACTCAATATTCATCCACGATGGAGAGAATCCGAACTTATGTGATTTGGGTGCACAGAATTTCTCACATATTATCATAGAACCGGGTGGAGAATTGAATATAAATCAATCTTGTGTCCATGTTGAAGCAATAACCATTATTTCTACCGGCGTTAAGTCCGGTCAGATACATCATGGCAATAATCCAATCCCCACTGACCGTATTTTCATGGAATATGTACTTAACCCTGTTGGGGAAAACGCTTCGCCGAATCTATGGTACGCATTTGCCGTGCCGTTTGAAGTGGATATTGAAACCGGCATCACACGTGCTTATGGCAATAAAAATCACGTTTCTGGTACAGACTTCCTTGTGAAAGAATTCGATGGTTCTCTCCGTGCTACGACGGGTAAAGGCTTGAAAAGCAAACTGACGGGTACACTTGAGCCGGGAAGGTTCTACGTGATCGGTATAGACGGCAACTGCAACCGTTGGCTATTTGAGAAAACGTCAGAGGCTGCTTTTGAAGGTGATAATCATATGAATATATATTACTACTCTGCCAATAACGCAAAAAATAATGGTTGGAACGGTATGGGTAATACGCAATTGGAATATACGACCATGAATTTGAGCAACTTGGGCATTGAGTACATACTTACCTACAACAGCCGGTTTGACAAATACGATATCGGGCTTGTCAGTGAGTCCAGCCTCTGTGTCGGCCAGCCGTTCTTCATTCAAACCCCTGTTGATGGCGAGCTTGATTTTATTCACAGTAACCCCTCTTCCGCTATGCCTGCATTGTATGCCAATCGCCAGACACAGAAGCCGTTGATGCACTTTACATTAGCGGATGAGACTCAAAGCACCGGAGTCGACCATATGTACCTCACGATGCACGATGATGCCACTCCGGCATATACCATCGGTCGGGATGTAACACGCATGAGCAACACATGCACAACGGCTGCCCAACTATGGTGTACCACGGAGGACGGCGTACAACTGAGCGCACATGGCATCGAGATGCCGACCAACTCAACAACCGTTAATCTGGAACTCTTTGCTCCGGCGGCAGGCGAATATCTATTATCAATGGCTTCGCGTGCAATGGACGGTTACGAAGTCGAACTGTTGTACAATGGGACATGGGTTGCCACGCTTAATAACGAACAGCCTTTGACCTTGACACTCAACTCCGGTGTTACCAACGGCTATGCGCTCCGTATCACACGACATAATGTACCGACGGATATTGAAAGCATCACTCCTTCCGATGCCGTAAACGGCGAGAAACGTATCATTGATGGTGTTCTGTACATCATCCATAACGGCCGTATGTACGATGCGCAAGGTAAGCGATTAAAAGATAATTAAGCAATATACAATGAAAAAGACGTATCAAACGACGAAAACGGAAACGGTTCTTATTATGCCTATGAGCCTGATGATTCCCGTTAGTGATCCGAGTGAACCCTTATTACTTCCCAAGGGGCATTATGTCCCGGGACCGGGAGCAAGTTACGATCCTCAGGCTAACATTTTGTAAGAAACAAGGCGGTCATCCAACCGCCCTTGTTTTTATTTTTCATGTCATCAATATCTGCAAAATGAAATTCTCTCAGAGCGAATATTCCATTGACAAAGAATATGAATTACAACTTCGAAACAAAGTCAATCATTTTGGGCTACGACCATCGGGCTGTTACCAAAAAACTAAAAAAAGCGCTCCCTGAACGAATAGGAACTTAGTTCTCGATTAATCGTGCAAATTACACCAATTCATCCAATTATTCGCAGTTAAATAAATTTTTGGATTGTTTTGGGGCGTTTTGGACTTGCAGAAAAAAGAAAATAATTGTCTCTGATTGTTGATAATTGTTGCCTAATCTAACCTCCCGAATCATGACAGACGAAGAATATACCAAAGAGCAGATGGACGAACAGCGCAAAGAGGTATCCCGTTTGCGGAGTGAGCTGAAAGCCTTCAATAAAGCGCGTGCAGCCATGTCCAAAGAGGACAAAGCGCGCACGCGCCAGCAGGTCAATGACTTACAAGATCAATATGACCGTGCGTTAGGGAGGTTATATACCATGCGGAATTATTTCCAGTGGAACCGTTGTGTTGACCGCGAGTATATCTCCGCATATGATAAGGATTGAATCCCGCTCTTCCTCGTGCATGTCCAAGTTTGCTATACAGAGAAAGATGGTCATAGCTACTATACAAGCGGTTCAAGCGATGAGAAAACACTTGCTTCCTTCAATGCTGAGTGCGAGAAAAATGGTTGCTCACCACCGCGGTCAACGGCTGCATAGTTCTTGTTAACCACATCCTCGCCTTTCTTTCCGTAGGACTTAACGATGAAGTGCTTCATTTCCTCAACGGCTTTCTCAACAGGGATAACGCCGGTGATACGGAAGAAAGCAGATTGCAGAATGGTGTTGGTACGGTTGCCTAAGCCAATCTCCTGCGCAAAAATCTCTACACATCTCTTGCATATCTCGCGAACAACAACCTTTGCAGTTATTATTCCGCAGAGCGGTGGCAATCCGATAGAATATGAGATATTTGAAGGCAATATAGCCGAAAGCAAGACGTTCATTCTATTAGTCAAGCGATTGGCGGCTCGATTTGGGTTTGACAGACCGGTAGTGGTGGCAGATGCAGGCCTGCTTACAAAGGCAAACGTAGCTGCATTGCAAACCGAATGATCTATAACCTATGGACTACCAAAATCAAACATCCAAGAAAAGGTAATGTTGGGTATGGATGATGAACAGCGAGAACTATACGACGTCATTTTTCCTCTAAAACCCTAATTTGGGTGCCGCTTTGCGGAAAACAGGAAAGCAGTGACTCGCCTCGCTCTGACAAATACAAAGCTCTGAATCAGGATTTCTACCTGTGAGCACGGAGGGAGTTTGTAGTGACTGTGGACGGCTGCGGTGGACGGTTGCGGTGGACGGCTGCGGTAGACGGTTGCGGTGGACGGTTGCGGTAGACGGTATATATACCGTCTACACGACATTAAGTGATAGGTGGTAAACGCCGCCAATTGCAAATTGGCGTACCCGAGATGACAACGCGGAAACAAGAGACGAGACAGTCAGTGACTGTCTCGTCTCTTGTTATGTTATTACCTACGTTAGTTATTACCGACGTTAGTTATTACCTACCTTAGTTATTGCCTACATTAGTTATTGCCTACATTAGTTATTACCTACGTTAGTTATTACCTACATTAGTTATTACCCACCTTAGTTATTACCTACGTTAGTTATTGCCAAGCTAATGGTTTACAATATTAGCAAGCATACTGTTACTTAGCGTAGTTGACGGCACGTGTCTCGCGGATGACGGTGATTTTGATTTGTCCGGGGTAGGTCATCTCGTCTTGTATCTTCTTGGCGAGGTCGAAGGAGAGCAGTTCTGCCTCTTTGTCGGTCATCTTGTCGGCACCGACGATGACGCGCAGTTCGCGTCCGGCAGACAAGGCATAGGTCTTGATAACCCCCGGATACGAGAGTGCGAGGTTCTCGAGGTCGTTGAGTCGTTTTACATACTGCTCGGCTATCTCTCGGCGGGCACCCGGACGAGCTCCTGAGATGGCGTCACAAGCTTGCACTATCGGAGCTATCATCGTCTCCATCTCTATCTCGTCGTGGTGTGCGCCTACGGCATTGCATATATCGGGTTTCTCGCCATATTTCTCGCACACCTTCATACCGAGGATAGCGTGTGGCAACTCCTCTTCGTCTTCTACCACCTTGCCTATGTCGTGTAGCAGACCTGCGCGTCGTGCTTTCTTGGGGTTGAGACCAAGTTCGGCAGCCATCACTGCGCAGAGGTTGGCTGTCTCGCGAGCGTGTTGGAGGAGGTTTTGTCCGTACGAAGAACGATATTTCATTCTGCCCACGAGTTTGATGAGTTCGGGATGCAGACCATGTATACCGAGGTCGATGGTAGTGCGTTTGCCGGTCTCTATCATCTCTTCTTCTACTTGTTTCTGCACTTTAGCCACCACCTCTTCGATACGTGCGGGGTGTATACGTCCGTCAGCCACGAGTTGGTGGAGTGCCAATCGTGCTATCTCGCGTCTTACGGGGTCGAAGCCTGAGAGCACGATAGCCTCGGGTGTGTCGTCGACAACTATCTCGACGCCGGTGGCAGCCTCGAGGGCACGTATGTTACGTCCTTCACGCCCGATGATACGTCCTTTGACGTCGTCGTTGTCGATATGGAAGACGGTGACAGCATTCTCTATCGCTGCTTCTGTCGAGATACGTTGAATGGTTTGCACTATCACTTTCTTTGCCTCTTTGTTGGCAGTCATACGTGCGTCAGCCATTATCTCGTTGACATACGACATAGCGTTGGTCTTGGCTTCGTCGCGCATCGACTCTATGAGTTGTTTCTTGGCATCTTCAGCCGACATACCCGACAGGCTCTCGAGTTGGAGTTGTGCCTGACGGTGCATCTTCTCTGTCTCTTTCTGTTTGAACTCAAGCGACTGTTGCTGTTGGTCGATTTGCTTCTGTCGCTGCTGCACTTCGTTTTGTGCACGTTGCAGTTCGCCTTGACGCTGGTTGAGTTGCTGTTCGCGCTGTTGCAGCCGTTGGTCGCGTTCGTGAGCGCGTTGTTGCGACTGCTGTACTCGGGCGTCGTGCTCTTGTTTGAGGGCTATGAACTTCTCCTTTGCCTCTATAATCTTGTTTTTCTTTATCACCTCGGCTTCTTCCTCCGCCTTGCGGAGTATGCCGTTACTCATGTTTTTAAATATGAGATAGCATGCGCCGCCTCCGAGAGCGAAGGCTGCCAATGCGATTACTATAGTCCAAATTATGTCCATTTTTATTTTATATTTTATTCGTTATTGTCTTTTGTTTCGTCAGTAACGCTTGTCTGTAGCTCTATCTGTTTGTTGAGTTCGTCTATCTTGGTCAGTATAGGTTCAATATCTTTGTCGCGTATGTCGCTAAAAAGTTCTACTGCCGCATGCAGAGCCACATATACCCACACCCGTTCAGCTGTCAAGCGTCCTTTGGTCTTTGTCAGATACTCTTTGTATGTCTCGTTTAGGTATTTAGCTGCCTTACGATATACTTCTTCTTGCTCACCGGGTACCTCGAGTTGTACGTGGTGAGTGTTGATATGCAGCCATATATCTTGTTTTTCGGGTATCATTGCCGTAGGTTAATATCAGCTGCCTTAATCATAAAGCGAGATATTCGAGAGCTTTATCTATTGTCTCTATTAGTTTTGTTATTTGTTTTTTTGCTGCTTCGCGTTGTTCGGTATTACCGGCAAGAGCGTAGGCGGTACGTAGCAGTCGATACTGCTTTTGCAGTTCTGTCATCTCGGCATGGGCTCGCACCATCTCTTTTCGCTGCCGCTCACACACGAGTTGCAAGCTGTCGAGTTGCTCTTTGAGTTGTTGTCGTTCATCGAGCAGTTTGGCAACATTGCTCTCGAGTTGCGAAAGCGAAGAGAGATTGCGCGTGTCCATGTCAGAGCTGATTATCAGAAACTATATCCGATACCTATACCGAGCACCGACTTAAACTGTACTCGTTCTGCCTCTACTCCATCGCTGTTGGCAATCAGCGTTCCGGGATAGTACTTGAGCGAGGTAGAGAGGGTGACGTTGAGCACTTTGAAGAACTGATACGAGACAGCTACATCCCAGTCGACATCGAAATGTCCGAACTGACGTCCTTTGTTAGAGTACTTGAAGTAGTTGTCGGTGCCGGCAGCGAGTTCGTAGCCTTTGCCTGCATAGGGGGTGAAGAGTGCTACGGTCGACGAGAGAGTGAGGGCATCGTATTTGTAAGCCACAGCACCTTTCAACGACAGACCGAACTCAGCTCTCATGCTGCGGTCGTGTTGCAACTGCGAGTTGTCGTCGTAGTAGGACACACCATACTTATCCTTGAGCAGCGTGGCATAGTCGTAGGAGGGGTCGGGGGTCTCACCTAAGGCAGTCACTCCGTCGATATAGTCTTGATTCATTTTAGTGTTCATCTTGTCGGAGATGAAAGCAGTGGTGATACGACCTGCGATAGGCGAGAGGTATACCGAGAAGTCGGCGCCGTTGACCGAACGTTTCCAGTCGATACCGACCGAGATGTCGGTGTAAGACGGAGCCAGCCATTTAGAGATGATGGGGTTATAGCCGGCTACGTAGTCACGTCCGAAGGCATACTGCGATTGGAAGCCGCCTAAGACCGTGAGATACCAGTCTTTGTGGAACTCCCATCCGAACTTAGTGGCGAACTTGATGTTATCCGACGACTTCTGCAGTTTGTCTTCGTTTTGGTCGATCCAGGTCATACCGAAGTCGGTGTCGAAGTTACTCTCCCATGCTATAGCATTCTTATGATATAGCAGGTGCAGCTTAGCATACGCCACTCCGTTGACGTTGTTCTTACCACCGGCAGCCCAGTTGACGAGTCCGGTAGCAGCGGCATTGAGACCGACCACGCCGTCGAATTTCCAAGCTTTCTCACCGGTGTCGACTTTCTTGAGGTCATCGACAGCCGTCTTGGCGGCATCGGCATTAGTGGTAACGAGTGCCTTATCTACTTCTTGTGCATTTGCCACAAGCGACAATGCTGCGAAAGAAAATAATAAAAGTGTTTTGCTTAGTTTCATAGTTGTATTTTGCGTTATTGTTTGTTAATTGATTTGACGATTTCTAATACTGAGCTGCGTCGTAGACTTGGTCAGCCACGTCTTCACCTACGAGTTTTTCTATCAGGCAGAAGGCGAAGTCGGAGCTCAGTCCGGGTCCTTTGGCAGTGATTACGTTTTTCGACTCTACCACCAGTCCTCCCACATAACTCTCACCTAAGGCATTTTCGAAGCCCGGGTAGCATGTAGCCTGCTTACCTTTCAGTATACCGAGTTTGCCGAGAACGGCGGGAGCTGCACAGATAGCGGCTATGAGTTTGTTTTGCTCGTTATGAGCCACGAGCAGCTGACAGAGGTTTTCGTGGTCGCCAAGCATGACCCCTCCGCCCGGGAGGATGAGCATATTAGCATCTGTAAAGTCGACATCTTCGAACAGCATGTCGGCAGCCACATCGATGCCATGAGCGCCGTGCACCAGTCGTTCGCCGGTCATGCTGATAGTGGTTAGCTGTACACCGGCACGACGTAACAAATCGATTGTCGTTATTGCCTCGATCTCCTCGAAGCCGTTGTCAAGAAACAGGTAGTTCATAGATGTTAGAAGTTAGATGTTAGAAGTTAGATGATTTACTTGAGTTTATAATAGTAAGTTATGGTGCCTTGTTGTCGGTCAGGTCCTTCGGAGAAGACTGCTTTTCTTGCCTCAGCACATGCAGCTTTTCTCATGCTCTCGTCGGAGATGGTTGTTCCGGCGCCCACGGTAGCTTCTATCACTTTGCCGTTGGCATCGACCCTGATGCTGACCACTATAACACCCTCTTGGTTGCCGGTATATTGTGGTTTGTTGAGGTTCGATTTCAAACGTCGTCCTCCCAGCGACCATCGGTTACCGTTCGAAGTGCCTTGTCCGGCAGCGGGGTTGCCTTGCGGACTGCCTTGTGTCGTTGAGCCTGAGGTCTGTCCGCTGCCACCGCTTTCTTGCTGATTGCCGGTAAACAATCCTCCTAATCGGTTGGCGTTGTCGATAGCCTGTTGTTCTTTTGCTTTCTGCTCTGCCAATGCCTTTTCTTTAGCTATCCTTTCGGCTTCTTTTCGCGCCTCTTCCTCTTTCTGTTTGCGTATTCGTTCGGCTTCGGCAGCCTGCTGCTGCCGTTTTTCCTCCTCTTTGCGCTGACGTTCCAGTGCGAGAGCCTCCTCTTCTTCCTGCGTGAGCATGTCGTTGGGTGAGGGTTCGGCAGGCACAGGTTCGGGCGCTGACGTCACGGGAACGGAGGCAGCCGGCAACTGCTCGGCAAAGCTACTGCCGCCGTTGACGTCGTCGCCGAAAGAGAGTTCGATACCTTCGTCTTCGGGCAGATATGGGGGGTTGATATAGACAAACCACAACAGCAGGAACAGCAGCAACATAAATATCGCTGTTCCCACAAGAGCTATAGTGCGTGATTTGATATCTGACATAGCGTTACCTTGTTATTTCTTAGTTGCCACTACCAGCTTCATCTTATGCTGATTGGCGATATCGAGTACTCTAACCACCTCTTTGTATGCTATATCTTGGTCGGCATGCAGGGCAATGTATGTCGTTGAGTCTTGTTGTTGCAGACCTGCCAGATATGCCTCGAGGGCATCGGGGTCGATAGGTTGCGGACGCTGTTTACCCACTGCCACCGAGTAGTTGCCTAAGTTGTCGATATTAACCTTAGCCACCACGTGCTTAGTTGTGGTTTTTGCACGCGACTGAGGCAGGTTGATTTTTATATCGTTCGGCGACGACATCGTGCTTGCCATCACAAAGAAGAGCAAGAGCAAGAAGATGAGGTCTGTCATGGACGACATAGAAAACGTAGCCTCTACTTTATTTCTTCGCTTTAGTGCCATATTAACACGATGTTAGGTTGTTATGCCGGTTCGTTGAGCAAGTCCATAAACTCCATGGTACGTCCTTCGAGCTGACGTACTACCGAGTCGATACGAGCGACGAGGTAGTTGTAAGCGAAGATGACGAGGATACCTACTATCAGTCCGCCGATAGTGGTGACCATAGCCTGATACATACCGGTACTCAGTGCCGAGAGTTCGATAGCGCCCGACTCGCTGCCTGCCATATTATAGAAGGTCTGCACCATACCTATCACCGTTCCGAGGAAGCCGAGCATCGGTGCGCCTGCGGCAATAGTAGCTAAGATGACGAGGTTTTTCTCGAGTTTGGCGACTTCGAGGTTTCCCACGTTTTCGACAGCCACAAGCACGTCGCTCATCGGTCTGCCGATACGAGTGATACCCTTCTCTATCATACGCGACGACGGTGTGTCGGTCTGACGACAGAGGTTAAGAGCTGAGTCGATCTTACCTTCGTGGATATAATCTTTGATGCGGTCCATGAAGGTGTTATCCTCAGCTTTTGCCTTCTTTATCACCACCAGACGCTCGATGAAAAGATATACGGCAATGGCAAGCAACACTGCCAAAAGAATCATTATCCAACCGCCATACTGCGCCATGGTCCACAAGTTCATAGGCTCTTGTGCGGCTTCGGTTGCTGACTGTGCCAATGCCTGAATCGAATCGTAAGCATTGAGATCGGGTACTGTTGTTTGAAGTAACATATTTGATTTGTGTTTAGTGTTTAGTGTGCGTGTTTAGAGTTTAGAGAGCGTGATGATGACAACAACTAAGATACCGTTGTATCGTTTGTTCTAATCCGAGATAGAGTGCATCGGCTATGAGTTGATGTCCTATGCTGACCTCGTCGACCCAGGGAAATGCATTCAGGAAAGGCGGGAGGTTAAGGGTACTGAGGTCATGCCCTGCATTGAGTCCTAAGCCGCAGACTTTGGCGGCTTCGGCTGCTTGAGCGTAGCTTTTGACAGCTTTGACGGGGTCGATATTAAAGTTCTCGGCATACGGTCCGGTATATAGCTCCACACGGTCGGCGCCGACACGGGCAGCTCCTCGCACCATGTCAGCATCGGGGTCGACAAACACCGAGACTCTGATACCTGCGTCTTTGAAAGGAGCGATGATAGCTCGAAGCTTATCGGCATAAGTCAGCGTATCCCAGCCATGGTCGCTGGTGAGCTGCGAGAGCGCATCCGGTACAAGAGTGACCTGTGCAGGACGGACATCAAGCACCATCGAGCAGAAGTCGGGCGTAGGGTTACCTTCGATGTTAAACTCAACCGACAGATGACGACTCAGAGTGTAGACATCGTCACGGCGGATATGCCTACCGTCGGGTCGAGGATGGACAGTGATACCCTCAGCGCCAAAACGCTCGCATGCGAGAGCAAACTGCAACACATCAGGCACATTACCACCTCGCGAGTTGCGTAAGGTGGCAACCTTGTTTATATTTACACTTAGCCTTGTCATAATAATATAGAAGTTAGACCGCTGCGCTGTTAGAGGTTAGACCGCTGCGCTGTTAGAAGTTAGACCGCTGCGCTGGTAGAGGTTAGACCGCTGCACTGTTAGAGGTTAGACCGCTGCACTGTTAGAAGTTAGACCGCTGCACTGTTAGAGGTTAGACCGCTGCGCTGTTAGAGGTTAGACCGCTGCACTATTAGAGGTTCAAACGCAGTCGCACTACAATTCCGCGCAAAGGTACGATTTTTTTGTGAAAGTAGAAAATAAATAATCTCATAAGTCGATTTTTTTATTCTCAACGCCAATCGATGGCTCAGTCTTACTGAAAAGGAAGCGTCGCAGCCACTATCATCAGCCCATACTGATTTGGTCAGATGAAAAAAAAATATTACCTTTGCCGAAAGTTATTGCAGCCCCTGCTTATGGGCATTTAGAAAACTACAGGAACAGAGAAAAACAAAGAATATGAAAATTGCAATCTTTGGTAACTCGTTCAAGCGCAACACCATCGACGAGGTTGCCCACATATTAAGCTATCTGCACAACCGCGATGTAGAGATCTGGCTGTCGAAAGAGATACGCGACGAGATGAACCTGCGCGAGAGTTATCCTCTTTTCAGTGAGGAGACTCACGAAGATATCGACTTCGCCTTATCGGTAGGCGGCGATGGCACCTTTCTGACCACCGCTGCACATATCGGCGACCGCAACATTCCCATCCTCGGTATCAACTGCGGCAGGTTAGGTTTCTTGTCGGAGGTGCAGACGACGGAAGTCGACCGTATCCTCAACCAGTTGCTATCGAACGACTACACCATCGAGCAGCGCACCGTCCTCTCGGTCGTGACCGATGGCGAGGGGCATCTTAGTATGCCTTTTGCACTCAACGAGATAGCAGTGATGAAACAAGAGCTCTCGTCGATGATATCGGTAGAGACCCTTATCAATGGCGAACTGCTCAACACCTATCAGGCTGACGGCTTGGTGGTTTCCACACCCACCGGTAGTACGGCATACAACCTCTCGGTGGGCGGTCCGTTGGTAGCTCCACAGGCTAATGTATTCATACTAAGCCCTATAGCCACACATAGTCTGAACGTACGACCTTTGGTAGTGCCCGACTACTGCGAAATAGACCTGCGCATCACAAGTCGGTCTCACAGCTATTTAGTATCGACCGACGGCAGAAGCTACACCATGAAAGAGAATACCCGTCTGCATATTGCGAAAGCTCCTTATACTGTCAAACTCGTACAGTTAGGGGAACACAGCTTCTTCGACACGCTGAAGACCAAACTCGGATGGGGTAACTGAAATTAACCTCAAACACATCTAACAGCGAAGCGGTCTAACTTCTAACAGCAACGCGGTCTAACATCTAACAGCGAAGCGGTCTAACTTCTAACAGCAACGCGGTCTAACATCTTAATTTCCATCAATATGAAAAAGTTAACTATCATCATTGCAGCTCTCACACTGAGTATAGCTGCTTCGGCTCACAACTTCGAGCACCAACTGAGCGTAAGCGGTGCGCCGTTTACCACCACGTCGATGTTTCTTAAGTTCTGGGCTAACCCACTATTCGAGAAGGTGCCTGCCATCCATGGTATGTTACGTCTTGAGAACCAACAGAACTATGGTACTTACGGTATCAACTACCACTACGAGATTGTCGACTGGTTCCAGCTTGGTGCCAAGGCGTCGTGGGACTTCAACGGTTTCGACCTCTATGCCACTCCGAGCGACCCTACCGTGATAGCAGCCCTCGGAGGCAATCATGAGCTATTAGGCAGGAGCCAGTCACATGTCATCACCGCCATGCTGAGTATGCAGTTTACATACGTCAACAACGACCTTGTGAAGCTGTATTCCGGTATCGACCTTGGTGCAGGCTATGCTCGCTGGACCTTGTCGGAGATATACGACAAGCCTATTCCCGAACTCAACGACGACCTTAAGATGATAAAGCAGATACGTGATGCTTGTCCCAATGGTTCATCGAACAAGTTTATGCCGGCATTCAACATCACCGCCCTCGGTATCAACGTAGGTACTTTCGTCTACGGCATGGCTGAGCTGAATATAGGTATGGAAGCTCCCGTTAAGATTGGATTTGGTGTACGTTTCTAAAATATGCAAAACAAAGAAATACGTATTGTCTTCATGGGCACCCCTGAGTTTGCGGCATATAGCCTAAACAGGTTGCTCGACGAAGGATATAATATAGTAGGCGTGGTCACGATGCCCGACAAGCCGGCAGGACGCGGTCATAGCATGCAGCAGTCGGCTGTCAAGCAGTTAGCAGTCAGCCGTGGTCTGCCCTTGTTACAGCCCGAGAAGCTTCGCGACGAGGCCTTCCTTGCTGAGCTGAGGTCATGGCAAGCCGACCTGCAGATAGTTGTCGCCTTTCGCATGCTACCGGAGGTGGTATGGGCTATGCCGCCGCAGGGCACCTTCAACCTGCATGCGTCATTGCTTCCACAGTATCGTGGTGCAGCACCTATCAACTGGGCTATCATCAACGGCGAGAAGCAGACCGGTGTGACTACCTTCATGCTCAAACACGAGATAGACACCGGTGACATGCTCTTACAAGAGAGTATCGACATCGGCGACGACGAAGATGCCGGCTCGGTTCACGACCGTCTGATGACACTCGGTGCCGACCTTGTATGCCGCAGCGTCGACTTGATAGCGTCGGGTAAGGCACAACCTATAGCGCAGCCGACGCTTGAGCCGCAACAGCTCAGACCGGCACCTAAAATTTTCCCCGAGACATGCGAGATCGACTTCGGCAAGACAGCCACTGAGGTGCATAATTTCGTACGCGGTCTCTCGCCCCACCCTGCCGCATGGTGCCGCCTGCTCTTAGGACAAGAACAGCGAGTGGTGAAGATATACAAGACCGCGGTATCAACAACGCCGCTGCCTGCCGACACCCACCCCGGTGATATACTGACCGACGGCAAACGTTACCTGCGCATCGCTTGCGCCGAGGGGGCTGTCGACATCGTAGAACTGCAACTGCCCGGCAAACGACGTATGGCAGTTCGCGATGCACTCAACGGCTTGAGGTTAGATTGACTTGCTGTTAGAGGTTAGAACGCTGCGCTGTTAGAGGTTAGACCACTTCGCTGTTAGAGGTTAGACCGCTGCGCTGTTAGATATTAGATATGGATTACCTTGCACTTATAGACAAATACTACGCGACTCAGACAGAGCTGCGGCATATATTAGTGACTCATAGCGAGCAGGTATGTCGCAGGGCTTTGGAGATAGCTCGTCGGCATCCGGAGTTGAATGCCGACATGCAGTTCATTGAAGAAGCCGCTATGCTACACGACATAGGCATATACTTGTGCAATGCACCTAAGATCTACTGCTTCGGCAGTCACCAGTATATCGAGCATGGCTATTTAGGAGCCGAGTTGTTACGCCGCGAAGGTCTGCCACGCCATGCCCGCGTGGCGGAGCGGCATACCGGTTCGGGCATCACGATAGAACAGATAGTGCGCGAAGAACTGCCACTGCCGGAACAGGACTTCTGCCCGGAGACGACAGAGGAGAAGATAATATGCTATGCCGATAAGTTCTTCTCGAAGTCGCACCTCGACCGCGAGACGCCATACGAGAAAGTGAGACAAAACATCTGGCGTTTCGGTCACGACGCCATCCTGCGATTCGACGAGATGGAGAAGATGTGTCTATAGAAGTTAGAACGCTACGCTGTTAGAAGTTAGAACGCTACGCTGTTAGAAGTTAGAACGCTACCGCTGTTAGAAGTTAGAACGCTACCGCTGTTAGAAGATAGAACGCTATGCTGTTAGAGGTCTCTGACGAGTCTGACGGCTCTGCCGGTATGTCTGCCGTATAATTCGGTTGACAAACCGACATAATGCAAGTTGACCGACAGGAAATAAGCGCTACCCTCGTTATGGCATGTCGAGGTCCAGTAGCAGCCTATGTTGTCGAGGTCGACGACAGCCGACCCGTATCTTGTGCCGGTGAAAGGCAGAAAAGCGGCATGCCGTTCGTCGCCGTTGTCGGGCAGCAGGAGCAGTCCTCTTACGCCATGAACGGTAGTGAGACGATGCAGCCGCCGGGCATTAGGTCTGAGATATAGCAGGTACTTCCACTCGCTTCGCGACAGCACTCTCCATCCCGTTGTCTTCCCACACCCATGAATCTTATTGTTGACCCCCCAGTCGTATCTCGCACTCGAGCCGACAAGGTCGGGGTCGGGTTGTGTGATGGTCGGACCATAGGCATACTGGTTATGATAGTAGTCGACCGCGTCTTCGAGTTCGCAGAACCAATCCCACGGATGAAAATGGAAGGCGAGAGAGTCGTTAGCGGTGTTGTCGTATCCGCTGGTAGCCCAACCAAAGAGGTCGACATACGCCTTACAGTCAGTGGTTTTAGTTATCTGCCGGTTGTCAGTACCTGCCGTCTGCCACTGATGCTTAGCAAAGCGCCATCGCCCCGTTTTCGGGCAATACTGAAGATTACCCGGCGAGAACTCCACCTGCCGGTCGGGTGCCACAGAGAAGACACCACGCGCGGCATAAGCTGCCGGCACTGACACCGACAACAACAGAAACAAGAATAGAAGTGAGCGGGACATATTAGTGTGCGTTTGGGTGTTTAGTGGAAGCGGTGTGAGAAGCCGACGGAGATAAGTTCTTTGAACTGCAACTTAGTGGACTGATCATCAAGCAGCACGATAGTGTTGTCGTAACGCGGATGCAGCACCAGTCGTGCCGAGAAATACTGGTTGATGATGAAGTTGCATGTTACCTCGAGGTCGACTTCCACCTTCCGATAGTTAGTATAGAAATAGAATTTAGTGTTCAGGTTTATCTCACGAAGCGGCTTATAATCCCATTCGACACGTACCGAACTACCTACGTCGTTAAGCACATTAGAGCCTGCCGGTATACCGTAGTTAGAAGGCGTGGAGTTCACGGTATCGGCGGCATACACTAACTTATATGTTATTGGCGAGAAGACGACAGACAGCCCTTTGAAGGGTTTGTAGTCGAGACCGGTAGAGACATTGAAACGCAGCGGCGTGAAAGTACCGGTCTTGATGGTAGTGGAATTAGTGTTGTAGGTATAAAAGAGTTGCGTCTGGAACTCAGCATCGGCAGAGTAGTAGAGCTTATCATACACCTGATATCCGAACTTGGTATAAAGACGGAAGAGGTCTTCGTTCATATTCACCTCGTGGAGAGTATCTCCTTTGACGGTATTACCACCGGCGCGCCATTCTAACTGGTTATCCCATGTCACCTTCCCTTTCTTATATCCCAAATGTCCTTGTACTATACCTAAGATGGCGAAGTTAGAGTTACCACCCTGATACCAGTTGTCGGACACGTAGTTTTGTGTTACCTGCAGCATGACGGTAGCATGTCTGGTCCACGGCGACATACGCTCCCGTATCTGTCGTTTGAGTTCTTTGCGGTCTTCTTCGCTGTCGGGTATGAGTGCACGCTCTATTTTGATAGGCGTAGTATCGAAGACGAGATCGGGTCCTTTCTTTTTAGCAAATATTTCAGGGTCATAAGTGCCCTTATAGGTATCAGCCAGATGAGCATTGACATATCGTCGGTAGCCCTGATATAGTTTTGCCACGGAGAAGTGCGCTATGTCGTCGGGTTGTGCCATCTGCTCTGACGTCTGCTGCCGGGTGACATATAACATCGGTATGGCTAACGGGAAATACGGGTAGCGGCGTTTGAGGGAGTCGATACGCAGCGAGTCGGCATAGCCTACGTGAAAGGGATTGAGGGTGGTGGTGTCGGTGGCGAGGCGGAGCTGATGCACCGAGTCGTCGCGTTGCTTTAGCAGCTCTTGCTGTGCTGCGAGGATCTGTAAGATGACGTCGCCTTGACTGACACTCTCCGGCACATCGTGCAGGCGGAAGGTATCGGGGTGCTGAATGTACGATTGTGCACAGACAATCGTCTGTGCACAAACCAAAAGTAATATCTGAGACAGTCTTCTCATTTCTTAGCTGTTGTCTTACTCTTCAGTTTGGAGAAGTCGAAATGCTTAGGCGGCGTGCGCAGAGCGTGTACCACGCAGTAGATACCCCAGACGATGAACGGCACCGACAGCCACTGCCCCATGTTGAACACGATATTGGCTTCGAAAGCTTCCTGGTCGAGTTTCATAAATTCGAGTCCGAAGCGTGTGACGAAGATCATGAGCAGGAAGACTCCGAGAATGAGTCCGGGTCGCTCGTAAGCCTTGGCTTTCCAATAGAGCAGCCACGTGACGATGAAGGTGGCGATGCAGTATAGTATCTCGTATATCTGCGTAGGGTGACAAGGCAGGGGGTTGCCGTTGGCATCGCGCGGTACCTGCGGGTCTTGCGAGAAGACGAAGCCCCACGGCATGGTGGTGGGGTTGCCGTAGATCTCGGAGTTGATGAGGTTACCCAAACGTATACATACGGCGGTGACGCAGATGCCGATGACGAGTTTGTCGAGCAACCAGTCGATGCCGGTATGGAAGTGTTTGCGGTTGAGCAGAATAGCAGCCACTATGAGTCCGAATCCGCCGCCGTGTGACGAGAGCCCTCCCTGCCATATCTTAAGCAGTTCTAAGGGGTGCTCGATATAAGGGTTACGGTAGTTGATGTTCCACGCGAATATCTGTATCGGCTCGAGTCCGAGTTCGGAAGCTTCGTGCCACTCATAGAACCAGCAGTGCCCCAAGCGAGCACCGATGATGACGCCCAGCACCATATATAGAAACAGGTGGTCGGTCCACTCCTCAGGGCAGCCTTCGTTTTTATAGAGTTTGACCTGTATCAGGTAGTTGAGATATATACCTACCGCCCAGAGTATACCATACCAGCGTATCTCCCAACCGAACAGAGAGAACGCTACGGGGTCTACATTCCATGTAATGAAGTCGAGCACGAGATAGAAGTTAGATGTTAGATGTTAGATGTTAGATATTAGATGTTAGATATTGGCACCGTGGCAGTTTTTGTATTTCTTACCTGATCCGCAAGGACATGGGTCGTTACGTCCGATTTTGGGTTCGGTGCGTCGGATAGGTTCGGTGCGTTGCTGTTCGCGTGTGTCTCTGCCGGCAGCCTGTTGCTGTGCTTGCTGTGCGCGTGCCACTTGGTCTTTCTGAGCACGATAGCGGCTCATGTCTTGCCGTTGCTGCTGTTGTGCCCGACTCACCTCTTGTCCTTCGGCGATGTTGATCTGTCCGCGCAGCAGGATGGCAATAGCACGGCGGTTGAACGAAGTAAGCATCTGCTCGAAGAGGTTGAACGACTCTATCTTATAGATGAGCAGCGGGTCTTTCTGTTCGTAGGAGGCGTTTTGTGCTGACTGCTTGAGGTCGTCAAGTCGACGGAGGTGCTCTTTCCACTCGTCGTCGATGACGAAGAGCAGCGTGCGTTTCTCGAACTCTTTGATGACCTCGCGGCTCTCGGTCTCGTAAGCACGTTTGAGGTTGACAGCCACGTTATATACACGTCTGCCGTCGGTGATAGGCACGAGTATGTTCTCGTACATCTGTCCTTTGTTCTCGTAAACGTTTTTGATGACGGGCAGGGTGACTTGTGCGAGTTTGTCCATCTTACGTTTGAAGGTGTCAAGAGCAGCTTCCGAGAGTTGGTCGACGAGTGTCTGCTGTCTTGCCTCGCGGAAAGTAGCCTCGTCGAAAGGCGGCTGCATAGCGAACACCTGCAGCACGTCGTTAGAGAAGCCTTCGTAGTCGAGCGAGTCGCGCCATTCGGCTATCATAGCCTCGGCGGTGTCGTATATCATATTGGTGATGTCGACGCCGAGACGTTCGCCCATAAGTGCGTGATGACGCTTGGCGTATGTCACGTTACGTTGCTGGTTCATCACGTCGTCGTATTCGAGCAGACGTTTGCGGATACCGAAGTTATTCTCCTCTACTTTCTTCTGTGCGCGCTCGATAGAGTTGGATATCATGCTGTGCTCTATCATCTCGCCTTCTTGGAATCCCATCTTGTCCATCAGACTTGCGATACGATCTGAGCCGAACATACGCATCAGGTCGTCTTCCAAAGAGACATAGAAGACCGATGTACCCGGGTCCCCTTGTCGACCGGCACGGCCACGCAGCTGTCGGTCGACACGTCGGCTCTCATGCCGTTCGGTGCCGATGATGGCGAGACCGCCGGCGTCACGCACTTCGGGTGTGAGCTTGATATCGGTACCACGACCTGCCATGTTGGTGGCTATCGTCACCACTCCTTTTCTACCGGCTTGTGCCACCACCTCAGCCTCTCGCTGGTGTAGTTTGGCGTTGAGCACGTTATGTGGTATCTTACGTATGGTGAGCATGCGCGATAGCAACTCGCTTATCTCGACCGACGTAGTGCCGACAAGCACCGGTCGTCCTTCGCCTACGAGGCGGACGATCTCGTCGATGACGGCGTTGTATTTCTCGCGTTTGGTACGATAGATACGGTCGTTGAGGTCGATACGAGCAACAGGTTTGTTGGTTGGGATGACGACGACGTCGAGTTTATAGATATTCCAGAACTCACCCGCCTCGGTTTCGGCAGTACCTGTCATACCGGCGAGTTTGTTGTACATACGGAAGTAGTTTTGCAGCGTGATGGTGGCGAAGGTCTGTGTGGCGCCTTCTACCTTGACGTTTTCTTTGGCTTCGACAGCTTGGTGCAGTCCGTCGGACCAGCGGCGTCCTTCCATCACACGACCTGTCTGCTCGTCAACGATTTTGACCTGCCCGTCGTCGATGATATAGTCGACATCCTTCTCGAAGAGGGTGTAGGCTTTGAGCAGCTGGTTGACGGT
Organism: uncultured Bacteroidales bacterium; assembly: GCA_946185835.1. Taxonomy (GTDB): domain Bacteria; phylum Bacteroidota; class Bacteroidia; order Bacteroidales; family Paludibacteraceae; genus Colicola. The sequence goes on from CAMHKW010000003.1 coordinate 30,489, forward strand.
ATGTACGCGTTCTGACTTGATGGCGTAGTTTTCGAGTATCTCGTCTTTCTTCTGTTGTTTCTCTTCAGCCGAGAGTCCGAGTTTCTCGAGTTCTGCTATCTCGGAGCCAACGTCGGGTAACACGAAGAACTGCGGGTCGTCGGTCTGACCGGTAAGAGCGTCGATACCTTTGTCGGTGAGGTCTATCTGCTTGAACTTCTCGTCGATGACGAAATAGAGCTCGTCGGTGGCGATGTGCATGTTCTTGTTGTTCTCTTGCATATAGAACTCTTCGGTCTTCTGCAGGCGCACTTTGTTGCCCGGCTCTGACAAGAACTTGATGAGAGCCTTGCTTTTAGGCATACCTTTGTACGCACGGAACAGTGCGAGCTCGCCCTCTTCTGCCACGGCTTTGTCGTCGGAAGCCATCTTCTGCTTTGCCTCAGCCAGCAGTTTGGTGGTCAGCTGCGACTGGGTGCGCACAAGCAGTTCTACACGATGTTTGTATTCGTCGTAGTACTGGTCTTCGCCGCGCGGTATAGGACCCGAGATGATAAGGGGGGTACGGGCATCGTCGATAAGCACGGAGTCGACCTCATCGACGATGGCGTAGTTATGAGAACGTTGCACGAGGTCGACGGGTGAGACTGCCATATTGTCACGCAGGTAGTCGAAGCCGAACTCGTTGTTGGTACCGAAGGTGATGTCGGCGGCGTAGGCACGACGGCGCTCATCGCTGTTGGGCTGGTATTTGTCGATGCAGTCGACACTCAGTCCGTGGAACATATACAGCGGTCCCATCCATTCGGAGTCACGCTTGGCGAGGTAGTCGTTGACGGTGACCACATGCACGCCTTCGTGCGTCATGGCATTGAGGAAGACGGGCAGTGTAGCAACGAGCGTCTTACCTTCACCTGTTGCCATCTCGGCTATCTTACCTTGGTGTAGTACCACGCCGCCTATGAGCTGCACGTCGTAGTGCACCATATCCCATGTCACCTCGTTGCCACCTGCTTTCCAGTGGTTTTGGTAGATGGCTTTGTCGCCATCGATATGTATGAAGTCGTGCCCTTTGGCTGCGAGGTCGCGGTCGAACTGAGTGGCAGTGACTTCGATAGTCTGGTTCTGAGCAAAACGGCGAGCCGTGGACTTGACGATAGCAAACACCTCAGGCAGGATGTCGTTAAGGATACGGGCATATTGCTCTTTTATCTCTTTCTCGAGTTTGTCGATTTCTTGGTATACCTTCTCACGCTTTTCTATCTCGAGCGTCTCTACCTGCTGCTTGAGTTCTGCGATACGGCTCTTCTCGCCTGCGACGGCATCTGCCACTTGCTGCATGAGTACCTGAGTGCGAGCACGCAGGTCGTCGTCAGACAAAGCGTCAATCTGAGGATATACGGCCTTGATACTATCCAAATAAGGCTGAATCGCCTTCATGTCGCGTTGCGACTTATTACCGAAAATCTTACTTATGAAATCTATAAATCCCATTTGTCGATGCTGTTTTATGTGTTAAAATTTAAATTGCATAGTTTATTGCTCAGAGATTAGAGGTGTCGGTCAGCCGACTTTTCCTTCACCCTACAGCAAAAATCGTGCAAAGTTACGACATTTTTTTGGTATACGCAACTACAAAGCCTCTGTTGCATGGTATTACCGTCAAAATGGCAGATGGAAGTTAGGTTTTAGCGCCAATTACCAATTGGCGAATCATGACAATGTAACGATGCATAACCCTGCAACCAATGGTTGCACCGCCAATTACCAATTGGCGTACCCACAGCGACAGCGGGCTAACGTCTAACAGCGACAGCGGCCTAACTTCTAACAGCGACAGCGGCCTAACTTCTAACAGCGACAGCGGGCTGACTTCTAACAGCGACAGCGGGCTAAAAAAAAGCCGGGTGGCGTTTGCCACTCGGCTTTTTTTTAATACCCTAACAGGTTGTTTTCTTTATGTCAGGGAGTGATGTTATCTGATTACGACTTTAGCCACTTTGCCTTCGGCTTTGACGATGTATGCACCTGCTTCGGGGGCGGTGATGGCATTGGCGTTAGCAACGGAAGCAACACATTGACCGGTGACGGTATAGAGTGCTATGTCAGCATTCTCGCTCAGACGGATGGTCTTGCCGTCGATGGTAACGTCGAGTTGTTGTTTCGAGATATTCTCTACACCCGAGCCTATACCTGTAGTAGTCATGGTATACTTACCGTAGCCGTTTTCTGCTACATAGAAGTAGATGTCGGCTGAGAGGTTGTCTTCCGAGGGCACTACTTGCGAGCTGTATACACGTTGCGGGTTAGAAGCAGCGCCGGTGCCGTTAGCGGGGAACACCCAGAGAGGCATCATCTCGGCGAAGACGCGGTTTTCGTCGGCGAACTTATAGAGTATCATCGAGCCTGCAGGTGAGCTTTGATATTGGTAGCCCATGATAGCGAAGTACTCGCCTCCGAGTTCGAATTCGGTAACGCCATTGGCGTAGGCGTTAGGAGCTATGGCAGCTGCGTCGCCACCGAAGTCGTCGACAACCATACCTGTCTCGAAGTCGAAGAGTATAGGAGTTACGTCGAAGCCATCGACATAGAAGAGTCCGCCTTCTGAAGGTATGATCTGGCAGCCATCACCGAACTTGCTGCCTTCGTAGTCGACAGAGAACCAGCCGGTCTCACCGTCCCATACGCCGTCAACGATTTCCCAATAGTAGATGTCGAGTCCGGTGTTGGTGACAGCCACGATAGTAGCGTCTTTGGTTACGTCGCCCCAGATGCCGATACGGTCGAAGCGGATAGCAGCCGAAGCGTTCTGCTCGGGATAGAGGTCGCGTAGCATCTGTCCTTTGGTAGTCATGTCGATAAGCAGTTTTCCGGCACCTGTCTCGAGGTCGATCATCCATACCTGCCATTCGCCGCCGGTGGTAGGCAGCAGAGTAGAGACAGCATGTCCGGCTTCGTCGAGTTTGAGGTCGGTCATAGGACCGAAGAAGTATTCGCCTGTGGTATCGTTGCGGAAGGTCTTGTCGTCGATGAGGACAGGAGCGAGCATCTCGCCGGTTTCGCCATCGACACGTATGAGTTGGCAACGCTCAGAAGCAGCCGGGGTGTTGTTCGGACGCCACGGGAAGTACATGATACCGTTTTGGTAAACCATAGCACGGCATTGTTCTGCCGACGGGTTAGGCTTGTTGGCAGCCCAGTTCTGCAGGTTGACAGAATAGAGCCAGTCGTTGGCAAGGGTATAGGTTACGTTCTCGCCTTCTACTTCGAGTTGGTGAACAGCGTATTCGTTGACATCTTTGCCTGCGGTAGCCGAGAGGGTAATCCATGAGGGGTCACCAACGAACTGCAGACCGTCGTAATAGCCTACGATAACGTCCATGTCGATACGTTTGCCTACGGGGAACTTCTCGGGGTCGAGGTTGATATAGACGAAAGCGGTGTCGATGCCATTGGTTACGTAGGGGTCGTTGTAGGTATTGTCGCCGCTGGTGGTAGTCTTATATTCGGCTATCTTAACACCTTGCAGACGAACGAGCTGTGCAAAGTAGTTGAGCGGAGCAGCTACCACAGCCGCAAGAGTGACGGTGACAGGTGCCACTTTGTCGCCGGGGTTAGCCGACTCTAACACTGCATCTTTGAGTTCAGGTGCGCCCTTAAATTCTACGAGTGTACCTGACTCGATGATGAGGTATTGACCTATCTCTACTTGCGGAGCTTCTTTGAAGTACACATACAGTCCGCCTGTAGCATCTTGCAGATATACGTTTTTGCCGTTAGCGTAGGTCACATTACCACCGGCGCGAGTCACTGTCCCATACTCTTTGGCAAGCACTTCGGCGATGGTAGGCACATACTCTACGAAGCGGGCATACAGTGTGCCGGAGGTAGAGGCGTCGACAGTGTATATGGGGCGTCCGTCGAACTCAGCATTGTCGTACCATCCGAAGAAGGTGAGACCTTCTTTGTAGGGTTTGTTAAGTGTGACGACAGCGTCGCCCTCGACAGTGGTGGGGTTGACATATCCACCTTTCCAGATGCTCTGGTAAGCGTCGATGGTAGCGTTCTTATATGAGGAGGTAGCGGGCCATGAGCCGTTAGCGTCAGCACCAACGAGGAAGGCGTCGATCTCGTAACGATAGAGGGCAGCCTCGTAGGCTTTCCATGTCTCGGACTCTACCGACTCCATGCCTTGAGCCACACGGTTGACACATACGAACTCGAGCAGCCAGCCGTATTTGTCTTTCTTGGCGTTGAACAGCTTCTCCATGATTTCGGCCGACTTAGCGTACGACACGGCACCGAAGAAGCCCGGTGTAGCGCGGTCGTAAGTGCCGGGCACAATAGAGTCGGCTGCCACCCATTTGTCGTCGAGCATATACCAAACGTGGTTGGCTGAGTCTTTAGCCCATTGCACATTGGTCTCGAAGACCTCGTTGTAGTCTTTCTGTAACTCGAGAGCTATGTCGGCTTTAGTGCGCCAACCATAGTCGTTAGCTTTACCTCCGTTAAGCTCGTAGCTGATGTCGGCGAAGGTAAACAGACTTGTAGCCAATGCGGCTACCATAAGAGTTAGTTTTTTCATATTACTAAGATTTTGGATTTCGGGTGCTCCTCGCAGCGGCAACACGTACCGCGCGCCTCGCTACCCACTTAGGTTGATTATGGTATTTGTATTTTTATCTTATCGTTGCCCGCAACAAGCATATATATACCTGTTGTCAGTTCGCTTGGCAGTGTGACCATGTCGGCTGTAGCGATGCCTGCTGCTACCTGCTGTCCGCTCATGGAATATACCGCATATCTCTCGCCCGGGCGGATGCCATAGAGGATGCCGTCAGCCACATGATAGGCGTGCGAGGTCACGTTTTCTACTCCCACGGTAGAGGTGTATCTGAAGCTCACCACCGGTGAGTAGTCTGTTATATCGTTACCGGTGCTTATCTTCGTTGCCACTCGCACGTAGTATACGCCGTCGGTGAGTTCGTCGAACTCGCACTCGTATTGGTTGACGTCGGTCTGGCGCAGCCGGCGGTTGCGTGTGGGGAAGGTCTCGTTTTCCGACAGCTCGCAGCGGAAGCCGTTGTTGGGCGTCTCGGTCCATCTGACGATGAGTGAGGCAGCACGGACGTCAGCTCCCTGCTCGGGTGCTATGATGACGGGTGCCACCATCTCGATGACTTCGGTGGTGAACGAGACGGGCTGAGAGGCGATGTTCATCATCTCCGACTCCACTATCACGCGTGCGTAGTAGGTCTTGCCATATTTCAAAGCTCCGGCGGGCACTTGGCACGAAGTACGTGTCGTCTGAGCCGTGAATGCCATGTCGATAGTTAGGAAGTTGAGCGAGGTAGCCACTTGCAGGGTATAGCGTGCGTCGTCGCCGGCATTGTCCCATTCGATGGTAGGCACCACGCTTACCTCTTGCGAGTTGGCGGCAGGCGAAGTGATAGAGAAGGGTTTGCCTGTGAAGCTATATGTCTGCGACCAGTCGCAAACGGCGTTGACTGCCATTGGTCTGACACGCCAATAGAGGGTGGAGGTGCCGTCGATATCGGCATAGGGATAGGTGCTCATGTTGTCGGCGGTGACCTGCTGATGCACTATGATGTCGCTAAACTGACTATCTCTTGCCACTTGTACTTCGTATCCGCTCACCGGCACGTCAGGGGCTTGCCAGCGCAGTCTGTTGGGAAGCAGAATCTGCTCGCCGTCAGCGGGGAAGGTAAGTTTTATGGGGTCGATGATTTTGGTCTGTTCGCCTTGCACTGCCGGGGCATATTCGTAACCGTATCGGTCGAGCACCGAGACGGCGAATACGGTATCCGCTTGTCTGAGTTCCTTGCTTAGGTAATAGCACTCGTCGTAGCTGACAGAGAGCATATAACGAGCGGTGGTGAAGGCGTCGGGTGCAGAGGTGCGCCAGTCGGCGGGCAGGGCATAGACCACGTAACGCATGTCGTGGTCGGCATAGTCCCAACGGAGGGTGTCGCCGTCGACACGTATGTTATTGACAAGAGTCTGACTTACGTCAGGCACGAGCCATGTGGGGCATGTGGGGAGGGTCTTGTAACAGAACACGCTGTCGGTCATCTTCTTGATGAAACCGCGTGCCGACAGCTTGGAGGAGCGGAAGAACGACATACCCGGAGCCTCGTCGAGGCATGACTCGCGGTTGATTTGCATCTCGTCGACTATCTCTTGCGCACGTATGGCGGCTTGAGTATTTTGCACGGCTTCGGCTTTGTCGGTGTCGGTAGCTTTGATGTCTCTTGCCGACTCGCCCACCAGTTCTTCTATCTCGCAGCTTATATAGCAGTGACGTCCGAACTTATGTGTCACCTCATACCACCAAGGTGTTATCTGTGCATAGTCTTCGGTAGCACCTATGGGCCAGTATACCTGTGGCGAGATGAAGTCGATATCGCGGTCTCGTACCCACGACAGGGGGTCGGCGTAGATGCCGCTGTACTGCCAGTCGTATCCGGGCGAGGGTCTGACGCCGTACTTAGCTGCCACCTCGGGTTGTGAGGCAGCCACGCCGGCAGGGCTGATGCCAAAGCGGCAGTAGGGTTTGATGGCTTTGATGGTGCGGTTGACATGTGCTATCATAGTGTCGACCTGTGCACGTCGCCAGTCTCCGCGGCTGAGTCCGAGCGGGTTGCGTGTGGCATAAAGCTCGTCGTCGTATTCGTCTTTATAACCTGCCTGATAGAAGTAGTCGTCGAAGACGATGCCGTCGACGTCGTAGCGTGTGACGATGTCAGCCACCACCTTGCATATCTGATCGATGACTTCGGGGTTGCCGGGTTCGAGAATGGTGATATGGCTGTCGTCGCGCTCGCATAGCTTGAGCCATTCGGGATGAGTCTTTGTGTAGTCGGTATCGAGAGTGCCGTGGTTATCTTGCGAGGTGGAGTATCGATAGGGGTTGAGCCACGCGTACACCTCGAGTCCGTTCTTATGTCCTTGTTCGACGGCATACTCGAGCGGGTCGTAGGTGGGTGCGAGTCCGCGCTGACCTGTCAGGTATTGGCTCCAAGGCTCGTACGGTGAGTTGTACATAGCGTCGCACATACCTCTTACTTGAAAGAAGAACGCAGTGAGGTTGAGTTGCTTGTAGTAATTGATATACTTGAGCATCTGCGTCTTCTGGTTCTTTTCATATATCTCACCTGAACCGCGTGAAGCAGGCCAGTCGAGAGCCCAGACGGTAGAGAGCCATGCCGAGCGCCACTCACGTTTGAAGGGAGCCCGGTGGTCGACTTGAGCTGCCATGGCTGAGGGCAGCTGCAAGCCGATAACCGACATTACTAATATGATTACTGCTAAACGTTTCATTCGGCTGCAGGTGTTTCAAAAAGTTTGGTTGCCGTAGGATTGATAACGCAGCTATATACGGGCACTCCTTGTATCATATATTCGAGGTGTCCGGTAGACGCATTATAACGTATCAGACCTGCCTTCGAGGTATCTTTGGGTCGGTATCCGAAGTACACGTCGCCTGTGTTTTTGTCGAGTGCCATCTCGCATATACCCACATATTCTCCTTCGGTGCCTTCACCTTCGAGCGAAGAACGTGGTGCGAAGTCGGGTGTGATGCCGGTGCCATCGGCGAAGGTGAGCATATATGGTGCGAGGTCAGCTGTTGACGAGACGGGGTCGACGAGTCCTTGAGGCTCGAGGTCTTCGATTTTAGCGCGATAGACACCTGCACCCATATCTTGGTTGACGGCGAAGTAGAGTACGTCGTTCTGCTCGTCGTATACGAAAGCCTTGATGGCGAATGAGGTGAGCATGGCTCCGATAGCGGGAGCAGGCTCGGTGCCGGTGGTAGGCGCAGTGAGTATGTCGGACTCGTAGAAGCGATAGATACCCAGTCCGTTGTATGTCTTCGACCAGTACCATGCACCTTTGACGCGTGCGAGGCATCCTGTGATAGAGCCATACGACATACCGCGCCCGTAGTATCCGAGGTAGTTGTTTTGCACAAAGTATGGGAAGAGGTCGCCGGCGGCATACTGCTCGTTGCGCATCGACAGAGGCACTTTGAAGATGCCGGTGTTACGGTCGGAGTAGTACAGATACTGGTCTTCTATGTAGCCGTAATAGGGGTCTTGCAGATAGTGTCCGCCTTGGTTGGTCATCATCGTCTCGATGGTGCTGGCGTCGGGTGCCATGACGGTGATTCTGCCGTCGCCATTGACACCGTCGACATCGTCCATCCACACATACTGACGTCCGCAGTCGAGCAGGTAGAGTGAGCCTTGTGCGTAGAGCATGTTATAGGTATGCTGTCCGGCACTGACACCCATGTCGTAGGGTTGGATGTCGACGCCTTCGACAGTGCGAGAGGCGGGTATCTTGAGTGCCATGATATTACCTTTCTTGACGGCGTAATAGAGTGTTGGTGCCGGTTCGTTGAGAGCCACCTGCACGTTTTTCTTCACCGTCTCGAGGTATCGGTCGCCTAACTTGACCGCCAGCGAAACGGTCTGCGAGCCTACCTTGGCGAACTTCACCTTACCGAGCTCTTTGTCGGTACCGACGAACGAGGCGACAGCCTCGTCGTTCTGGTTGGTGGTACCCTCGGGGAAGCTCCAGTGATATTCGGCGGGCAGGTTATCGGGGTTAGGCAGCTCTACCGAGAAGCTGATATAGCTTGTTTTGACTTCGCATATCGGGTCGTCTTGGATAAGGGTGACGATAGGTCTGATGTCGGAGATATAGATAGGCGAGGTCTTCTTGCCGCCGTTGGCTGTTGCCGTCACATAGAAGGTGCCGGCGGTAGCGAACTTATGAGTTATCACTGTCTCGGAGCCGAGTGGCTGCACCACCGCCGGTGTCCCGTCGCCGAAGTTCCACTCACAGTCGGTAGTGAGGTCGACGGTAGGATAGAAACGTATTGTAGCTCCCACATAGTAGTCGAGCTGATAGGTGTCGTCGATCACATCATACGAGAAGTCGATAGCGGGTTGCGGGAAGGTCTCTATTGAAGGGATATGCTCTTTGCAACCTGCAGCGATGACAGCCACGGCAGCCATCAAGATGAAAGATATCTTTTTCATAATCTTCTGTTGTTGTGTGTGATTAGTTGAGTGTTATTTCAGATATTAGCGACAGTCCGGCGTTGTCGTTTTGGTCGACACATCGGAGTTGTGCTTTGATGGTGTAGCCACGTGAGTAGCTGATGCTCAGTTCACCGGCAGCCGACATGATGAGTTCTTCGAAGCCTAAACCCTGATAGAAGGTCTCGAGGGTAGCCGGTATACGGTCGCCAACGAAGTGTTTGAAGGTAGTCTGCGAGTTCTCGTCGAAGGTGTCAGCCACGTACGGCAAGAAGTTGTCAGCTCGCCATGCCGAGTCGGCTTGTATCTGCAGCAGGGCGTTGAAGTCTTTGTAGGCATTGACGGGGTTGGCTTGCATCAGACGGAAGAGGCTGTCTTTGAATTGTTGCATAAAGCCGGTGCCGAAATACTGGTCTACTTTTGTAGAGTCGAACTCAGCGGAACCCCACGTAACCTTCGAGAGGGTGTTGCTGGTGGGGAAGTTGTCGGTGAACTTATACGATCGTTCGTCGGCGTTCCAGCGAGCCTCGTCGTGTGCAAATTTCTTTATCAGCTGCGAGATACGGCGCTCGATGGTGGTAGCGGAAGTGATGGAATAGGAGGTTGACACCATCCATGGTGCACTTACGTTCTTCTCTTCGTTTTCTATCACGTTATACCACACTTCGAGGTGCGAGATAGGATATTCGCCGGTGGTGTAGTATTTAGCGTTGAAGCTGACGTCGTTGCCTGCTGGCAACGTGGTTGACGGTATATCCCAGAACACATGAGGCGCCATTTGTCCGACATATACGACATCGTCGATCATGTCGTGCTTGTCGCAACTCGGCAAAGTGAGCAGTGCTACAGCCGTAGCAGCAAGCAGTGCTATCTTAGATATGTTTTTCATAATTGCATTTATATAAGTGTGATTACTCTATGCTTAAATATGCTTAGTCTTGTCTCTAAGCTTGATGCGTTTACTCAATGCTGCTGTATTGCAACATCCACTCTCCGTCGCCGTAGGATGTGATGGCTCCGTTGGGGTTGGTAGGCATTTGCCATATCATACGTTTGCGAAGCCAGTCGTGGTTTTTATAGGCTCCAAGGCGTTTGAGCTCGGTGGAGTTGTACTTATCTTCGGTTTCGGGGTCGGGTTGAATGCGGTTGATCCAAGCATTAGCCGAAATCATGAAGTTAGTACCTTGGTCGACACTTGTCTCCCAGTGAGGCTGGTAGATGTTATATGGACGGCGCAGCGAGACGGTCTTGTTTTCGGGGAAGCGGTCGGCGGTGATAGCCACCTTGGTCTCGTCGTGGACGCGAACCACTTGGTATACATACTTTCCGTCGTATTGTATTCCGTTGGTAGGCGACGAGTAGTTATAGCGTCGAACGTCTGTCCATTGCTCGGCATGCAGGTACATTGCCACGTACTTCTGCTGCATCAGGTCGGCGATAGAGAAGTCTTCTGCCGGCAGTCGGACGGCATAGAAGAGGTCGATGAGTTTGTCTTCGATATCGGCGTCGAGGTTGCCGTCTGCGTCGTATCCTTTGCCTATGTTACCTCTTACCCCATAGCGTTGGAAGCTGCGTTCGACAGCCTGTCGGGTGGTGGTGTAGGCTGCTCCTTTCTGTCCGAGCCAATACTGAGCCTCAGCCTTGATGAACAGTAGCTCTTCTTCGGTCATGAGGGCTATATATCCGTCGTCGCGGGTGTAGGGGTTGGTTTTGTTTGTCGAGCAGTACAGGTCGGGGAAATAGACGGCTTTGTAGTCGGTGCCATAGGTGACATCCATGCCTATGTTATTCTTCAGTCCGCGCAGAGCTTTGGTGGTGCCGTCGGAGCGTGGTTCCATCATCCGTTCGGCTCGCGGGTCGAGAGCGTAGGTCACCACAGCTGCCTCGCGTGAGTTGAGTTTTGGGGTGTAGCTGCGGGCATTCAGACCGAGCGAGCGGGGGTAGAAGCCGAGCAGAGCGCACATCATCTCGCCCGGCACTGCCGAAGTGAGTTCGTTCAGTCGTGCCTGCGGCCATCCGAGGTTCATGTGTGCCATACGGGGTCCCCACTGGCAGTTCTGCTCTTCGGCTGCACCGCCGTCGAACTTATATATAGGTTCGTTGGCTGCAAAGCCGGCAGCCAGGGCGTCGTCGACGGCATTGATAATCTTCTGGCACATCTCGGGAGTGTTGTTCATGTTAGGCAGGTTCCTGACAAGATAGCGGGCATATAGTCCTTTGACGAAGGCTCTCCACTTCTGCAAGTCGCCGTGATACATACGGTCGCCTTTGGCGGTGATGGTGCCGTTGGTGGGGCAGTTGACCCACTCGGGGTCGTCGTAGAGTCGGAGCAGCTTGTCGAAGGCGCGACCGATAGAGTCGTATATCACCTTCTGGTCGTCGTAGCCCGGGGTGTTGGCTATATAAGCCTGCGTCATTGCCATCTCTCCAAATTCGTCGGTGGTGATGAGCAGCGAATAGAGGTCGAGGGTCTGTGCGATGAGGATGTAGTTACGCATACCTCTTTTCTGCGCATCGGCTATCATATACTGTGTGTTGACGCCTATGTCGTAGTAGTGGCGACGCCACTGCGGGTGACGGTTCATATCCATAAAGCCGCCCCACCCTGTCTTATAAGAGAAGGTGCTGGTCTGGCTTCTGCCGGTGGTGGTGAGGCACTGACCGAGGTAGATATTATATTCGGCATTGTCGAAGGCTTCTTGCACGGTGAAGAACAGCGCCGAGGGTAACACCACGTCGCAGGTGACAGACACGGGGTTGTCAGGCGAGGTATTGATATCGAACATATCGTGGCATCCGGCAAGCGTTAACATCGTTGCCGCTGCTACCATTATAGAACTAATCTTTTTCATAGTGTTCTGCATTTTTAGAATTGCATTTGGAAGGAGAGGCTATAGCTACGCGTCTGTGGCACTGCAAAATAGTCGATACCGGAAGCGCCAGTACCATATCCGTCGGTGTCGGAGTTGATTTGCGGGTCAGAGCCGGTGTAGCGCGTTATCAGGAAGAGGTTGTTTCCTGTCAGTGAGAGTTTGATATCGTTGATACCTTTGACGTTTTTGAGCAGGTCTTTGAAATCGTATGTGAGTGTGACGTACTGCAGTCGGATGTAACTACCTTTCTCGAGGAAGTTAGACGACACGGCATAGTAGTAGTTGTTGATGGTGGTGGGGTCGAGCACTATAGGTTTGGTATTCTGCTCGTATACGGGGTTGCCGTTGGCGTCGGTGCCGGTCTGCACCACTCCGTCCCATACCACTTGTCGTCCGCGGTAGAACTCGAGGTTGGTTGACATGCCGTTAGAGAGCATCGAGCGGCCTGTGATATTGACCACGTCGCCTCCGACACGTCCTTCGAACAGTGCGCTCAGCGTCCAGCCTTTGTACTTGAGTGAGGTAGTCAGACCGGACATGAATACAGGTTCGCGGTTACCGATGAGTACCGACTTTGTAGGGTTGATTTGGGGGTATCCGTTTTCGTCGCAGATGATACGTCCGTCTTCTGTACGGAGGTAGTCCTTACCTGAGATGGCGGTGGTTGAGCCGTGCAGGAAGGCGGTAGGATAGAGGTCGGTGTAGCCCGAGCCTTCTATCTCTTGCATGTCGTCCGGCAGGTCGACTACGTATCCACGGTTCAGACCGAAGTTAAGTCCGGCAGTCCAGAGCCATCCGTTGCGGCGGATAATGTCTTGTTCGAGGGTGAACTCGAAGCCGCGGTTGCGCACCGTACCTTCGTTACGTGTCTGCAACACATGACCGGTGGTAAGGGGCACGCGCACCGTCACTATCTGGTTGGCTGTCTCCATCGAATAGTAGGCGAGGTCGAGACGGGTGCGGTTGTCGAAGAAACGCAGGTCGGCACCTATCTCCCACGAGGTCGACATCTCGGGTACGAGGTTGAAGCCGACGGTGTATGAGGCATAGGTAGAGTAACCGCCGTCGGGCAGAGTGGCGAACTGCGTAAAGCGGCGGTCGAACAGATAGGGAGGTGCGTCTTTACCTACCATAGCGAAGTTACCACGCAGCTTACCGTAGGAGAACCAGTTGTTTCTGGTATCGTTCCAGCCAAACAGCTCAGAGAAGATCAGACCGGCTGTCACCGAGGGGTAGAAATATGGGCTTTGGTCCCACACGAGTGTCGATGACCAGTCCCAACGGGCGGTGGCAGACAGAGTGGCGAGACCTTTGTAGTCGGCACGTATCTCGCCGTACACACCACCTTTGCGAGTGTGCGAGTGCTGAGTGTTGGCGTCGCCCACCGAGCCGGTGCCGAGGTGGTCGCTTACGTTAGCCATCGAGTAAACGCCGGGGATGATGAAGTCGCGTCCTGCCACGTTGGTAGAGATGCTCTTGCGGTCTTTGAACTCGGCACCGAGCATAGCATCGAGACCGAAGCCGAGGGGCAGGTCGGCATGATACTGCGCCATCACCAATGCCGTTATCAGTCGGCTTTCGCTCATCGAGGTGCTATATTCGCCAAGCGAGCTTTTCGACAGCTCGTCGAGTTCTTTTTGTGTGATGGCGTTGGTGTTGCGATAGGCGTCGGTGTTGGTGGAGTCGGCGAGTTGCATATCGTCGAAGCGGGGGACGCTATATCCATCGTAATGATAGTTGTTCTGGTCCATACTCAGACGTGCTGTGATGTCAAGACCTTTGACGGGTTTGATAACCACAAAGCCTTGCAACAGAGTACGTGTCGACTTATTCTCGCCTTGGTCGGCATATCTTGAGAAGAGCGGGCTGAGCGACGAGGCTGTCTTCTTGGTGTCGTCGTAGTAGAGGAAGCGTATGTTGTCGGGTGTATAGCCGCCTTCCATATTTATAAGGTACTTGGTGATGTCGTCGTTGATAGGCCAGCTGTATATGCCGCTTATGCTACCTGCTCCGCGATAGCGGTTGTGGATGACGTTACCCATCATACCTATGGTGATATATTTGTTGGGTGAGAAGTCGCCTTTCACCAATGCCGTCACTTTCTCGCGGTAGTCGTTGGGCACTATACCGTCGGCTTTGGAGTACGAAGCCGATGCCATGCCTTTGAACTTCTCTGAGCCGCCGGTGACGTTGAGGTCGTATTTATGGTAGAACCCATAGTCTTTGAAGTAGTTACGCACGTTGTCGTAGAGCACGTCGTCGGATGTGACGACAGGTCCCATACCGTTTTTGGTTTTCTCGCGGTAGAAGCCGTTGGATCCGGGCAGGTACTTCATCTGTGTGCGTATCAGGTTGGCGGGTGTGTCGAACTGCCAGCTGGCGTTGACTGTTGCCTGCACCTTACCCACTTGTGCTGCCTTGGTGGTGATCATCAGTACGCCGTTGGCAGCTTCTTGTCCGTATAGAGCCGATGCAGCAGCACCCTTTAGCACTGTCACGCTTTCGATATCGTTGGGGTTGATATCGCCGGCTGAGCCTGTAAGAGGCATACCGTCGAGTACGATAAGGGGGTTGTTGCTTTGTGTGGAGGAGATAGAGGTGATACCGCGCAGCACTATCTGCGAGCCTGAGTTAGGCGAGCCACCCGAGTTGGTGACGTTGACACCTGCCACTTTACCTTGCAGGGCGTCGATGAAGTTAGCCGACTTGCTTTCGGTGAGGTCGTCGGAGTTGACGTTTTGCACGGCGAAGTTCAGTCGTTTCTTCTCTTGCTTGACGCCCATGGCGGTTACTACCGTCTCTTCCAGAGCGATAGCGTCGGCACGCAGCACGATGTTGTGTTTGACGCCACTGACTCTGAGTTCTTGCGTCTTCATTCCCACGTAGCTGACTACGAGAGTAGCTTTGTCGGCTACGGTAAGAGTGTAGACGCCGTCGATGTCGGTGATGGTACCGTTAGAGGTCCCCTTTTCGAGTACCGAAGCTCCTATCACGGGTTCTCCGTCCTCGGCAGAGGTGATTACGCCCGTCACTGTAATGGTAGCCCATGTGAGCGATGCCGACAGTAACAAAGCGAACAATAAGAGTACTTTTTTCATACGGCTAAATGTTTTTCATTGGTTATTGAGGGTTTAATATGGTGTTTTTATGTCTGCCTTAAGCTTGTGCACTTCGGTATGCGTCGACGGCTTTCTTTACCGAGCCGTGCAACAGCAGCAGTTGCTGTGCCCGCTCGTAGTCTAAGCCGAGTTCTTCGACGAGCATTCGTGTTCCTCGGTCGACGAGTTTCTTGTTCGACAGTTGCATGTTAACCATCTTGTTGCCTTTCACTCGTCCGAGACGAATCATAGTGACGGTGGTTATCATGTTGAGTATCATCTTCTGTGCAGTGCCTGACTTAAGTCTTGTAGAGCCGGTGACGAACTCGGGTCCGACGACGGCTTCGATAGGTATCTGTGCCTCAGCGGCGACGGGCGAGTCGGGGTTACAGCTGATGCTTGCCGTCAGGCAGCCGAATTGGCGTGCATGCCTGAGTCCTCCTACCACGTATGGTGTCGTTCCCGATGCGGCAATGCCGATGACGGTGTCGAGAGGTGTTATCCCTCGGTCTTGCAGCTCTTGCCACGACCGTTCGGGATCGTCTTCGGCTTTCTCTACGGGGTTACGCAGTGCCACCTCGCCTCCTGCTATCAGTCCGATGACGTAGGTATTAGGCATTCCGAAGGTAGGTGGTATCTCGCTGGCGTCGAGCACTCCGAGTCTGCCGGACGTACCTGCTCCGAGGTAGAAGATTCTGCCACCTTGTTGCATACGAGGCACTATCTGCTCTACGAGTTTCTCTACCTGTGGCAAAGTGCGGCTTACCGCCACTGCCACCTTTTGGTCTTCCTCGTTCATCTCGACAAGCAACTCGTGTACACTCTTGCGGTCGAGATTGTCGTGAAGAGAGGTCTGTTCTGTTATTTTCTGAAACATAAAGGGTGTTTTATGCTTTGCTTTCGGGATCTCGGGATTTCGTGATCTCGGGATTTCGGAATACCGGAATGCCGGAAATCCTTAGAGCTACAGCTTATGGAATCGTTTGAGTCCTTCGATTGGTGATTGCAGTATTTGTCCGCAGCGTATGCCGTTGTCGGCAAGCACTTTCTTAAGAACGTCTTGATAATAGTAAGCTATCGAGCCTACGAACCCTACTTCGAGGTCTGCGGGGTATTGCTTGAGTATACGCTTAGCGAAGTAGTCAAAATGCCGATAGACCAGGTCATAAATCAGCGGGTTGTCGATATTGTCGGCACAGAAACGCGAGAGCGAGGCGAGGTATCTGTTAGGAAAGGTCTTGCGGTAGACGTTTTCGATGATGTCGGCCTGCGAGGTATGGTACTCTTGCAAGAACTTCTGTTTGAGTTCTTCGTCGAGTTGGTCCTTGAGCAAGTCAGCCACGAGGCGTTTTCCGAGAACGGCTCCCGAGCCTTCGTCGCCGAGAATAAAACCAAGAGCCGGCACGTTTTTCACGAATTTCTCGCCGTCGTATTGACACGAGTTAGAGCCGGTACCGAGGATACATGCCACACCCGCTGTCGTTCCCAGAAGGGCGCGCGCCGCACCTACCATGTCGCTATACACCTCGATAGCCTGACAACTGCGGAAACACTGCGACAATGCATATTGCACCAGAGGGATCTTCTCGGGCGTGCAACCGGCGCCATAGAAATGGATACGGTCGATCTTGCCCACCCACATGAGGTGCGCTATCTGAGGCAGAAGCTGGTTGGAGATTGTGTTTTTGATGCCATCGGGCGTTTGCTGAAAAGGATTGATACCGTCGGTTGTAAACTCTTCGGTCTGTCCGCTCTGAGTGAGAAGACACCATTGTGTCTTGGTAGAGCCGCTGTCTGCAATAAGAATCATTTTCGTGAGAGAATTAGTTTAAGGAATCAAAAAAAAACATTCTTGTTTTTTCAGTTCGCAAAGATAATAATTTTTCTGGAAACAAGCAAACGTATAGTTTTTTTTCTTTTTTCTTTTTACATATATTTGTTCAAAAGAAAATAAATCGCTAACTTTGCAGCGAGCATGAGTATGTGGCAGTCTGCCTTCTCGGGCGACTGAGCAACTGTATGTCAATCTTCTATTTCTGCTATTATTTATTATGAAAAACAACCTATCGTCTCTTATCACTCTGAGTCGTGTAAGTCGTAAGCTATACGAACCTCACGACGTCTTCGAGGCATCTCGCCTCACCCGTTTCGAAAAAATAAGCACCTCTATCTATGAGACCGCGCAAGAGGGGGCACGCAAGATAGCAGGTCAGATAGCTCAGCTGATACGGCAGAAGGAGTCAGCCGGTCAGAAAGCGGTGCTTTCGCTTGCCGGCGGACGCTCGTCAAGAGACGTGTTTGCCGAGTTGGTGCGCCTGCACCAAGAAGAGGGGTTGAGTTTTAAGAACGTAGTGATATTCAGCTTGTACGAATACTACCCGTTGTCGTCTGTGGAGCAGGCTTGTTACGGCGAGCTCAAACGTCAGTTGCTCGACCATATCGACATTGAAGAGCAGAACATACACCTGCTCGACGGCACCATAGCCAAAGAGGACATCTTGGATGCCTGCCGGCAGTTAGAGAGCGAGATAGCCGACTGCGGCGGATTAGACTTCGTGCTGTTGGGCATAGGCAGAAAAGGCAACATCGCCTTCAACGAGCCGGGCACGCAGGCTAACAGCCGCTCACGATTAGTGTTGCTCGACAACAACTCGCGCGAAGATGCCAAAGGCATGTTCGGCACACTCGAGCAGGTGCCCATCGGCAGTATCACCCTCGGCATCGGCACCATACTGTCGGCAAAGCGCATAGTGCTGTGTGCATGGGGCGAGCATAAGGCAGAGCAGATACGTCTGGCAGTAGAGCAGCGTCAAGACCCCTCGTGTCCTGCCTCGGCACTGCAGCTGCATAGCAATGCCGAGGTGGTGGTTGACCTTGGTGCCGGTTCGATGCTGACACGTATACATCAGCCATGGTTAGTGACCTCGTGCGACTGGGACGACCAACTCACGCGCCGCGCCATAGTATGGCTATGCCAGCAGACCGACAAACCCATACTCAAGCTCACCAACAAAGACTACAACGACTTCGGACTGAGCGACCTCATCACCCTTTACGGTTCGGCATACAACTGCAACATCAAGATCTTCAACGACCTGCAACATACCATCACCGGTTGGCCCGGGGGCAAGCCTAATGCCGACGACACCAACCGTCCGGAGCGCGCTAAGCCCTTCCCAAAAGACGTGCTTATCTTCTCACCCCACCCCGACGACGACGTTATTTCGATGGGCGGCACCTTCTCGCGACTTATCAACCAAGGGCATAACGTACACATAGCCTACGAGACATCAGGTTGCATAGCCGTTTGCGACGACGAGGTGGTGCGGTTTATGGATTTCATCAAAGGCTTCAACCTCCTTCACAACACCGGTAGCAAGGTGATAGACGACAAATACGACGAATATATCAACTTCCTTAGCAACGAGAAGACGGGCGACAGAGACACCCGTGAGATACTCGACCTCAAGGCACTGATACGTCGCGGCGAAGCCACGGCTGCTTGTCGGCACATGGGGCTCAGACTCGACCATATTCATTTCCTCAACCTACCCTTCTACGAGACCGGCACGATAAAGAAAAACGACCTGTCGGAAGCCGATGTCGACATCGTAAAACGTCTGCTCTTAGAGCTACGCCCTAACGAGATGTTCGTGGCAGGCGACCTTGCCGACCCGCATGGTACACATAAGGTATGTCTCGACGCCGTACTTGCCGCCATCGACGAGTTAAAAGACAGCGAGCCGTGGCTCAGAGACTGCCGCATCTGGATGTATCGCGGAGCATGGATGGAATGGGACGTCGACCTCATAGAGATGGCAGTGCCGATGTCGCCCGAGGAGCTGCGCTTCAAACGTAACACCATACTCAAACACCAGTCGCAGATGGAGTCGGCACCCTTCATGGGCAACGACGAGAGACTCTTCTGGCAACGTGCTGAAGACCGCAACCACGAGACAGCACGGCTATACGCACAACTCGGACTCGCTAACTACGAAGCCATCGAAGCCTTCGTGCAGTACCATATATTGGAGAGTTGAGTGGTTAGCGTTTATTTAACCACAGATTTCACAGATTGAACAGATTTTTACAGATTTTTCCTTACAGGGGTACAATTAAATCATTAAAACATTATAGTTATGCAGCGTACTTTGTTTTTCTCATTCTGCCTGTCGCTTATGTTGGTTTCATGCGGCGGCAATCAGATTGGCGGCAACGATCCCGAGAAGACCGACCCCGACGTGCGTCAACCCAAACAACTCGTCTTCAACTCGGTTGAGGAGCAGTTAGGTTATCACACCAACGAGTTCTCCGTTAACATGCTCAACCTCATCAGCCATAACGAAGAGGAGAAAAGCAACATCTGCTTCTCTCCACTCTCGTGCAGCATGGCGCTGGGCATACTGATGAACGGAGCCGACGGCAATACCGCTGCTCAGATGCAAAAAGCTCTCGGCTTCGAAGGCGTCGAACAAGCCGACATCAACGCTTATTACCACAAGCTGCTCGAGGCACTGCCCGCGCTCGACTCCACCACCGTCGTCAACATAGCCAACGCGCTATGGCTGCGCAATGCCTTCCCTTTCAACCCCGACTATAAACAACTAACCAAAGAGGTGTTCCTCGCCACCATCGACAATGTAGAGGACTTCCTTGACCAACAGACGCTCGACATGATTAACCAATGGGCTGCCGACAACACCAACGACCTCATCAAGCAGATAATAACGCCCGACATGGTAAGCCCGGAGACCGTCATGATCTTCGCCAACGCACTATACTTCAAAGGTATATGGCAACAGACATTCGACAAAGAGTACACATGCAAGCGAGTGTTCACCACCTCGTCGGGCGAAGAGAAAAAAGTTGATATGATGTACATGCAAGAAGCACCAGTCAACTACATGCAGACCAATGACATGCAGATGATTGAGCTTGACTACAAAGAAGGCAAATACTGCATGGACCTGATCCTTCCACGCAAAGAAACCGACATAAAAACATTCCTCTCCTCGCTCACTCTCGACCAATGGAACGAGTATGTCAGCCAATTATCAAAAAACGAGATTCCGGTAAGCTTGCCTAAGTTCAAGTTCGCTTACAACCGCAATCTCAAGCAGGACCTACAGAAAGTCGGCATCGTAGATGTCTTCGACAAGGACATAGCCGACCTCTCGCACTTGAGCGATGTCGACTGCTACCTCAGTTTCATCAAGCAATACACCTACATCGCCGTTGACGAAGAGAGCACCGAGGCAGCTGCCGTCACCATTGGAGGTGTAGATGCCGCTTCAGCTATGCCAAGTATCTCGTTTGTTGCCGACCATCCGTTCATCTTCGTCATACGCGAGAAGAAATACGGAACGATGCTCTTCACCGGCGTTGTGGGCGACCCGACAGAAGAACAACAATAACCCCAACAGACACCTTAATTAACATTTATTCGGTACTCTTGACTGTACATTTAGAATAATCACTAACACAATCTATAAGTAATGAAATCCATCAATTGTTTTGTGCCCTTTCAGAGTGAAGAACAAGTAGCCCTGACAGTGAAGAACCTCAAGGAGCAAGACCTCGTCAACGAAGTGTTTCTGATCGACGGCGACCTCCGCTCGACCCGTAACATCCGTTATATAGCCGAGCATGCCACCACACCCTACACCCTTATCTACACCAAGTACACCACCCTGTCGTTCGTTCTGTTTGCCCTCGAGCGCATGACAGCCCTGATGGAGGACTCGGCAGCGATGATGGTGTATGCCGACCACTTCAACAAGTCGGGTGAGGTGTCGACCCCCGCTCCCGTCATCGACTACCAGTTAGGCTCGCTTCGCGATGACTTCGACTTCGGGTCGGTACTGCTCTACCGCACCGACGCTCTGCTCGACGCCGTCGGACGCATGGACGTCGACTACGAATATGCCGGACTATACGACCTGAGACTGAAAGTGAGCCAACTCGGAGCACTCGAACATATCAACGAGTACCTATACTACGACGTAGAACTCGACACCCGCAAGTCGGGCGAGAAGCTGTTCGACTACGTGGACCCCAAGAACCGCGGAGTACAGATAGAGATGGAGAAAGCTTGCACACAGCACCTCAAAGACATAGGCGGCTACCTCGAGCCTACTTTCAAAGATGTCGACATGCAGGCAGGCGACTTCGAATACGAGGCATCGGTGGTCATACCATGCAAAAACCGCGTGCGCACCATAGGCGATGCCATACACTCGGCTCTCGCTCAGAAGGTAGACCCCAAATATAAATATAACGTCATCGTCGTTGACGACAACTCCACCGACGGTACCGTGGACGTGATAAAATCGCTGTTGGGCGACGACAAGCTGATATACATAGCCCAAGACAAGTCGTGGCATGCCATAGGCGGCAACTGGAACGTAGCCCTACACCACCCTAAGTGCGGACGCTTTGCCATACAGCTCGACTCCGACGACGTCTACTCCGACGAGAACACCGTTCAGCGTTTCATCGATGCCTTCCACTCGCAGAACTGCGCCATGGTGGTGGGCACCTATCGCATGACTAACTTCGAGATGGAGACCCTGCCCCCCGGCATTATCGACCACCGCGAGTGGACACCCGAGAACGGACGCAACAACGCACTACGTATCAATGGCTTGGGCGCTCCGCGTGGTTTCTACACCCCCATGCTCCGACAGATCAACTTCCCAACCACCAAATACGGTGAAGACTATGCCGTCGGACTACGTGTGAGCCGCGAGTATCAGATCGGACGTATCTACGAAGTGGTGTATAACTGCCGCCGCTGGGACGACAACTCCGACGCTAACGTCGACATAGAGGGCATGAACCGCAACAACCTCTATAAAGACCGCATACGCACTTGGGAACTAAAGGCACGCATACAGATGAACCACATGAACAGCAAATAGGCTCAAGTGCCAATAGCCGCATGACTCATATCATAGCCCCTACCGACAGAAGCCTCGCATGGTATTTAGCTATGGAGCAATACCTTGCGGGGCATATTGCTACATACCCCGATGGTGTGTTCTTCACCTGGGTGGTCGACCCCACCGTGATATACGGACGACATCAGGTGGTAGAGAACGAGGTCAACCTCGACTACTGCCGCACGCATGGAATACAGGTGGTGCAACGCAATAGCGGCGGGGGATGCGTGTATGCCGACCGCGGTAACCTCATGCTCTCTTATATAGTGCCGCAAGCACACCCCGAACAGGTATTTAAGACTTTTCTCGACGAGGTGGCAGCAGCGCTGACGTCGTTGGGGCTCAACGCCGTGAAAACCGAACATAACGACATCTTAGTCGACGGCAGCAAGGTGTCGGGCAACGCCTGCTACGCTTTGCCCGACAGCACCATAGTACACGGCACCATGCTCTACGACGTCGACTTCGAAGCGATGACACACGCCATCACCCCATCGGTGCAGAAACTGCACAAACACGGAGTGGAGTCGGTCAGGCAGCGGGTGAGAAACATCAGACCGCTGTTGGAAGGCAGCATCGACACAATCGAAGCACTCGCCCGACACCTCGAAAGGCACTTCTGCGACACCGAACAAGAGCTGCCCACAGAGGCGATACAAGCCATTGACCTATCAGTATAATGGGGGTGGTGCCGGGATTTCGAGATATCGGGATCTCGGGATATCGGGATATCGGGATTTCGAGATTTCGGGATGACGGGATGTCGGGATTTCGAGATTTCGGGATTTCGGGATCTCGGGATGACGGGATTTTTGCCGCCGGTGCAAACCGGCGTTCCCAACAATAACAGCAGACACCAACAACAACGCACTGACATAAGCTCTGTCCCTACAATATATTTCTATCTTTGAGCATAAGCACTATGACAACCAATACTATCAGCGTAGGCATAATGTCGGCTGCCGAAATCACCTTCGAGTTACACGGAGGTTATACCCTAAGTAGCAAACCATCTGTCGGCGACATCAGCACGCAGGTTTGCGCATCTGCGGCAAGAGCGTCGGATGGCGTATACTCGGCACGGCTCGATGGCGACGGCATACTCTTCGAGGGACGACGATACCAAGAACTGCATTTCGTTGCTTCTTCGTCGCAATGCCGTTTCACACTACATGGTGTGACCATAGGCGTTAACTTCCACTGGCAACAGCAAGAGTCGCAGACTTTCGCAGGCGATCTAAAGCTTATTGTCGGGCACGACAAGGTCCTCTCATCACAGTACGGACTGATAGCCATCAACCTGATTGACATAGAAGACTACCTGCTGTCGGTCATCTCATCGGAGATGGCTGCCACGTCGTCGGCTGAGCTATTGAAAGCCCACGCCGTCATCTCGCGCAGCTGGCTGCTTGCCTCGATGAAGAATCAGACCGATGACACCGCTAAGGATATACCCTCAGGGGAGATAGGTGATGGTAACAACGATGTCCCGACGCCCTCGGACATCGCATCGGTGATACAGATATGCCGCTGGTACGAGCGCGATGCGCATGCCTTGTTCGACGTCTGCGCCGACGACCACTGTCAGCGCTATCAGGGGCTGTCGCGTGCCACGTCCGACGACGTTAGAACAGCCATCGAGGCTACACGCGGACAGGTGCTCGTCGACAACGCCACAGGCAAGATATGCGACGCACGTTTCTACAAATGTTGCGGGGGCATGACCGAGGAGTTCGAGAACTGCTGGGCTGACCGCCACTACCCTTACTTGGAGTCGGTCAGAGACTGCAACGATGACAGCGTGATTGACACAAATGTTCGCAGTGGTCAAGAGACCGACGTCACCACACCCGACCTCAGACAAGAGGCTCAGGCAAGAGCGTGGATAATGTCGGCACCGAAAGCATACTGCAACACACGCGATGCGCGAATCCTCTCGCAGGTGCTCAACAGCTACGACCTCAGCACGCCCGACTTCTACCGCTGGACGGTGCGTTATACCGACGCAGAACTGTCGGCACTCGTCAGTCGCCGCTCGGGCATCGACCCGGGTCTCATCACCGACCTCATCCCCCTGCGCCGAGGTCCGTCAGCACGTATCTACCGACTGCGGATAGTGGGCACGAAAGCGACAGTGGAGGTAGGCAAAGAGTTGGAGATACGCAAGTGGCTGTCGACATCGCACCTCTATTCGTCGGCATTCGTGGTCGACAAACAACAAACCGACGCCGGCGCTGTCTTTACACTGCACGGTGCCGGATGGGGACATGGCGTAGGGCTATGCCAGATAGGAGCTGCCATGATGGCGCAACAAGGACACCCATACACCGACATACTGTCACATTATTTTCACAACAGCCATCTGAGTAACATATAACAACAGTATATATCGTCAATTTAGCAATTCGTTCTTGCACATTAAAAAAAATATGCTTACCTTTGCAGCGGAAATTGACACAATAGTGCAACAACCTTGCAGAAAAGCTCTGCCGCCGATTATAAATCGGCGTTCACATAAAACATAATACAACACACCGCCGATTACAAATCGGCGTTCCCACACACAACACACACTACATAACACACCCGCCATGTTTATGGCACACAAATAGACATACAATCGCGCAAGCGGCGC
Source organism: uncultured Bacteroidales bacterium (assembly GCA_946185835.1). Classification (GTDB taxonomy): domain Bacteria; phylum Bacteroidota; class Bacteroidia; order Bacteroidales; family Paludibacteraceae; genus Colicola. Next base: position 55,083 of record CAMHKW010000003.1, read on the forward strand.
GAATGACATATTTTTCAGCGTCATAGCTTTCATCTTGATTATCTGAAATCTCGACAATTTTAGAAAATTGACCAAGAACAAAAGCTTTCGGACGCCTACGTTTTTTAGCGTGGGCTTTTGTTCGTTAAGTTTGGTCAATTAGGTAGTTGAGAACCTCAGGTAATCAAATAAAGCGGAGAATAGTATCCACGCTGTTTTTGTGTCAACCCCCATTGTCACACGTGTGACAAAAAAAGAGAAAGTAATCGAAGGAGGGAGCCGAAAAGCCAAGTGAGTAGGCACAAAAACAAAAAACGTCATGAAACAGTTTCTACTTATTGTCAGCCTCTTGCTGACATCGGTGTGCTATAGTTTTGCCGCCGACATCATCATCACGCGCGAAAGCGGCAAGATAGATGCCATCATCGAGGAGGTATCGTCAACCGACATCCGCTACAAGAAAGCGAGCAACCCGAAGGGTCCTACTTTCGTCATCAGTGTTAACGATGTCGCAAGCATCGTATATGCTAACGGCGAGGTGCAGGCATTCGAGAACAAGCAACAGCAGCCTGCCGCCGTTGAGCAGCAACCGGCAGCCAACACCGGCAACTACAACAGCCAATACAACAATGGTGGTTACAACAATGGTTATAACGGAGGTTATCAGACCCAACGCGGCAGACAAGCCTACAATCGTTATCAGAACCGGCAGAACGACCCCAACTTCGTTCCAATCGTGAAAATCAGCAACAGCGAGTACGGCTATGGCAACCAAATCCTCTCACGCAACCAGTACATCAACCTCATCAGCGAGACCTGCTTCGATGCCTTCAACCAATATCGTGCGGGTTCGATGATGATAGGCAGCGGTTGGGGTTCGCTCGCTGGCGGTCTTACAGTGGCGCTCGTCAGCGGCTGGTTCTTCTGGCCCAGCTTCATCATCGGCGGCGTGTTTGCTCTGGCAAGTGTTCCTCTGCTGACAGTGGGCTATATCATGCGCGACAAGAGCGTGGACACCTACAACACCATCTGCGCCGGCAGAAGCGGCTACTCGATGGAGCTTAAACTCAAAGGCGGCGTAGGCGGATTCGGACTCGCTCTCAGCTTCTAACATTTTCACATATATATTTATCCACAAACTATGAGACATATCACTCTCACAGTCAGCTTGTTCGTATCCCTCTGCCTTAGCGCTGCGGACGTCATCATTATGCGCAACTCCACGCGCGTAGATGCGGTGATAGTAGAGGTGAACAACAACCAGATAAAATACAAGAAAGCCAACAACCCCAAGGGTCCGACTTTTATAGTGGAGCAGTCGGAGGTCAACTCGGTGATATACGCCAATGGGGAAGTGCAGGTCTTTACGAAAAGCAATACTCAGCAGGAGCAGACCTCACAACAGCAGTCTCAGCAGCAGGGTTATGGTCAGCAACCTCAGCAACAGGGTTATGGACAGCAGCAAGGCTATGGGCAGCAGCAAGGCTACGGGCAGCAGGGCTACCGGCAGAACGTGCCCGACTACGCAGCCATGAGTAAGGCAAAGCGGCAAGCACTAAAAGACGAGCGTAAGCAGAAGCGCGAGGCTAACCGCAAGCCGCTGCCTAACGCCATGATAGGCATAGGTATAGGTGGTGGTGCCACCATCAACCGATATGTGATATACCCCAACGGTACGCTCGACTTCAACTTTGCCATCTCGGCAAACAAAAAATGGGCTATCGGACTATACACACAATGGTGTATCTACGAAAGCTTGAACTTAGGACTGCAGTTCGTCAACGGTGACTACACCGAGAAAGCCTCATTTATATGGGGCTTGGGCGTCAACGCCAACTTCCGCAATGGCAAGGATTGGAACTCCGGACAGTTCGACTACTATAATACCAACAGAAGCACCCAAACCACATACGAGAGAAACGGCACTACCATATATCGTATGGTATACCACCGCTTCCCTTGCTTCGGACCCGACCTGCGACTCGGCTTTGCCACCAAAGGTAACTTCTTCATGCTCTTCGACGTAGCTTTAGTGCCGAACAAATATCCGGTCATCACAGAACGCTACCAGACAGGCGACCAATGGCACTATTCAACCGTCAGAAACCAGATGGCAGCTACCGTGACCATGACCATGGGCTATTGTTTCAAGGTGCAGCCTGCAAAGAACGCAGAGAAGAAAAGGCAGAAAAAGCTACAAGAAAGTCTAACCCCAAAACCTGAGAACAATGAAATACAATAGTTTTTTGACGATAGCCGTATGTCTGAGTCTTGCAGCGTGCGACATGAACATACCGATAGAGAACACTCAGACGCTTAACACTATCAAGTTAGAGACGTTCACCGACAATCGCGACGGTCAGGTCTACCGCAAGGTCAAGATCGGTAATCAGGTATGGATGGCAGACAACCTGCGTTACCTGCCAAAAGTCAATCGCCTCTCAGACCAAAGCACTACCGAGGCACGCTACTACGTATACGACTACGACGGCACCACCGTCAGCGAAGCCAGAACATATAAGACGGGCTACTCGCTATACAATAGCAATGGCATACCCGAAGGACTGAATGTATACAAGACCGCCGGCGTGTTATACAACAAAGTGGCGACACAAGTAGCTCCGCCTAAGGGATGGCGACTGCCGACGAAAGCCGACTTCGAAGAACTGCAAGCATATCTGAAGAAATTAGCCGAACAAGAAGAGGGCTCTAATGAACACGTTTCTTATAATTCCGATATATATTGGTACCAAGCCATAATGATGGGCGAGTGCAGCGAAGCTGGAAAGACACTCGGTTGGGAGAAGGCATCGATGAGTTACTTATGTACTGCTCCATATTACAATTATTCAGGTTTTAACGCAGTGCCAAGCGGGTATCTATCCGGAAGTAATTGTTACGGCATAGGCAATACTGCTTACTATTGGACATCAGACGACGTAAGCTTCAGATTTCCTGAACGAGATGGATATACCTTTGTGACAAACAACACTGGCTATAGCATGTCGATACGTTGTATCGAAGACCCCAAAAGTCAGGGCGGAACGGCAGAGCAAGGTGTGACGCTGAACGTGTCGAAGACGGCCGTCACCTCGTCGACAGTCGACTATCACTTAGAGTTCAACGTAGGCGAGAACACCACACTGACAGGCTTGTATGTGCTTGTGGGCACCTCAGCGTCAGTAACGCTTGACAACGTTATCTCAGGAGCAAGCTACAACGTTGACAAAATAACAACCGGCAATTACACATCCGACAACAGCGTCGGCGAACTGAGTGCTAACACACAGTATTACCTACGAGCCTGCGCCACCACAGCCACCAACACCTACTATAGCAACAGCGTGAGCTTCAAGACCTCTGCCGCAAGCACTACCGAAGGAGGCGCCACACTCAGCATATCGACTACCTCGGTAAGCTCGACCTCGGTAGGCTACCACATGGACCTCACCGTGAAAGACAATACCACACTCACCGGATTATATATATTGGTTGGCACCTCGTCGACGGTCACCATCAACAACGCATCGAAAGGATTATCGTACTCCGACGTGGGCAACCTGACAGCCGGCGACTACAACGACGATGACGTTGTCGACGAGCTTACAGCGAACACACAGTATTACCTACGAGCATGCGCCACGACGGCGTCGAACACCTACTATAGCAACACCGTGCCGTTTAAGACTACTTCCGGCTCGTCAAATCCTTCGGCACAGAGTATCTCGATAGCGGACTTCAAGAAACTGCCCGACAGCGACACCTACTATACCCTCTCCGGACAGATTTGGATGGTGTATAACTCCACGTATGGCAACATCTACCTCGCCGACGAGACAGGTCTGCTGCCTGTGTACGGACTCACCGCCACACAGCAAACGACCAACGACCAGTCGTACTCATCGCTCGGTCTATATGAAGCCGATTATATCACTATCTGTGCTAAGAAATCCACATTCACCGGCGGACTGATAGAGGCACAAGGAGCATATTTCATCAGCAAAGACGAAAGATCGAGTACTTCCACCTACAGCTATGCACTCGAGCCAACCACAAAACACGAATTGGCAATCAACGAACTCGGTTATATAAATGTCTATCCTTACCAGGGCTCTGACTATGCCGAAGTAAGTTTCTTTTTAAATGAGAAGGACGACTATCGTAAACATTTATGGATTAAAATTTACTGCGACAAAATTGACGAGACACACGTACTGGAAGAAGGCACTTTCTATGTAAGTATCAACCCTTCGTATCATTGGGCTTGCGTTGGTAGCAAAGGTAATAATTTGGGAGGATACGACGATCCGACAAGTCTTGTCACTCAGACGCAGCCATACTTCGGATATCACGCCCCATTCTACTTCACTTCAGGCAGCGTGAAGTCGACCAAGTCGGGCAGCAACACCATCCTCGAAGTCGACCTGACGAGTTATAACGGTTCTACACTCAAGCAGACGTTCACTGTTGACCTGAAGAGCAACGTGAGTGGCAGCGAGAGCTCGCCCGCACGAACACCTCAGCAGATGCTGCATTGGATGAAACGGCTGCACCTGCAAGCCGACCAACGCGACATGCAACATAGCGATGAGCCATACGACCAACAACGCTTCAGCGGAAGAAAACAACAAGGCGACGTTCGCAGCCTTAAAGATACTGAACTACAGCTGAAACCTTGGGTACCGGGGAGGTTAAAACAACTCGAGTGCCCTACGCAAACTGACTTCTAACAGCCGACTTGGTTAATCGCTGATTTATTAACCGCTAAGCGTGTTTAACCGCAGATTTTACAGATGAAACAGATTTATACAGATTTTCTGATTGTCTGTCGATTAAGCGGGCTAACCTCTAACAGCAAAGCGGGCTAAGAAAACACAAATTATAATCAATTAGCCATAAATTATTCACTGAAGTTTCCCGCTCGTTTCATAATGCTCTTATATAACAAATTTATTGCCAAATTATTCTACTCCGCCTGATAACTGATTGATTATCTGAAAAAAAAAGAAATATCCTTTAGCCTGTTTCCACATTTTTAAAATTCAATGTAATTGATTATATCACAACGAGTTAATAAGGACTCACTCCTGTCATCTTCCTGTCATCTTCCTGTCAAGAACGAGTAATGATACTTTTTGACAATGGATTAACCGAAGTGGGAAACTTTAGTTATTCATAAATTTTTTATATTAAGTCGGTGAAGTCTCGTTATAGTCTAAGGGTAAAACAATGCAAACAATGCAAACGATGCATAAAACTGTAGCGAGCGAACTTAGCAGCGGGTACGCCGGTTTGTAACCGGCGAAAAAAACAAAGTTTCATGCAGACAGACACAAGGTCAGTTCCTACATTTGTCCTTCTGCATAACCTCTAACATGTATAACCTCTAACATCAATTTAACAATATGAAGACTAAATCTTTTACCTTACTTGCCGCCATGTTAATGTTTCTGAGTTCGTGCGGCAACTTCAACCTCACTGGCGGGGGTAGCAGTTCCTCGTCGAAAGGCTATGCACCCACGTCGATACCATCGGGTAAGACACTGAGTGGGGCGAGCGTATACTTCAACTTCGGCTATAATAGTATTGGGCTTACCAATTACTCGACCACATTGGGGTATGTGAATTTCGTGGGCACGCCTTCGGTAACGTATACCAAGACGTCGGACAACAGTGCCACATTACGTTGAAGCGCCACCATCTACAACGATGGTCGCTACAGCATGTCCCGCGACTCGTATACCGAGACGCATTCGGGTAACGTGACGCTGTACTTCGTCTCGCCCTCCGAAGGCTACGCCTCCGGCACAGAAGACGGCAGCTCGAAGTCCGACTCGCACTTCACACTGCTGTAGCCAGCCGACGAAGTACAGAAAACGTCGCATACTATTATCAGAAAGCGTCGCGTCATATTATGATATGAGATTCGCGTCATATTATGATATGAGAATATAATATGAGACGAGTCGAAGCCTCGTCTCTACGCAGACGGCTGCTGCCGCCGGTTACAAATCTACGTACCCAACTTCGGGATCTCGGGATGTCGGGATTTTGGAATATCGGGATATCGGGATATCGGGATATCGGGATCTCGACCTTATGACATCACTCCATCAAAACAAACATCAACCACACAATGAAAAAACTCATTATCATCTTGGCAACCGCATTGCTATCGTTTAACTGCGTGTCTGCCAAAACCATCAGCGTCAGTTTGGATGGTTCGAAAACGCTAAGTCAAGCTATTCTGTCTCAGACCGAGAGTCTGATGGACGTCACCACACTCAATGTTAGCGGCACTCTCACCAATGCCGACTACGAGACGTTATTGATGCTCAGCGCGCTCGACACTCTCGACCTGAGAAATACAGGTATCACAACCATACGTGGTTTCCAAGGGCTTAATATAAGCACCGTAATGCTACCTGAGTCGGCACGTACAATCGGACGCAACGCCTTCGAGAGTTGTAAAAAACTAAAAAACATCAACCTCAGTCGGATAGAGCATGTTCGTTATCGTGCTTTCTACGAGTGCGAGCAACTGCAGTCGGTTGACTTGAATAACTGCGTGGTGGTCGACACCTTAGCCTTCTCGAAGTGTTCAAGTCTCGAGACCATTGACATGCCTAAAGTCAGACGTGTAGTAGAAGGTGCTTTCTGTCCGGAGGATGATATCGACAAGACTAAGCTTCGGAGTGTCAACATGCCGGTAGTGACTTTTATTGGACAGAAAGCTTTTCGCAAATGTCTGTATTTAGAGCAGATCAACATGCCGTTGGTCGACTCTATCGGTCATGAAGCTTTTCATAAATGCTACAGCCTCACGAACATAGACATAAGCAATGCCACCTATATAGAAAACGATGCCTTTAAAATCGACGACGACTACAACATGACGTCTAAGTTGACGACAGTGCGTTTGTGCGACCAACTACAAGTGATACCTTCGGGTTGCTTTGATGGCTGCAAACAGCTAAAAGATGTAAACTTACCATCCGGGCTCAAACGGATTGAAGATGGTGCTTTCTTCAACTGCCCTATCGACACCCTCGATCTGCCCGAAGGTGTAACCTATATAGGCCATAACATAACAAACAAAGCCAAAGTTATCTACATACCTTCAAGCACCCTTTCGTTAGGTTCACTGCAACGAAACGATATCTTGAAGACCGTCTATTGCAGAATAGTAACGCCTATAGAGCTAATCAACGAGTGGTTTGAGTTATTCAACGAACAGGTCATACAAAACGCAGTGCTCTATGTCCCTGCCATCAGTGTGGAAGCATACAAATTAAGCCCGACATGGTATAAGTTTGGCCATATCCTTCCGCTGTATTACACTCTCAATAGTCTAAATATTGTATCGGACTTCACCCTATCCGACTTTAGCACTCTTTCTTCTAACCCCGACCTTAGCATATCAGCGAACGGTCACCTTACTATCAACAGCAAGCAGTCGCTGAGTGTCGGGAAGTTTGCAGCGTCTGTTGTGTTCGACGATTGGCAACACACCCCGGGGTGGCCTACACTGCTTCACGCCAGTGCCATCAGTGCCAACGAATTATCTATCAACGTTACACCTCGACCAGGCAGATGGGCTTTCATCTCGTTCCCATTCGATGTTGACCTATCATCGATAGAGTACACTGCCAATATCCCATGGGTGATACGCGAATATTCGGGAGCCAACCGCGCTTCGGGTAACGGCGACACATGGATGAATGTAGCAAACAACGGCGTACTGCAAGCGGGGCAAGGATATATCATATTTGATGAGACATACTATGACAATAATAATAACTCTATAATAGGCGACTTCTGCTTCAAGGCTATCGACAATGCGAAGAAGAACAATATTTTCTCACAACAAGACATAACCATTCCTCTAAGCCACTACCCTGCTTCACGTCCGCACAATGCCAACTGGAACCTTATTGGCAATCCTTTCCTCGCTTATATCTCCATCTCCGAGCTCGACTACACCGCACCTATCACCATTTGGGATGGTGAAAAATATAAGGTCTATTCCCCGCTCGACGACACTTATTACATGCACCCTCTCGAAGCATTCTTCGTGCAAGCACCTGATGACGTAAATCAGATTACGTTTAACGCCGACGCATGTCGCCATTCGGCAGCAAGCGAAGTACAACCTGTCATCGGTAGTGCACATGTGGCAAGCAGTAGCACTATCGGCAACAAGCGTGAGGTCTTTAATATCACCTTGTCTTACAACGAACACTCTGACCACACACGTGTGGTCTTCAATTCAGAGGCTCGAGCCGATTACGAGCTCGAGCGTGATGCCGCCAAGATGTTTGCTGCTGCATCCTCTGTCGCTGAGATATACATAATAGACAACGGAGTGCAATATGCTATCGACGAGCGCCCTGAGACAAAGAGCGTAGACTTAGGCATGTGTCTGCCTGAGGACGGACAATATACTATAAGCATGCAACGCAAACGCACCGACCGCAAGGTTATGCTCACAGACAACGAGACTAACACCACTGTTGACATAACGAAAGAGCAGTATACTTTCAGTGCACGCAAAGGCACCAATAATAAACGCTTCACGCTTCGGTTTGCACCGGCTGTGGTGTCAGCCCTTGAGGACAATGCTGTCAACAATGCCAAAGCTCGCAAAATACTGAAAGGCGGACATGTAGTAATCCAGATGCCCAATGGCAAGACATACAGCATAGGAGGGCAAGAATTGTAAATGTTTTAATGTTCTAATGTTTTAATAGTTCTATGAAACGAATATCTTTTGTTGCATTGTTTACTATCGTTGCACTCCTTTGCCACGCCCAGCCGGGTGTCATCAATCCTGCCAATCCGCCCGACCCGCAACCTTTCTACCGATTGCAGGTAAAAGCCTTCCCCGATGGAGTTTGCGAACCGGCAGTATCGATTTCAAAAAACGGTAATACGCTAAGTATGGAATATGGTGGCAAGGGAAATATCGATGTATATGCTATGGCAGAGGCTGACCTCCAACTCGGAGGTGGATGGATCAATCTCAAACCCAGATATAGATTTAGCCATTGGTTAGTGAACGACACTATAGTCTCATACGAGCCGTTTCTTGAGATGACAATGCCTCATTACGACATCACCATAGTATCGGTATTCGAAGAGTATTTCAACCCCACCTCACCCTCTGACCCGGGAGCATGCTATCTGAACCCGACAACAGGCGAACTCTTTGTAGACAATTTCACTCCTTGTAATTTCTCCGCGACAATCAATAATATTTTCGATGAACAAGGGTATTCCCGTGACGATGTAAAGATAGTTACGGCTATCGGGATTATTGATATGAATATGTCATGCGCACCCAGGTGGGGATGGGGAGTATTATTTTCGCAATTGGGGAATTGCGAGTTGGTCAACCTGAGCCAAACATCCGGGTACAAGTCAATACCAAGTTCTTTTTTTGGCGATATGGCTAATCTTCGACAGCTCATACTCCCAGCCTGCATTGAGAATTTTGAAAAGAATAGTATTTATTCTGTTCCTCAGCTCAGAGATATCTATCTTTATGCGTTAGCACCACCCATTCTCGAAGAGCAATCTTTTGCAGCTTTTTCATACTACGGGACAGACGTCAACCTTGAATCGCTGACTATTCATGTTCCGCGCTCGTCGTTGGCACTCTATCGTGCTGCCGCAGGGTGGAAAGACCTCAACATCGTTGCTATAGATAACAGTCTGTCGCTCACGGTCGAGTTCCCCGAGAATGCAGAGCTTGACAGATACCGCGATATGTTCATCGAGCTTACAGACACCCGCAGCATGCAAAAACAACGGATGGTGATAACCGAAAGCGAGTCATACACCTTCTCGGATATCATGAACGAGACGGTTTATGAGGTGAATGTCAGAAACCAAAGCGGACAGACTTTTGCCACACAGCAAGTTAGCATTGTCTCGTCCGACTCTACCGTTGTGCTAAGCGAGCTGAAACGCCCGTTAGACATGAGACTAAAGGTGCAAGACGCAGAAGGCACTGACGTGACAGGCGACGTCAACATCCGTTGGTTCAGCTCTGATGGGTCACTGCTCAAATCCGGACCGCTACTCGCCTGCCAAATAGAAGGAGAGAAAATAAACTATACTATAGAACTCAACGACGCGTTATCTTATAGATACGAGCAGCCGACACGAACCGAGATAGTGGTAGGTGCTTCGACTGCGGTGCAGACCATCGTCCTTGAGCCCATAGAGCAGATCAGCCTCACGGGCAAGGTGCGCGATGCTTCGTCAGGGCGAGCTATTGCTGCGGCCGACATAGCCTTCACACAGATTATCAGTCCTAAATACCGACAGCTGACGACAGCCACCACCGATGCTGAGGGCAACTTTGCGGTGAGTCTGCTACGAAGACCATGCACAGTGGAAGCCAAAGCCGATGACTACGAAAACTTCAACATAAGTGTTGAAGAGCTTGACACTACGCAACCACTAAATATCGCGATGAGAGCCTTCGACGGCACTACTATCGACATCACGTGCAAGATAAATACCAACGATGGTCTATCAACTGAAACATACGAACTGAACGGTCAGCTCTTATCTATATTCAATGTCACTCGCGGTGAGTACGTCAATACATATAACCTTGTAGGTACACGTCTGCTTCTTCCGAGTTTATTCAAGAAGGAGACTTTCAGACTTGTATTCGATAGTAATAACTTTGTCGGTCAAGAGGTTGAAGTAGTGACCGACGAGCAGGCATACGCTAAGGTGCAACTGACTCTTACTGAGAAAGGTAGTATAAAAGCGACTTACGAAGACAGCGAAGCTGCTGAACCTGTCGCAATGCTATACGATGCTAAGGGAAAGCTCATCGACAGCCGGTCGATGGTTGATACCAAAGCCTCTTTCGAACACCTTGATGCGGGCAACTACACTATTGTTGCCATGCAACATAACTCTCAATTCAACAGTTACGGCACACTGGAGACATTAGCAATATCCGGACTAAAGGAGAATACTGACTATGTAAAGCAGGTGGTAGAAGTAAGCGCCGGCAAGTTGCAAACGTCGGTATTTACAGATATACCTGCTTTTAGCAAAGAAGCGAACCTTATAAACAGGATTACTACAAGCTACAATACCAATAAGCAACAGATAGTCAGCGGGCAGGTAATAACTATGAGATTTTTTGTTGACTTCACAGACGAACTAACCGACCTCGAAGACATACAACTGATTATCGACCTACCCGACAGTGCCAAATTCGTTGATAACGCTGTTTTAGTCAACAACGCTCTATCGGAATATTCATTAACGGATTCTCAACTTACTATACCCTTAACAGGGAAAACGAGCAGCGTCCGTTTTTGCGTTATACCGTTCTCTTCAGGCGAACAGGTATCAACAGCAGGCGTTGCCTATTCTATTGGTTCTGAACGGATATTGCAACCGGCAGGCAAAGTAAGTTACTTGGTAACTGATGCCGCATTGGATGCTTACATACTCAGCACGTCTAAACAACTTCAGGCACAAGGAATTACCGTTCCTAACTCTGACGTTTCTGTATTCGACAACAACGAGCTTGTTGGCAAGACGCAATCTCTGGCTAACGGTAGCTGGCAATATTCCGGAGCGTTGACTACCGACTTCAACTTGTCAGAACATAATGTCAGAGCCGAGATACTGACACCCGACGGTATACATCTTAAGACAAAGCAGGTAACACTTACTTTCATTCAAGACATGCCTGAACTCAAGTCTATATCGATGATTTATACCAATCACTCGGGCGAACACAAGATAATGTGGGATATCCAAACGGGCACCGTCTCGCCCACTTACTACGATTATGACCCCAATATACCTATCACCTTTGCAGCCGAGCTGATTACCAACAAAATGGATAGCATTAAAGCTGTTACTTTCTTGGTTAACTCCGACGATGGTAGCACTCAGACTTTGACAGGTGCTTATTCTAAGGAAGATGGTCTATGGAAAGCCGACTATCTGCCAACGACTGCCGCACCTGTCAACGTAAGACTCAGAGTAGAGATGAGCAAACCCACCTACCTCGCTGATGCCGACTTGCTTGCTTCGCTTTACGAGGCGATGACTTTTTTTGCAAGTTACACTCCCGAACAGGTCAATACCGACTCGCTCGAGCAAGTGTTCAGTGCCATGATAGAAAGAGAGGATTGGGAAGGTATGTGCCGGATGTTAGGTCTGTCGCTTTCGGAGTTGAGCGACAGTCTGGTACTCACGGAAGACGAATTGCTTGCCATTCTTAACGACGACAGCGCATTAGACCTCACAAAAGCTCTCCCACGCGAGCTGATAGGCGATATCCCTGAGATGACAAATGTAGTTCCGCCCACTATCTCTTCTGCCGCCGGAATAGACACCACCTTGCTTGCAGCACAAGGCTACGTCAGAATCCCGAAGACCGATGGAAGCGATGTATTTGTGTACCAAGGCGACGAGCGGATGGAAATTGTCGACAAGGCAGCTGACGTGCACATAGTGGTGACGGTGCCTTCAACGGCAGCAGCAAATAAGATACGACAATCGACGATGGTCAGAGGCGAGTGCTATACCACATCACAACTAAGCGAAATCAACACTTACATAGAGACTTTACTGGATTTAGCCAAAAAGGTAGACGAAACCCGTGAACAGCTTGTAGACCTACTTAAGAAAAGCTCTAAGTTACAAACAGACGGCCTCAAGAAATTAGCCACCACAATAATAAGCAAGAGTCCTGCCGGAATAAAAAACATGTCAAGATCAATAGATTTCATGGTCAAGAGCATTAGTAGAAAGGTTAATTTCGACATATTAGATATACTCGAAGGTAAGGCTTTAGAAAAGTCACATCCGATGTTGAGTAAGACCTTCGCCGCGTTAGGTAAGTTCTTCAATGGATTTATGTCAGTTAAGAGCGTATATAACACATGCATTACATATCAAAAGCTATTCGAGCAGGTTAACAACCTGCACCAGACCATACCCGAGCGGTGCAAGTATAGTGATAAGGTAACAAAGCAGTATAATGAGCTTGCCGCCGATGTATGTTATCATGGAGATGATATATACGATCATTTCATGGTAGCAGCCGGATATCAGATAGGCCTATGCACTGCGACATTGGCAGAGTTGGTGGCCTCACCTTCCGGTTGGATTGCCGTTGTAAGCGGGACTATGCAAACGACAGTATCTATGATGCGCGATTATATCGACAAGATGTCCACACTCGAAGACGAAGGCAAAATATACATGCTTGAGATGCGGTTTACAGATTTGTTGCGTCAATGCATCAACCAGCGTCCGGACACACCGATTCCTACAGATCCCCCGGCAGCACCTCATGACAAGACCATCATCATAGAATACGACACAGACCTCCCATCGGTGAACGGCATTCGCGACCCGTCTGGCTTTGTCTACGAGACCGTGATGGACAACCGTGTTCAGGATGTCGAGGCAACGATATATTACAAACCGATGGGGTCGGACGACAGCGACAAGGGTACTCTGTGGAACGCCACCGACTTCGGGCAACAGAACCCGCTCTATACCGACGTCGACGGCTACTACCGCTGGGATGTGCCCATCGGACTATGGCAGGTACGTTTCCAAAAAGACGGCTACGAACCCACTCAGAGCGAATGGTTGCCTGTGCCCCCACCACAACTCGAAGTCAACATACCGATAGTGCAGAAGCGCCAGCCTATGGTCGTCACTGCAGCTGCCGACAAGCAGCACGTTGAGTTCGCTTTCGACAAATACATGCTTGCCGACATGCTCAACGAGACCAATGTCTTCGTTACCGAAAACGACTTACCTATTGCCGGCACTATCGTCCTTGTTGATGAAGTCGATGCAGAAGGCTCAGTGCAGAGATACGCCCGACGTGTACAGTTCGTGCCCGACACCGACTTCGAAGCCGAGCAGGTGACGCTGACCGTAAGCAACCGCGTGATGAGCTACGCCGGCACACAGATGGCAAGCACCTACCAGCAGGCACTCGTCGTAGGTGACGCTATACTTACCCGCCTCGACGACATCACGCCCGAACAGCAGACGACAACGAGCGCTAATGGCAGCTCTGCCACCAAAGTACTGCTCGACGGACATCTGTACATACTCATGCCCGACGGCACTATCTACACGGTGCTCGGCAACAAGGTTGGCAGCAGACAGCAAAATAATTTGAGATTTCAAATTCAATAATTCAAATTTCAAATTTTCCGGAGATCGGGATTTCGGGATTTCGAGATTTCGGGATAACGGAATTTCGGAATAACGGGATTTCGGGATAACGGGATTTCGAGATCTCGGGATCTCGGGATCTCGGGATAACGGGATCTCGGGATCTCGACAATTCACACAATAATTGTCAAATCAAAAAAAATGTAGTATCTTTGCAGCGGTGGATAAAAAAACCACCGCTGCTTTTATGGATATACACGACACACATAACAACCAACAGACACCAAATCAGTCTCTACAATCCAACGGACAGACACCAAGTACACAAGTATCACAGCATGCTACAGACACTGACCGACCGACACCGGGTCAGTCACTACCATTGCAACGCAGGCAAACCAATACTGTCAGAGTCGGCAATATCTGTATAGGCTCTGAACACCCCATCGTGGTGCAAAGCATGGCTAACACCGACACCAACGACATAGAGGCCTCGGTGGCGCAAGCCGCCTCTATCTTCGACGCGGGCGCCGAGATGGTGCGTTTCACCACTCAAGGTTCGAGAGAAGCAGAAGCGTTAGGCACGATACGCGAGCGGCTGCACGAACTCGGTTACCACAACCCCATCGTTGCCGACGTGCACTTCAATCCCGCGGTAGCCGACCTCGCCGCCACGCGGGTCGACAAGGTGCGTATCAATCCGGGCAACTATGTCGACCCTGCTCGCCGCTTCCTGCATATAGAATATACCGACGCCGAATATGCAGCCGAGCTCGGGCGCCTCAGAGAGCGTTTTCTAAAGTTACTCGACCTCTGCCGTGCCCACCACACCGCCTTGCGTATCGGCGTCAACCACGGTTCGCTGAGTGACCGTATCATGTCACGTTATGGCGACACACCCGCCGGCATGGCTGAGAGTTGTATGGAGTTTCTGCGTATCTGCCGCGACGAGTCGTTCGACGACGTAGTGCTGTCGGTCAAAGCCAGCAACACACGAGTCATGTACGAGACGGTGCACGCCCTCGTCGACGCCATGGATGCCGAAGACATGCACTACCCCATCCACTTAGGAGTGACCGAAGCAGGCGAAGGTGAAGACGGCAGACTCAAGTCAGCCGTGGGCATAGGTGCACTGCTCAGCGAAGGTATAGGCGACACCATTCGCGTCTCGCTGAGCGAAGCACCCGAAGCCGAGATACCGGTAGCCCGACAACTCGTCGAGTGGCAAGACGAACTGCTCGGAAGTAACACAACACAGCACGAGTCAGAGACAGCCTGCTACGGCTCAGCACTCATGCCGACGTTGGACGAGCGCAACAACACACTGATATATCAGTCGGACGATGACGACTGGCAACGCCTTGCACTATATGCCGCTGCCGCATGCGGCGTAAGTCTATGGAAGACAGGTGCACAAGATTTGAGAATCGACAACCCGCATTTCAGCCGCGAACGACTCGACCTGCTTTCAAAAGACATACTGCAAGCCGCAAGAGTGAGAATATACAAGACAGAATATATCTCGTGCCCCAGCTGCGGCAGGACGCTGTTCGACATCGAAAAGACGATAGCCGAAGTGAAGGCAGCCACCTCGCATCTGAGCGGACTGAAGATAGCAGTGATGGGCTGCATCGTCAACGGTCCGGGTGAGATGGCAGACGCCGACTACGGATATGTAGGAGCCGGCAGAGGCATGGTAAGCCTATACAAAGGCAAACAGTGCGTCAAGAAAAACATACCACAAGAACAAGCAGTGGAGCAACTGCTCAGGCTGATAGAGCAGAGAGGTTAGGGGTAACACCGGAATACCGGAACACCGGAACACCGAGATACCGAGATACCGAGATACCGGAATAACGAAATAACGGAACACCGGAATAACGGAATACCGAAATACTGAAATCAGAAAAAAACCATACTTAATCGACGAAATCTATTGTGGGATTTGAATAGTTTTTGTAATTTTGCAGGATAATTGCGGAACTATAGTCTTAAAAAATGGAACCATCTACGCAACAGTCATTAGAGCAAGTCTCAGGGACATTGACCACCGATGCCCCCTTGTCGTCGTTAGAAACCTCAGAGCAAGTTGTGGAGTCGTCGGCTGTGGATAACACCCCGTCAGCCTCTTATGCCTCAGATCAAGTTGTGGAGCCTTCGGCAACAGTAATCCCCACGTTGGTTACGGATGCCGTTCTCCCTCCCGACCCTCGTCTGTCGCCTTATCGGTCGTATATGAACATGATGGGCAACATCACCGCCGTCTATTTCCTTGGTATCGGCGGCATCGGCATGAGTGCCTTGGCACGTTTCTTCCATTCGAAAGGCTATAACACCGCCGGTTACGACCGCACCAGCTCGAAGCTCACCGATGAGCTTGCGAAAGAAGGTATCACTGTCGTGTTCGACGAGAGTGTGGACGCCATACCCGATGCTTTTCGCGACAAGGCTCATACTCTCGTTGTTCGCACCCCCGCAGTGCCTGAGACAATGGAGCAGTACGTGTATTTTCTCGACAACGGTTTTTTGATCGTCAAGCGCGCACAGGCACTCGGATATATCACCGAGAACATGCGTTCGTTGTGCGTTGCCGGCACCCATGGTAAGACGACGACGAGTGCCATGCTCGCACACCTGATATATCAGTCGGACATCAACTGCAACGCCTTCCTCGGAGGCATAAGCAACAACTACGGAACCAACCTGTTGCTTCAGCCCGACAGCAACTACGTGGTGGTGGAAGCCGACGAATACGACCGCAGTTTCTTGCATCTGAATCCCTACATCACCGTTGTGACAAGTGTCGACCCCGACCACTTAGACATCTATGGTGACGCCGAGCACTATATAGAAGGCTTCCGCCTATACTGCCGTAAGATCGTCAAGGGCGGCGCGTTAGTCATCAAACACGGGCTGACACTCAACCCTGAGTTACAGCAAGGAGTGAGGACATACACCTACGGCGTGGTTAGTCACGACAACGACAACGAGACACTACCACATTTCTACGCCGACAACATACAGATACGCAACGGACAGATATACTTCGACTTCCACACTCCGAGCGATGTGCTCACAGACCTCAAACTCGGAGTGCCGGTATGGATAAACATCGAGAATGCCGTAGCAGCCATGGCTGTAGCTTGGCTCGTGGGAGTGGAGCTGAGTCAGCTACGCTTGGGCATCGCCTCGTTTGCCGGTACACAACGGCGGTTTAACATACATATCTCTACCCCTGAGCTCACTTATATCGACGACTACGCCCACCATCCTTCAGAGCTTCGGGAGAGCATACTCTCGATACGCCGACTGTTGCCCGGCAAGAAGATGACGGGTGTGTTTCAGCCGCACCTGTATACACGCACTCGCGACTTTGCCGACCAGTTTGCACAAGTCCTCAGCACGCTCGACGAAGTGATACTGCTACCTATCTATCCAGCCCGCGAAGAGCCTATCGAAGGTGTCGACTCGCAGATGATACTCGACAAGATAACATGCCCCAACAAAAGCCTCGTGAGCAAGGAGCAACTCATCGAAAAGCTCAAGAGCGAACCACGTGAGGTGATAGTCACCCTTGGAGCAGGGGATATCGACAGATTAGTGCAACCAATAAAAGAAGCCTTCTCGCAAACCTAAATAGACCGCTACGCTGTGAGAGGTTAGATAGAATCGGGATAACCCATAGACCGAATAGATTTTTATTTATTTCCCACGGATGGGACGGATTTATTGCGGATTTAAATGATCTCATATTTTAACATTGTTTTATTTCCGCCGGCCAGAAACCGGCGTACCCACGCACTCTAAACACGCACACGCACTCTAAACTCTCTAAACTCTAAAAACGCACCCTAAACTCTCTAAACTCTAAAAACGCACTCTGAACCTTCTAAACTCTAAACACGCACCCTAAACTCTCTAAACTCTAAACACACACTCTAACCTAAAAAAATTGCGTACTTGGCAGAAAATATTGATCGGCATAGCCATAGCAGCTATATGCGTATATGTTTTGGCTATATGTATGATGTCAAACACACGGCATCATCAGGGCAGTTGTAGTCGCATTAGTGTGATAGTTAGCGACTCGACCGAGCGCCGTTTTGTCAGTGCCGAAGAGATACACAAATACATAGCATCAACCACTCTCAACCCTATAGGCAAGCCTACGGCTGACGTCGACTGCCATAACATAGAGTTATACGTAGCCTCGCATCCGATGCTGGAATGGGCGGAGTGCGACCTCACCCTCGACGGTGCACTGCGTATCATCGTCGGACAGCGCATACCTGTGCTCAGAGTCATGACCGCCGATGCCAACTACTATGTCGACAGGCAACGCAAGCAGATGCCCGTCAGAGCGACGACAGCGGCATACGTACCTATCGTGACCGGCAGAGTGAGTAAACGCATGGCGACAGAAGAGCTCTTCGACTTCGTAGAGTGGCTCTCGGAGAACCCGTTCTGGGCAGCACAGATAGAACAAATCAACGTCACACCACGATACGAGATAGAACTGACACCAAGAGTGGGGACAGGCAAGATACTGCTCGGCAAACTCGATGAACACTATCCCGAACGACTTGACAGACTATACCAACTATACACCAAGAGTTTCAAACAGCACGGATGGAAACAATATCGTGAAATCGACCTCAGATACGAAGGACAGATAGTTTGCAGATGATAGACCACTACGCTGTGAGAAGTTAGACCGCTACGCTGTGAGAAGTTAGACCGCTACGCTGTGAGAGGTTAGATAGACTCGGGGTGGCACACGGATGGGACGGATTTTATTACGGATTGAACAGATTGATTTCAAATTATAACATTGTTTTTCCGCCGGTTGAAAACCGGCGTACCCGCGCGCTCTAAACATGCACACGCACACGCACACGCACAATTCAAAACCATACTAACCACTAAAACCATTACCACTATGAGAAAACAAAAACCAAAGAGGGGGGCGCTCTATTCCGTCCCGTTAGTAGCTATCGACATCGGGAGCTATAGCATCAAAGCTATGGCTGCCACTTGTCCTCAAGGCGAGACACTCCATATTCTCGCATCCGAGGAGATAGTACTAAATAAAAAGCCACACGACAGTACTCAGGGCAGCGCTGATGGCACCATGCAAGACAGTACTCAGGGCAGCGCTGATGGCACCATGCACGACAGTCCTCAAGGCAGCACTGATGGCACCTCGCAAGACAAAGTCGTCTCACACGGCATCATCAAGAACAGCTCCGAGATGAGTTCTCTGCTTCGGACTATACTGAATGACATGAGCAACAGCATCGAAGGTGCCCCGAAGCTACCCTCTGCCTTCGTCACCATCGGTGGCAAGACGATGCGGTTGGCGCGAATACCGGTCAAACGTATGCTGGGCAGACGGCTGCCCGTATCAGAGTCTATCATCGAAGGCATGGAGCAAGAATGTCGAAGCAAGGTAGAGCGAGACTTTAAAAAGTACAACTACACCACTCTCGAAATCGAACCCATTGAATTTCTGTTAGACAACCAGATACAATACGAGCGCCCTACCCCGCAACAGAAAGCTAAGTACATCGAAGCCACCTATATGGCTTTCGTTGGTATTCCCGACATCAGCGAACAGGTGCTTGGTAGTTTTGCCCGTACCTCTATCAATATCGAGCAGATATGGGCAAGACCGACAGTGCAGGCATACGCCATCATCGAAAACAGGCAAGAAGCAGAATATGCCATCATCGACTTCGGCGACCAGACGACCACCTGTTTTATCTACTATCATGGGCATTTCATGTACTGCAAGACCATACCACTCGGTGGTGCACATATCACTCGCGACATCGAGCAGTGCGGCATCAGCGAGTCTAACGCCCGGAAGGTGAAACACCACTACGCATACGCCTCGACAAAAGCTTTCGAGAAGGACCTTAAGATAGTGATGCCACTTCAGAACTCTGACAAGAAGCTTGTGATGCGACTCTCGGAGATAAGTGAAGTAGTGGTTGCACGACTCGACGAGATCTTAAATCGCTTCTTCCAAGACCTTGACGAAGAATACAAGAAGTATATAAGCAAGATTTTCATCACCGGAGGAGGTGCCAAGTTAAAAGGTCTCCCCGAATATCTGACTCAGAAGACAGGCATGCCGGTTGAATTCGGCAAGCACTACGACTGGCTTTACGAGCAGACACCCAAAGAGTATGAAGACCCCAAATATACAGCCCTTGTAGGTACTCTGCTGATGGCTGACGAATACCGACGCACCAACGGCAGTTATCTCACCTCGGACGACACCTCACAGCTTACGGGCTGGCGACTCGCACTCGCAGAAATGAAAAAAAGATTCGCCATGATGCAACAAGGTGTAATCGACTTCTTCGAGTCAAACGACAATCCTAAAAAAAACTCTAATACCTAAATTACTATGAACATTTTACCTATTAAAGATATCGAGTTTCAAGACAATAGCATCATCAAAGTAGTAGGCGTTGGCGGTGGTGGCTGCAATGCTGTCAACTACATGTTCCATCAAGACATCAAAGATGTGACTTTCCTCGTATGTAACACCGACCGTCAGGCACTACTCAAGATGGACGTACCCTCTAAGTTGCAGTTAGGCGACCAGGGGTTAGGTGCAGGTGGCATACCTGAGGTAGCTCGCGCACTCGCCGAACAGAGTATCGACCACATCAAAGAGGCACTGCAAGACGGTACAAAGATGGTCTTCGTGACCGCAGGTATGGGCGGCGGCACCGGCACCGGTGCTGCACCCGTCATCGCTAAAGTAGCGAAGGAGATGGGCATACTCACCGTCGGCATAGTGACCATTCCTTTCGCCTTCGAAGGGGTGTTCCAAATCAAAAAAGCTATAGCAGGCTTGTCGCGTCTGGCACAAGCTACCGATGCCATACTCGTCATCAACAACGAGAAGCTGAAGAAGATTTACCCCGACTTCGACCTGCCCAATGCGTTCAACAAGTCGGATGAAGTGGTGAGCAACGCTGCCAAAGCCATCTCGGAGATTATCACCAGAACAGGATATATCAATACCGACTTCGCCGACGTGCAAAACGTACTTAAGGACGGCAACATGGCTATCATGAACGTAGGCATTGCCGAAGGAGAGAACCGTATCACCAAAGCAATAGAAAATGCCCTTAACTCACCACTTGTCAACACTAACGACATCAAAGGTGCCAGCCGAATACTTATCAACTTCTACTGCTCGGAAGAGCATGCCATACGGATGAGAGAGTTCGACCAGGTAGACCAATTCCGTGCTGACGTAGGTAGCGACGTGATGGTGAAATGGGGTGCCACCTACGACGACACGCTCGGAGAGAGTGTGAGAGTGACGCTGATTGCGACAGGTTATCCCTTTAGCGACATCCCCGACGTAGAAGATGTCAGAAAAGAGGAAGAGAAAGACAAAGACAAACAAACCGAAGAAGCTAATAAGAAACAGCCTATTAAGACCCCGGAGACCATAGGTGGTGCGATAGAGAAACTCTACCGTAGCGACGACGACAGCAACATACCGATGGTGATTGTCAACTCCGGCGAGCAGTCCCCGCTGTCAAACGACAAGTCAGCCGAGCAGGCAGATGCCGAGCAGACAACAGCCGAGGGCGAGCAGGCAGATGCCGAGCAGGCAACAGCCGAGGGCGAGCAGGCAGATGCCGAGCAGACAACAGCCGAGGGCGAGCAGACTGAAGCAGAGCAGACAACAGCCGAGGGCGAGCAGGCAGATGCAGAGCAGACAACAGCCGAGGGCGAGCCAGCAGAAGAAGCTGAGCAGGCAGAAGAAGCTAAGCAGGCAGATGACGTGCAGACAGCTACTGACAGCAAGACGACAACGGTAACTACCACACCCGTGCAGCCCGCCGACGATAGCGAATTTGTTTCGCTAAGCGACAGGTTAAGAGAAGTACAAGCCGACACCGACTTCGTATACCTCGATGACATCACCGACGAACAATTCGATGCCATTGAAAACATACCGGCATGGCAAAGGAAAAAACAAAACTAAACACATCTAATATGACACTTTTCGATCAGATAAGCGAAGACATCAAAAAAGCGATGCTCGCTAAAGACAGAGTAGCCCTCGATGCACTTCGAGGCGTAAAAAAGGAGTTTTTAGAAGCCAAGACCGCCAAAGGCGGTGATGGTGAGCTTCACGACGAACAGGCAGTGCGTATCATCCAGAAGATGATCAAGCAACGCAAAGAGTCGGCAGAGATGTATATGTCTGCCAACCGTACCGACCTCGCCGATGCCGAACTCGCACAAGTAAAGGTGATAGAGCAATACCTGCCCGAGCAGATGAGCGAGCAGCAACTCGAAGCCGAACTGCAGAAGATAATAGCTGCCGTAGGTGCGCAAGGTCCGCAAGACATGGGTAAGGTGATGGGCATGGCTACCAAACAGCTCGCCGGCAAAGCCGAAGGCAAAGCCATCTCGATGAAAGTGAAAGAGCTGCTCAACAAATAAGGGCGGCAACACCGACAAGGGCGGCAACACCGACAAGGGTGGCAACACCGCAAAAGCCCCCGACCATAGCCCCCGACCACTGCAGATGCCATATATAGCATCTGCTGGATGGGGGTGGCACAAACCAAGAGACGGCATCGTGATGCCGTCTCTTAGTGGCAATATTCACACAGACACTGACAGAGCAATACACACATGGACATTCAACAGCTATTAGTCAAGTTCCACAAGTGGCTCGACTACGACCAATTCGGCACCTCACAGACTGCTTTTCTCGACTCTGACGAGTTAGAAGAGTTGTTTGAGTATTTCATCGAGATGTCGGAGTACGACCTTGCACAAAAGGTTGTGGACTATGGTCGGGAGATGCACCCGCACGATGACGTGTTCGACAGTCTGCAAGTGGAGTTATACCTTGCATGCCGCATGCCCCAAGAAGCTCTGCAACTGCTTGAGCACATGCCGCCGTCGGAAGAGCCTATCTTCCTCTCGTATTTCGTGTCGTGCTATGCTCAGTTGGGCAACGAGGGTAAGGCGCAAGACTACGTAAGGCGCATCTACAGCTCGCCGCTGTTCGACCCCAAGCGCGACCTATACGAGATAGGAGTGAGCTTCAACGAAGCCGACATGCCCGAATATGCCATACACTTCTTCAAAAGTGCAGCCGAGTACGAGCAGTCGGTTGACGTATACACCGCCATTGCCTATTGCGAGAATGCTTTAGGCAGCGGGAAGAGTGCCATCGAGTACGCCGAGAAGGCAGCGGCATGCGACCCCTACTCGCTCAACGCGTGGTTTTGTTGCATGACATGCTACTTGAACAACGGGCAGTTTGCAGAAGCCGAAAAAGCTATCGACTACTACCTCGCTATAGACGACACCGACAAGAGCATATACGTCTATAAGTTAGCCACGCTGCTGTCGCAAAACAAGACCGACCAAGCCGCACAGCTCACAAAGCAGATAGCAACCGAAGGCAGTGCCAACGACATAGCACGAATGGCAAGCCTATATATGACAGCCGAACAGCCCGACACGGCGCTCACCATCTTTGATTTGCTGCAAGCAGAACAGATAGAACAGCTCGACGATAGGAGCGTGATTGAGAGTTATCTGGAGTGCATGCTTACCGGCAAACGCTACGATGTGGTTGTCGACTACCTCGACCGCCATGCCTACCTGCTACAAGAAGATTCTATCTTCTTGCCGATGAAGGTAGATGCCTACGTGGGTTTAGAGCAGACCGACAAGGCGATACAGTTCTGCCACGACAACATGCACATCTTCCCTGCCCGCACCACGCTTGCCAACCTGCTGATAGACCAAGACCGAGCCGAAGAAGCTCTTGACATGCTTGAGCAAGAGTTAAAGCACTGCAACGACCTGAGTATGTATCTGATGGCAGCGCATGCAGCTTGGTGTCTGAACGACAGACAGCTATCGAAGAAATACTTCAGCAAAGCAATGAGCATCAACAAGAAGCTCTCGGTGAAGTTAGCCACTATCCTGAATAACGACATGGCAGATTTCTTCACCAAAAAGAAGAAAACCAAGACCGCCACAGGGCGCAAACAAAACAAACAATAAAACATGCACATACTAAGACACCTCACTACAACACTTATCACATGCCTAATGCTTGTGTTGCAATCCGTCAACTGTTCAGCCACAGAGCTGCCGTCAGAGTTATCAGCAGAGCAGACAGAGCTATCAGCAGAGCAGCCGTCAGACAGTGCCGCTGTATCGACAGAGCCGGCAAGTGCCATACAACGAGTAGAGCAATGGTATGCCGACCACATGAACTACACGAGTATAGTGGCTCTGATGACGATAGAGAGCAGCTTCATTCCTTTCCCCAGCGAGGTGGTGATACCTCCGGCAGTGTATGTAGCCTCGCACGACGACAGCACTCTGAATGTGAGTAGCTCATACATCGTCAACGTGTTGCTGATAGTGTTGTTTGGCACTCTCGGTGCGTTATTAGGCGCTATCATCAACTACCTACTCTCCTTGTGGCTCGGTCGCCCTATCATCTATGCCTTTGCCGACAGCCGTGCGGGACGTGTGCTGATGCTCTCGTCGGACAAGATAAAGCAGGCTGAGAGTTACTTCAACGAGCACGGCAAGGTGTCGACATTCATCGGTCGTTTCATCCCCGGCATCCGACAGCTGATAAGCATACCTGCGGGGCTTAGTAAGATGAACTTCTTGAGTTTTGCGGCATACACCACTCTCGGCGCCTTCCTTTGGAATGCGGTGTTAGCCTTGATTGGCTATTTGGCACACGGGCAAGCCGACCTCATCAACCGCTATAGTCATGAACTGTCAGTGGCTCTTCTCGCCATCACTGCTCTTGCTATCGTGGTGGTGATAGTAAGAAAAGTGTTGAAGAAAAGAGCCACCGATACGAAGTCAGCCGAGAGCTGACGGCTATGCTTTTCGACTATGTTCTTATTGGGTTCGTAGTCTACTTTTTACCTTAGCCTACCCTTTGAGCCATTCGTGCAGGGCTTTGCGGTTCTCGATAAGTGCTGCTATCAGGCACGAGAGCAGGTATCCTACCACCAGACCTATGATGCCGCTTTTGAGCAGCCCGTTTTGTGCCTTATGGTTGACGGCAAAACCGCCCGTGACGACAACGGGTGCGGTGCATTGGCTCAAGCGACGGTCGACCTTCGACTTATAGTTTATAAGGTCGAGTATCTCACTATGAAATAGTTTTATCTCTCTCTTTCCGACGAGCAAGCTTGTTGTTGCGCGGTTGTACTGCGTCTGCACGTCGCCTACCCCCTGGTGGAAGTAGAAGTCGAGCGACAAGGAGTCGAGTCGCTCTATCTGGTCGCGGCAGAAGCGTGACTCGCGCTCGAGGTTGCGTCGGTAAGCCTCGTAGCATGCCACCATCTGCGGGTCGCGGTTGAGATAAGCCACTACTGAGTCGGCAAAGGGAAGAGTGGCACCGAGGTCGTGGGTGACGAAGCTGATACCCATCTTGTCTTGCAGGCGCATATACATGGTGTCGATCATCGAATTCTTATCTTTCCAATCGACGAAGTCGGGTGTGGAGTCGTTCATGCAGTCGATGACATAATGCGACTTGAGATTCTTGATTTGCGACATCATTTCATCATTGATGCCTATCAAAGAGCTATACGTCTGCACCGGTGAATAACGCGCATCGAGGGCTTCGGCAACAGGCTTGAACACCTGCTGCGCCATGGTGATAGAGGGTCCGTTGAGCAAAGCCACACCTTCCACACGATACCATTTATTAGACGGTCGAGCCGAGTAGAGCATGAAGCCTACGCATATCAGTACCAACGGCACCGACACCCACCATTTACGAAGGCAAAGGCGGATAGAGTCGGCAATCAACAGACATAGTTTCCGACAGAGGCCTGCTATCCAATTGGCAAAACGCAGACACAAATCCCACAGGTTGGTTTCTTTATTTTCCATACAATTTTATATTACTTACATTTACTTAGGCACATTTGCTTAGCACAAGCGCTTATAGGAACAGTAGCTGAACGAGCACGTATACAGGCAATAAAACGACGAGCGAGAAGCGCAACATATATCCGAAGAACGAGGGCATTTTGATTCCGCTTTCCTCGGCTATAGCTTTTACCATGAAGTTAGGTCCGTTACCTATATATGTCATTGCACCGAACATCACAGCACCGAGTGAGATAGCTTTGAGCAGTATCTCGGGTATACCTGCCACGAAGTTGACGCCTGCCACCATACCGTCGCCGTGTTCGAGCAGTCCGCTTGCAGCAGCCTCGAGCGACTCAGGCAGACCGGTAGCCACACCATGGAAGGCGACAGCTGTAGGTGTGTTGTCGAGGAACGAGGAGAGCAGACCTGTAGAGTAATAGAACTGCCAAGCATGAGTAAAGCCAAGGTCGCCGGCATGGGCTTTGAGGTAGATGAGTGCCGGCGTCATGGTGGTGAAGATGCCGAGGAAGAGGAATGCCACTTCTACTATAGGTGCCCACGTGAACTTATTAAGGTCGAAACGCACCTCTTTCTTTGTAGTGTAGAGCGAGAGGAACATAAGTGATAGCAGTACTATCTCGCGCAAGAACTTAAGCCACAGAGGGGCATCGGCAGCACCCATGGCAGGTATCGTTCCTTCGTTGATGAATGCGACGGAGAGAACCACGCCTACCAAATACAAGAAGTTGATATTACCTTTCATCACAAGCGGAGTAGCCTGGTTCTCGTCGGCTGCCAACGAGGCTGCATCTTCTTTCTTGTAGTAATAGGTGTCGAGCAGGAAATATATGAGCAGCAGTATCAGTCCGGTAAATGCCCATTCGGGTACGAGATTCAGGAACCACGTAAACGATGCTCCACGCAGGAAGAGCATGAAGAGTGGTGGGTCTCCGAGCGGGGTGAGCAGTCCGCCGCAGTTAGCCACCAAGGCGATGAAGAACAAGATGGTATGCACGGTGTAGCGCCGCTGTTGGTTGGTGGCTATCACGGGACGGATAAGCAGCATGGCAGCACCTGTCGTTCCCATGATAGAAGCCAGCACCCAGCCTAAAGCCAAGAAGCCGGTGTTAACCAACGGCTTCGCCTTCAGGTCGCCTGAGAAATGTATGCCACCGGTGATGACATACAGCGAGAGAAGCAGGATGATGAACGGCACGTAGTCGAATATCACCTGGTGTTCGAGGGCATGAACTCCTTCCATGCCATATACTACAATCAGATACACGGCAGTAGGGACGCCAAGCAGCAAGCTGACGATCAGCTTGTTGGCATTTTTCTCCCACCAGTGTTCCGCCACAAGAGGTCCGATAGCTATCATGAGCAACATCAGACCGAATGGTATCATCAGCCATGCGGGCAGGGCTGATATATCGTTCTGAACAAGTAATAAGTTGTGCATCATAATATTTTGTATTTGGTTAATCGAGTTTAAGCACGGCAAGGAAAGCTTTCTGAGGCACTTCGACGTTGCCTATCTGTTTCATACGTTTCTTTCCTCGTTTCTGTTTCTCGAGCAGTTTGCGTTTTCTTGATATGTCGCCTCCGTAGCACTTGGCGGTGACGTCTTTTCTGACTTGCTTGACTGTCTCTCGCGCAATGATTTTAGCCCCGATGGCGGCCTGAATGGCTATGTCGAACTGTTGGCGAGGCAGCAGCTCTTTGAGCTTCTCGCACATACGCCGTCCGAAGTCGACAGCGTTGGAACGGTGGGTGAGTGTAGAGAGGGCGTCGACTTGCTCGCCGTTCAGGAGTATGTCAAGCTTGACGAGGTCTGACTGGCGGAAGCCGTTGGCGTGGTAGTCGAACGAGGCATAGCCTTTCGAGATGGATTTGAGCTTGTCGTAGAAGTCGATGACTATCTCGCCGAGAGGCAGGTCGAAGAGTATCTCGATACGGTTGCCCGAGATAAACTCTTGCTTGACGAGTTCGCCGCGTTTGTCGAGGCAGAGCGTCATGATAGGTCCGATGAAGTTGGTGGTGGTGATGATAGAAGCTCGGATATATGGTTCTTCGATATGGTCGATGAGGGTGAGGTCGGGCATGCCTGCAGGGTTGTGCACCTCTTTGACGGCACCTTGCTTGTCGTAGACGAGGTAGCTTACGTTAGGCACGGTGGTGATGACGTCCATGTCGAACTCTCGGTCGAGGCGTTCTTGCACTATCTCCATGTGCAGCAGTCCGAGGAAGCCGCAGCGGAAACCGAAACCCAGAGCTACCGACGACTCAGGCGTGAAGGTGAGTGAGGCATCGTTGAGTTGCAGCTTCTCGAGTGAGGCACGCAGGTTCTCGTAGTCCTCAGCTTCGATAGGATAGACACCGGCGAAGACCATGGGCTTGACCTCTTCGAAGCCCTCGATGGCTTCGTCGCACGGGCATGCCACGTGGGTGATGGTGTCGCCCACCTTCACCTCGGTCGACGTCTTGATGCCGGAGATGATATATCCGACATTGCCTGCCGAGATCTCACTAAGAGGAATCATGTCGAGTCCGAGCACTCCTATCTCGTCGGCATCGTATTGTTTGCCGGTGTTGAAGAACTTGACGAGGTCGCCCTTGCGGAGGGTACCGTTGACGACTTTGAAATAGGCTATTATACCTCTAAAGGAGTTGAATATACTATCGAATATAAGGCATTGCAGCGGTGCCTTGGGGTCGCCTTTGGGTGCCGGTATGCGTTCGACGATAGCATCGAGTATCTCGCGCATTCCCATGCCCGTCTTTCCGCTGGCGCGTATTATCTCTTCGCGTCGACAGCCGAGCAACTCCACTATCTCGTCTTCCACCATGTCGGGCATGGCAGAGTCCATATCGCATTTGTTCATCACGGGAATGATTTCGAGGTCGTGCTCGAGTGCCATATAGAGGTTGGAGATGGTCTGTGCCTGCACTCCTTGCGAGGCGTCTACCACCAACAATGCTCCCTCGCAGGCGGCTATCGAGCGGCTCACCTCGTACGAGAAGTCGACGTGCCCCGGGGTATCGATAAGGTTGAGCACGTATTCGCCTGCCTCTACCGCGCTGCCGGAGTCAGCCGACCCTTTGTAGCCGTATTTCATCTGTATGGCATGGCTCTTGATGGTGATACCGCGCTCTTTCTCGAGGTCCATATCGTCGAGAACCTGATTTTCCGACACTTTGCCTTCTATCGTGCCGGTATACTCGAGCAGACGGTCGGCTATGGTAGACTTACCATGGTCGATATGAGCGATGATACAAAAGTTGCGGATATGCTTCATTCCCTATTAGTTTTCGTGGTGTACTATAACGCGCGACAAGGCATATTATAGTCGTTGCATTAAAAGTGTTGCAAAGGTAAGGAAAAATTTTGACATGCGCAACTTCTTATTTGTCGATTTCTTCGGAAACATTTTTTTGCGACTCAGCCGAGAAGTAGTTTTTGGGGCTTTCCTTGAATGTGTTTTGGAATGCGTGAATAAAATGCGAGGCGTCGTGGAAGCCGCATGCCGTTGCCAACTCGTCGAAGGTGAGTTGCGGATTTTGCTCTTTCATCAGGCATGCTTTCTTGAGTTTTGCCTCGAGGATATACTTCTTCGGCGATGTTCCCACCACCGCTATCATCTTCCGTTGCAGAGTGCGGAGGCTCATGCACATCTCGGCGGCGAGTGTCTCGACGGTGAGTGTGTTGATATCGAACCGTGCTATTACCTTTTCGAGTTTTTCCATAAAGGCAGCGGCTTGTGCCATTGCCGATGCCGACATCTGTTCGTCTGCCTGTCCGCTTGTCGGTTTGCTAATCTCTATCAGCGATTCCGTTTGTTGGTCGTCGACGGTATGCTTGCTCAGGTCGCTGAGCACCGAATAGCGTCGGCGCAGTCGTTCGCGTTGCTTGCTCAGGTTGTCGATACAGATACGCAGTTCGTCGGCATTGAAAGGTTTGATAAGATAAGCGTCGGCACCTGCCTTCAGACCTTCGATACGGTCGGCTTCGGTGGCCTTGGCTGTTACGACGATAATGGGTATGTGGTCGGTCTCGGGTTTCTCGCGCAGCGTGCGGCACAACGTCAGTCCGTCGACTTTGGGCATCATCACGTCGGTAATGACGATATCGGGCATCTGCATGGTAGCCACCTCGATAGCTTGTTCGCCGTCGGAGGCAAAGAGCAGGTTGTAGTCGGCTTCGAGCAGGTGGGCTATATAACGACTCACGTCCTGATTGTCTTCCACCAATAGTATCGTCGGTCGTCCGTCGTTGGCAGCGTCGGTGGCGGGTATGTCGTCATCTGCCTCGAGGTCGACGACCTCTACCGCCTTCGGCTGAGTGGTATATAAGGCTTTTTCGCCGAAACTGATTTCTTTGTGCGGTATGTCGATAACGAAAGTAGTGCCTTCTTTGAGTCGGCTGTCGACTTTTATCTCGCCGCCTATGGCTGTCACTATCTGCTTGACAAGAGCGAGTCCGATACCCGTCCCCACGGCGTCGGTCTCGTTGGCTTGATAGAACGGTTCGAAGATATGCTTGAGGTCTTGCTCGTTGATGCCGCAACCGTTGTCGGCAACTGTCAGTCTGATGATGTTACCCACGAGACTTAGGCTGACCTCGACATGTCCGTTTTCGGCTGTGAACTTGATGGAGTTACCCACGAGGTTGCCTACTACCTTCTCGACGTAATCGGCAGCGAAGGCTGTGAATATATGTTCGGGCACGGCGGTGAAGGTGATGCTGATATGCTTACGTTGTGCGAGTTGCTGATAGGTCTCCACCACCATTGCCACGTATGCTGCCATGTCGCCCTCTTGCAGTGGCAACTGCGTCACCGAGGCTTTGAGTTTGGATATGTCGAGTATCTGATTGACCAGGGTGAGGAGTCTGCCGCCTTGTCTTCCGATCATCTCTCCCGCCTCTTTGAGTTGCGCGTCATTGAGTTTGGCGTCGCGCAGCTGTTGTCCGATGCCGAGGATGACGGTCAGCGGTGTGCGGAACTCATGGGTCACGTTGGTAAAGAAGGTCTCACGCGCTTTTGAGAGTCGGCGGAGTGCCTCGGCGGTCTTGCGTTTCTGGCGGAAGGCAAAAAGCAGTGAGGCGATGATGACCGTAAGCACGATAAAGATTATAAGTGACGTCCACATTATCAGGCGCTGCCGCTGCTTCGTCTGGTTGTTCTCTTGCTGCAGCTCGTCGTTGCGCAGTTCGGCATTAGCCTGCGTCATCATCTGTTTGAGTTGGAGCGAGTGTAGCGAGTCAGCCATCACGGTGTATCGTTTCAGAGCAGCGAGGGCGCCTCGGGGGTCGTCGGGTTCGAGTGCCTCATACAGGGTGCGGTAGTCGTAGCATACGGCTTGCGTGTTGCCCACTGCCTGTTCCAACTCGATGGCTTCACGCAGTGCGTCGACAGCCTCGCTATGACGTTTCATGTCTATCAGGTTCCAGGCTTTGAACTCGAGGCTGATGGCAAGTTGGTTACGGTCGAGCGGGGTCTGCCTTCTTACTATCTCGATGGCACGGTTGGCAGCATCGAGACCTTTTTGATAGTCGCCTACGCGGTCGTAGGCATAAGAGAGTTGCGTGAGGTGATTGGCAACAGCTGCCTCGTTGCCGTCGTTCTGTGCATATTGCGTTGCCTTGAGTCCGTATTCGATGGCTTTGTCGAGCTGTCCTGCACCGCAATAAAGTTCGCAGGCTATGCCGTATGCGTTGTGCGTCTGCTGGTTAACCCCCAACTCGCTGTTGACGGCGATAGAGCGCTCGACGAGCACTACCGCCTCGTCGTAGTTTCTCAGACCGTAATTTACCAAACTAAGGTACAGATATGCCCTCGAGAGTTGCAAGGTGTTGTCGGTCTGCTGGCATAGTGCCATTGCCTGCTTTCCCGACTCGATAGCCTCAGCATATCGGCTGAGCTTATAGAGGCAGTAGGTGCGGTCGCACCACACGGTCGAGAGTATCCCGTTATCGACTAACTGTCCGGCAAGCTCAATGATACGGTCGGTGAGTTTGAGAGCTTCGGCGAAATAAGAGTTGACATTCATCCACCGCTCGGCGGAATACAACACCAATAGCTGCTGACGGTCAGGCGACAGTCCGTCCTCGAGTTTTGGTTCGGCACCGAAAAAGATATCTTCGTCGGACACGGCACCGACGATTTGCGAAGCCACTGCCTGAGAATTGGTTTTCTCGAACACTGAGAGCAGGGAATCGAGTTTGCCGATTTCGATATTCTCGGCACTAAGGGGCAGCAGGCATAAGCATTGCACGGCTGCCGTCAAGGCTATGAAAGTAAATTTTAAACGCGACATACTTCTGTATTAGCAAATGAGAAATTCTAATATTTGGTTGGCAAGCAAACAGCGGGTTCTGCTTTACGATTGCAAAGATAGCAATAAATATCAAAACGCACGTACGCCAAAGAACAAACGTATCTATTTTGACGCTTTTCGACAAGTATTATTGACTGATATTTACAATTTATTGTCGCGTTTTTACAAAAGCCGTTTCAAAGAAAAACCGTACTTTTGCAAAAGAAAATCGAAGTTGTGCAAAAGCTGTTTTTGAAGCAGGCATATATAGCTGCTTGTCAAACAGTTGCATTGGCACAAAAGATTTCGATGTCAGCCTTAGGAAAA
Organism: uncultured Bacteroidales bacterium; assembly: GCA_946185835.1. Classification (GTDB taxonomy): domain Bacteria; phylum Bacteroidota; class Bacteroidia; order Bacteroidales; family Paludibacteraceae; genus Colicola. The sequence continues at coordinate 87,816 of CAMHKW010000003.1, forward strand.
CACAACAGAAAAAGACATATTAACAGCAAGATGTCCTACACAAGCAGCAAAATATCAGCACTTTATTCTCGGACAGCGAGTTCGTTGCGTGTTGTTTTATCGCGCGCGTGCAAACATTTGCTCGGCAGCAGACGTTTTTTGTTGATTGCCATAGCTGCCATTTGTTATGTTTTTCTATCATTAGCGCTTGTCGAAATCAATCAAATGGCTTTTTCTAATGCTCCGATACTGCCTGACGACATAGCGGGCAAGGCGGGCGACTATCTGCTTGTAGTCGATGAGTCGACATTCGACCGAATGCTCGGTGAGCTTGGTGGCGGTAGCGGCAATGCGGAGAAAGGCGAGGCTGACACCGAGAAGAAAGCAGACAATAAAGCAGAGATAGGTAGTCTGGTACTTCGCGACACGGTTGTCTCGCCGGTGGTATACATTCAAAACGATGCCGGCAGGGCGATGGGCACCTCTTGGATGGCAGTGGGGTTGTTTACCGTAGCTCTGTTACTGATTGCCGCTGCAGTATCTTTTGTATTCTACAGGCGTCATGCCGAAAAGAATAATCAGCGATTGCTTAACGAATTTGAAAATCTAAAACAGATGCATCTTATTCAGTACCAAGCCGACTCGGCGAATCGTTCGCCGGCGGCAACAACAGAGCGCAGCATGCTGACGGCCATCGACCGTCATAACGCGCTCAACAACGACGAGGACTTCGTTCAGAGTATCAACGAGCTTCTTGCCGAAGACATCACTTTGGCATCGAACGTAGAGACATTGGCGAGTCGACTGAACATGACGACGCAGACGTTCCGTCGTCATCTCAAGTCAGCCACGGGTCAGCTGCCAAAGAACTACTTGTCGTCGATACGGATGAAGCATGCATGTGACCTGTTGGTGAACACCAATATCTCGCTTGTGGAGATAGCGCGGGTATGCGGCTTTACCGACGCGAGCAACTTCACGCGCTCGTTCCGCGCTGACTTCGGCATGACGCCATCGGCATATCGAACCAAGTATCGCCGGCATGGCAAGCATCAAGCAACAGCCGAGCACGGGCAAGCAGAAGACAATGAGCATTAATAATGGCTCATCGGTATACTTCGAAAAACAACCAACCAACTCAATATTAACACAAAACTAAGTAACATGAAACGTTTATTAACTTTTTTTGCATTTCTCATGCTGTTGCTGTCCACGGTGTCGGCATCAGAGATTAAGAGTTATGCAGACGACAAGACGGGTCAGTTTGGGCTCTCCTGCGTCTATGATGACGTGTATCAGAGCTATACTGTTTACCTGAGATTTGTCAATTATTATTCCAAGGACATGGTCTTCCCTGAAAAGGTTCAAGCCGTGTTTAACGACTACGATGACAAAGGCGGTAAGCTCGAAGGAGAGTTCGAGTATTACCTTGAATGCTCTTTGGATCTTTACATGAACAGCGAAGTAGAGAGTATCACCGTGCTTGGTGGTAACACTATTCCTGATTATTTCGCTGCTTATCAGGAGATGGAGAGTTACGATAACCCGTCGAGCTTGACTAAGGTTGTTATCGGCGACAAGATAACATCTGTGGGCAATATGGCATTTGCGTTCCATGCCAACCTTGAGACTATAACCTTAGGTTCGGGTCTGACTACTATTGGCGACCAAGCTTTCATAGCTGCTCGCCAAGAGGACGGCATGCCCGGTAACTACAACTATGGCTCCTCGCTCAAATCGCTTACTCTTCCCGCCTCGCTGGGTAGTATTGGGATGGAGGCATTTGCGGGTCATGAGAATCTTGAGTCGCTGACCATACCGAAAAGCGTCTATTCGATAGGTAACTATGCTTTTGCAGCCACCGGCATAGAGACGCTGGTGTTAGACCGCTGCTACAGCTTGTCGGTGACATCGTCGCCATTCGTCAGTGCCAATGGTGAGAGCTGTCCGCTCAAGAGCGTTCAGATGATAGCCGAAGACGAAGGAGCAGGTCTGTTGACCGTCATCGTACCCGCTCACTTGTTCGAGGGTGTGAGCTCGGCTTTCGATGTTACTCTGCCCACCACGGGTAACTATCAGTTTGTCGGATTCTATGACTCTTGCTTCAAGAACTCGGGTGTGAAGAGTTTCCAGATGCCAACGAAGTTCGTCATGAGTCCGGTTTATCCTTACTCTACATTAGTTGACCAGAGCGCTTTTGAGTTCACCTCTAACTTCAAGAGTTTAGACCTTAGTGCAGAGACGCCGAACAACATTCATATTCTCAACGATGCTTTCCGCTATTCGGGTATAGAGAGTATCAGTCTGAATAATAAGGGTCTTGAGATCATCGGTGACCGAGCTTTCGAAGGTGCTAAGCTGAGCGGCACGCTCACCATCCCTGCCAGCGTCAATCCTTTCACCAAAGCAGCACGCGACCTTAAGATTGGTGAGTACGCGTTTGCTTCGACCACGCAACTTGAAAACGTAGTCTTCGAAGGAACGGTTGAGTATAACATGACACCTAACATGCTGCCTTCTTACGCTTTCTATCGCAGCGGACTGAAGAGTATCACCCTTCCTAAGGATATCCACGACATCATGGATTATGCTTTTGCCGAGAGCAAGATAGAGAGCTTCACGGCTCCTTCGACACTTGCCAATATCGACCACGATGCTTTTGCTTCATGCAAGAGTCTTAAGAGTTTCGATATCTCTAAGTCACAGGTAAACTCGCTTGCGAACAACCTTCTCAACGGAGCGTCGGCACTTGAGACCTTCTCTCAGCCGGCTGCTATGATCTCGTACGGCGAATACTCGCTCTACGGAGTGGGACTCAAAGAGTTAGACGTGAAAGCCGACATCATTGGCTTGTCTGCTTTTGCCGACTGTCCCAACCTCGAGACCTTACGTTTCACCAGCGAGTATGCCATCTATCTGCCTGCTAACACTATCTCGGGACTGCCTAAACTCAAAACTATCGACTTCGGCAAAGTAAGCGGCTTGCAGAAAGACTTCATCAATAACTGCCCTGCACTTAAGACTGTTATCATACCCGATGGTATGGAGGTGATTGAGACGGGAGCTTTCAACCGCGACAACAATGTGGACATCGACACTCTGATTTTTGCTTCTAATAACTTCAAGGCTATCGACGAACCGAACAAAGCTCCTTTCGTTGGAATGGATTTCGATCTTATAGTGAGAAAGACTGTTTCAATGGTCGAGAAGAACGTGTTTGCCATCGCTCATATCACCAACTCGGTAGAGCTCACCGACGAGACTAACTACGATGATTTGGCATTCAACATGGCCCAGATCGACACGCTCGACTGGCACTATGGTCCGTCGATGCCTAACCCCTTCGTGGCTTCCAATATCGATAAGCTTAGCTTCAGCAAGATAAAAGAAGTAAAACAGAGTCTGTTCGAGAAAGGTAATGTCAACAACCTCTACCTTGATGGCATCGAGACCATAGGCGAGTATGCTTTCAATAAGGCAGGTCTGCAGAACACCGACCGCTCGTACACGGTGTATATACCGGCTTCGGTAAAGACTATCGGCAGATCGGCATTCGAAGATGTCTACACCCTCAACCTCGTTATCGAGAAAGGTACGGGTCTGACTATCGGCGATGGTGCTTTCGAGCGCAATTCGGGTGCATGGCATACCCTGCGTTCGGAATATGACAAGTCGAACATACCGACGGCAGTAAGCGGCGCTTTCTATACTGACTCAAAGATAAGTCAGGTGTTCACCGGCAGTTGCGACGATGTGACGGCTTACAAAGCTGCTACCGGCTGGAATGAGATTAGTACCGATAACTGGGACGGTGCTACGCAATATAAGTACTCGTTCGAAGTAGTCGGTGGCGCTATCGACCGCGACCAGAGCTATTACCTGCAGAACATGATGCTCAACGGCGACAAGCTGCTTTACACCGCTATCCCTTGCAATAACAAAGGTACTCTGACTTTTGTTCAGCCTTGCTCGTCTATCACTCTCGACCATTGGGCTGACGGCACTAACGGCAATACCTATAATTTCGAGCTCAAGAGCGACACCGTTATCCGCATCTATATCAAAGAGGCGGTGGAGAAGCTCAACCTTGCCGTTAAAGATCCTGCAACGGCAGAGGCTGTTAAGTTCTACATCCGTCCTGTCGGCGGCAAGAACAGCGAATGGGTAGAGCAAAGCTCGGCAGATGTCAACCCGTGCGACGGCTTGAGATATGACGTCAAGGTAGAGGTGCTTGACCCCGTACACTACTGGTTCAACAACTGGGTTGATGCCAAAGACCAGGTTATATCCTACGAGCAAGTGGTGACCTACGTGTTGGCAGGCGGCGACTTGTATGCTAACATCGGCATTCAGAATTATGGTCTGATGGTTGAGTTTGACCCGAGTTGCTGGGACTGCGCTTCGCAGACCAAAGCACTTACACTCAACGGCGTGGAAGACGACGACAAGTATATCAGCGAGACGCTGCCTTACAACACTGAAATTAGTTTAGGTTTTGTAGGTAAAGAAGAAAAGAATGATTACCGCTATATCCTCGACTACTGGAAAGATGATATGGGTAATATCGTATCCGACGAAAACCCCTATACTTTCAAGCTCACCGACTATACGCATCTCTACCCTGTTATCAAAGAAGCAGATAGATATGATGTACAAATCTGGCCACGGGCAGGAAACGGTTTCGATAAAGACGGTTATGTCAGTGTGAATTACGATCACAATGATGAGGCGATGATAAGCCTTGGGGAATCATTATATCTTTGGGAAGGCTCCAAGATTGAACTTCAGGCAGTACCGGCTAACAACGGGCACACCTTCTTCAAGCACTGGGAGGACGGCAGTACGGAAAACCCGCGTCAGATAGTGGTAAAAAGCGATGGCTACTATGCAGCCAGCTTCGAAAGAGACTCGTTCAACATAACCTTCGAAGTATTAGGCATTCCTGCCGAGCTTGTAGAAGTCACCGGTGCAGGCCGCTATGGCTGGGGCGATGAGGTTAAGATGACATACACGCTCAATGACTCGCACTATCACTTCGTATCATGGTTGGGTGACAAGACGTACTCTGAAGATGAGACTTATGTATTCAATTGTGAGAAGAATTTGAACGTGAAAGTACAGTTCAATCCTAATGAATATGCAGTTACCCTTAAAGTTAACCCGGCAGAGGGCGGAAAAGTAACAGGTCCTGACAAGGCTACATACCAATCCGTCATCGACGTTAAGGCAGAGGCCAACGAAGGTTATCGCTTCGCAGGCTGGAGCGACGACAAAGAAGCCAAAGAAGAGCGCAAGGTAGAGGTTACGGGTGATGTTGAGCTGACTGCCAACTTCGACAAGATCATCTACTACACCATCTCTGTAGCCACCAACGACGAAACGATGGGTACGGTCAGCGGCGGCGGCAAAGTGGAGAAAGACTCGGCAACCACTATCACTGCCACACCGAAAGAGCACTATCAGTTCGTTGAGTGGAACGATGGTAACAAAGAGGCCACTCGCAAGGTAGTTGCCACCAAAGACGAGACTTACACTGCTAAGTTCGAAGCCGTTATGTTCACCATCGCCGCTAATGTCAACGACGAGAAGATGGGTTCGGTCAGCGGTGCCGGCAGTTATCAAGAAGGCGCTACGGTAACACTCACTGCCACGGCTAACGACGGATACGAGTTTGTTGAGTGGTCGAACGGCAGCAAACAAGCCACTATCACCTTCACCGCTACCGAAGATGCCACATACACTGCCCACTTCCAAGAGTTGATAGTGACATACACCATCACCGTGCTTTCCGAAGATGAGAAGATGGGTACGGTAAGCGGCAGTACCACTGCCATTGCCGGCACTCAGGTTAAGATAGAAGCCACCCCTGCCGAGGGTTATAAGTTCGTACAATGGAACGATGGTAACACCGACAACCCGCGTACCATCACCATTACCGGCAACGCTGTTTACAAGGCACAGTTCGCAAAGCAGGACGCTAAGATGTTCACCATCACGGCTGTCTCTGCCGACGCCGAGATGGGAAGTGTCAGTGGTGGCGGCGAGTATGCCGAGAACGCTGTTGCCGAGCTTCGTGCCGAGCCTCTGTCGGGTTACCACTTCGTTGAGTGGAAAGAAGACCACGACAAGACCAACCCGCGCAAGGTGACAGTGACGGCAAATGCCACCTACACCGCTTTGTTCGAGAAGAACGCAGTAGAGGTAGAGAAATACACTATCACCGTCGTATCCGACAACGAACAGATGGGTACGGTATATGGCGGCGGCGAATACGAACAAGGTCAGGTAGCCGAACTCATAGCTCTGCCTAAGAACGAGAACTACCGCTTCGTTCGCTGGGACGATGGCACCACCACCAACCCGTATTACGTGACCGTGACATCCAACGCTACTTACAAAGCCTTCTTCGAGGCTGTTCCCGAGGCAGAGAAAGAGTACTTCGTATCAGCTATCTCGCCCGACGAGAAGAAAGGTAAGGTGCTGGGTAGCGGCTTCTACAAAGGCGGTGCTACTGCCACTCTGATAGCCATACCCGAAGACGGATATAAGTTCGTCCGTTGGAACGACAACTCGAAGGTCAACCCGCGCGACGTCGTTGTCGACGGCAACCTGCTGTTCGTAGCTCAGTTCGAGTCGGAGCAGACCGGCGAGAAGGCACAGTACACCATCAGCATCAGCTCGTCCGACCCCGCCATGGGTGAGGTAGAAGGAGGTGGTGAGTTCACTCTCGACGAAGGTACGGTGCTCGTCATCAACGCTGTGGCTAAGACAGGCTACCACTTCGTTCGCTGGGAGGACAACTCCACCGAGATGCGCCGCGTGATAACCGTCAACGGCAACCATAACTACATCGCCTTCTTCGAACAGAACCCGCCCGTCACTCGTAAGTTCATCGTCAACGTACTCAGTGCTAACGATGCTCAGGGTTACACCGAAGGCTCAGGCGTTTACGAAGAGGGTCAGGTCATCATCATCAAGGCTATCGCCCGCCAAGGCTACGAGTTCAAAGAGTGGAACGACGGCAACAAAGAGGCGATACGCATGGTTACCGTAACAGCCAACGCCAAGTACACGGCTTCGTTCCAAGAGAAGAAAGAGTACTTCCGTCTCGACGTCTTCTCTGCCAACGAGCAGCAAGGTAGTGTCATCGGCTCCGGCATCTACGAGGCAGGCACCACAGTGTCAATAGCTGCTATCCCTGAACCGGGATTCGTATTTGCTCAGTGGTCGGACGGCTCGACCGAGAACCCGCGTGATGTGGTAGTAGACAAAGACATCCTACTCATCGCTTCGTTCGTGGATGGTAGCGGCGTAGAGAATATCGAAGCTGCAACCGAGTCGGTTCGCAAGGTGATGATCGACGGAGTGATCTATATCATCAAAGGCGACAAGAAATACAATGTGCTGGGAGCTGAGGTGAAGTAGCCCCCCAACACAGCCCCCCAACCCCCTAAAGGGGGAGCATTAAATTGGTATCACGGCATTGGGTTGCCGTGATATCTCAAAGGGAAACTCAAAATACCGGAATACCACAATGCCGGAATACCGGAATCCTGGAATACCGGAATACCGAAATAACGACAACAACAAAATTCATCAATAATAACAATTAACTCTTTTAACGACAATGAAAAAGGTTTTATTTACTTGTGTGATGCTACTTACAGCGGTGCTGTCGGCATCAGCCTTTACCGTGTATGTTGCTGACGACTACACCGGCAAAGTGGGTGAGACTTTCACCATCCAAAAATTCTTGACAGCGGGCAATTCTGACCAACTGCAGTACACTGTAACTTACGAGGTTAACCAGCAAGCCACAGGTACAACCGAGTCAACCGCTGCTCACATCACTATTACGGGCATCGTTTTTGAAAATGCCCAATTCAGAAACAACAACAAGGACTTAGTGTTCCCTGCTTTCTTCGCTATTCAGAAACGCAACGGAACGAGTATGGGTTACGGTCGCGTGAACATGTTCGGGCAGGATTCGTTCCGAGAAGATCGTGTAGTAGAAAGCATTACTCTCGACTTTGCTGATGGTCTGATACACTACATCGGTGCCGGCAGAGATGCTTTTCATAGCTGCGACAACCTCAAGCATATCTATGTAAAGCGCGACGGCAGCGAACCCACACTGCCTACCTTCGACGTTATGCGTTATCGTGCTTTTTGCAACACCATGTCGTTTACCGACCATGTGAATATTCATATCACAAGCACAGACGGGGACGACTTTACTCATCCGTTTTGGACTTCCGGCGTTACTTCAGCCACTATATATACAGCGAAAGTGCCATATCAATGCGTTTTTGATGACTGCCCGAATCTTACCAATGTTACTTTAAGCGGAAAGTACAAAGTTGACCCGAAGAATGTCAATGGTGGCGGAGCCGGATATTTAGCAGAAAGGTGTCCGAAACTGACGAAGATCGTATGGCAGGGAGGAGACGATGATATAACTACGGCAGAGGAGTCGCCGTTCTACAACCTTCGCGACCAGGTGACTCAACTGACCATACAAGGTTCTGTACCTGCTCACATGTTCGAGGGCTTCAGTAAGATAGCCGTAATAAATTCACCATCCGATCTGTGCTATGGCAAAACCATAACGATAGGCGAAAAGGCTTTTGCCAACTGCGAGAACCTTGTGCTGGCAGCCATCGGCGGAAATATGGACCAGAGCGCTTTCGAAAACTGCTCGAAGCTTGAGACCCTGATTTGGCGTGGCGGCTTCTCGTGGGGGACAGAGACACCGTCGGCAAGCAAGTCGCCGCTGCACTCGATAGGCGCACAACTCAAGATGCTGCGTATCGAGGGCGACAACGCCGATGTGGCTGACTACCTTTGCGCCGGCATGAAGCAACTCTTTTATGTTCAGATAACCCAACTGCTGAATGGTCAGGTGGGTGCACACGCCTTTGAGGGTTGCATCAAACTCGAGACTGTGGATATGTCAGGCGCCAACGGCAAACAGATAGAAAACGGCAACACGTATTGGATTCATGAGAATGCTTTTGCCGGCTGCACCGCACTCAAGAACTTCTACAACCTGCCTCTGACCACTTGGTATATCGAAAACAAAGCCTTCTACAACTGCAAGGCTCTCACCACCTGCCCTATCACACAGAAACACACCGCTCTGCGACAACTCGGCTCGGAGGTGTTTGCAGGCTCAGGCATCAACGAACTGGTGGTTCCTGTAGGTGTGACCAACACCGGTAACCTGCTCGTCAACGACTGCCCCAACCTCAAAGAGGTGTATTTCCTGCCCAATACCACCTCGGCAAGCAATTTCGGCGGCAGCTGGGCTGAGTTGTTTGCCAAAACCGACAGCAAGACACGCAAGAACATAAAGAACTTCTATCTTAATTATAACCTGACAAGCATTCCTGAGGAGATGTTTATGGACTATACCGAATTGGTTAATCAGTATGGTGTGATGCCGTCGGAGACTAATCCACGCTATCTTGCTTCAATGGATAAGGTTACAACTATCCAATCGTCAGCATTCAAGAACTGCGTCAGCTTGGAGAACTGCGCGGCACTGAAGAGTAAAGCCTTGGCGCAAATCTACCCGAGCGCATTCGAGGACTCCAATATCAAGACCTCGTTTGCCGAGATGGACAACCTGACCATAATATGGAATGAGGCATTCAAGAACTGCCCTAACATAGAGCGTTTCGGTGCCGATAAAATCGATGGTGCTGATGCCGTGCTGACCAAGTTGCAAACCATCAGCGCCGATGCTTTTAACGGTTGCTACAACTTAAAATCAGTTCATCTGCCTGCTAACCTGAAGACCATCTCTACCGATGCTTTTGCAGACTGTCCGATAGAGACCGTGCTGTTCGGTGTTACGTCGTATAACTATAGCGACCCGCTCGACAATGCAGGTATTGATAAAACCCAAATCAAAGTCTTTGAGATTGGCGACAACGTAACGGTTATTCCTGCAGCTTTGGCTCAAGGCGCACCCCTGAAGACCGTCAAGATAGGTTATAATATTAAGAGTGTAGGTGCCGAGGCGTTTGCCGACTGCTCGCAACTCAAGGAAGTAACTATCAACACTAACCTTGAGAACATGCCTACCAACTACAACACGTTGAATCCGTCGATTGCTCCGTTTGCCCGCTCAGCCGTTGAGAAAGCTTCGTTTGGTCCGGCTGCAAAAGTAGCAGGTCGCTGCATCTTAGCAGGAACACCTAACCTAAAAGAGGTAGAACTCAAGAATGTAGTAACATTCAACGAGTATAGTTTTGCTAACACAGGTCTCACCGAGTTCTCTTTCAGCAGCAGCGAAGCCATTAAGTCGAATGCTTTTGCTAACAACAGCAAACTGAAGACTATCAACATCTCAGGTTCCGTACCTACTGTTGCTTCGTCATCGTTCGACGGCTGCTCGGTTACTACCATCAACGCTTCGTGCTCATGCTATGGTACAGTTGCAGCAAGTTCAACTTGGAAAGCCGTTTGCTCCAACATCAAGAACCTCGACTCGTTTAACTATCCCGAAATTTCGGAGCATATGTACAAGGGACAAGGCAAAGTAAACATCACAAAAGCAATGAACTGCGATGGCAAGTTTACCATTGAGGCCGTTCCTGCCGCCGGTTACAGTTTCGTTATGTGGGACGACCGCAACACCGAGAACCCGCGTACCATTGACATGACTACTTTCAAGAGTTGGTCGATCTGGCCTATCTTCGATAATCCTGCTTTATATACGGAAACAATAAAACTCTACATCACTCCTGAGAATGTAGGTGAGGTTTATGTTTATGACACTCGAACCGACAAAGAGGTTACAGGCGGTAAGTATAAGATGCACGGAAGCTACGTATTTGTTCCTCAACTTACCGATGCCAGCAACTGGTATGAGTTCAGCTATTGGGACTATGAAATTGATAAAACGGCTACGCCGTATGCTGCTGATGATGAAACATATCCCAATGGTTTGGGTGTTACTATAGAATATGAAGCAGGTTTGGATGATGAAGAAGAGCCTGACTATCCTGAAGAACTGACGGCAGTGTTCGCTCCGAAAGACATACCTGTAGAAGTTCGCTCATGCACCGACGGTAATGGTACAATAAAGATAGAAGGTGATGCCAAACTCGGAGGAGAGATAACTCTCACTGCCGTTCCGGACAAGGGCTACAAGTTCTCGCACTGGGGCAACGACGAAAACGCCACCTCTGCTTCAACTAAGGTCGTTCTGAGTCTTGAGAACATACTCAAAGCCGGTCTCAATCCTGAAGAACAGGGCACACCGGTTCTTAAGGACGGACAGCTACAGCCTTACGAGGAGTCGGCTCTGTACTACGTAGAGCTCTGCGCTACCTTCGTTGAGGACAACAGCGAGATGCTCACTGTCACCGTCGAGTACGACGAGTCTATAGTAGAGATCGAAGGTCGACTGAGCTATGTATGGGGCGAGGAAGTGTCGATCACCGCTAAGCTCAAAGACCCCGAACACTACCACTTCGAGGCATGGATCTGGGACAAGATGTTCTCCGATGAGCTGACCCTCAACTTCATCATCACCAAGAACACCACCGTCAAACTCGACGTTAGACCTAACTTCTACCACATCACCACCATTGCTCTGCCCGAAGAAGGCGGTGAGGTGCTTGGCGCCGGCGACTGGCCATACGGTCAACCCTCGAAGGTGATAGCTAAGCCTAACCCGGGCTACGCTTTCGACGGATGGGAAGATGACCCGACAGCACCGGCAGAGCGCGACATCATGATCACAGGCGACGCAACATATACCGCTAAGTTCCGCACGTCAGGTGCCGGAGTTGACCAGATAGAGAACGCCAACGACAAGGGTGCTCGCAAAGTCCTCATCGACGGAGTGATCTATATCATCAAAGGCGACAAGAAATACAACGTGCTGGGAGCTGAGGTGAAATAAGCACAGCCCCCCTGCCCCCTAAAGGGGATGGTATCACGGCATTGGGTTGCCGTGATATCTCAAAAAAAACGCTCTTTGACATATTGGATTACCGACATTTTTCAAGTACATTTGAAAAAATACCATTGTTTTGCAAAATATTCTTGTCTGTTTGAAAAAAACGCACTATCTTTGCACCATCAAATTAAATCATTACCATTATGATAGACAATATTCGTAAATACAATCTTTGGGACAGAAACACGCATGATTTGGGTTTTCTTCGTATAGAATACACAAAACGCATCGGTTTAATGACGGGAAACAATCTTGTAAAAGTACTTATCGGTCAGCGACGCGCAGGAAAGAGCTATGTGCTTCGTCAAATTGCCAATCAATTAGTAGAACAAGGTGTTAATCCTCGTAATATACTGTATGTTAACAAGGAATATTTAGAATACGGAGAGATTCTGACAGCAGAAGATTTGCAGAACCTGTATGATGAATATAAGAAGGCATTAAAACCCAAAGGCAAAGTGTATCTGTTTTTGGATGAAATACAATTGGTAAAGAATTGGGAGAGATTCGTCAATTCACATTCACAAGATTTCACCGAAGAACAGGAGATATTCATAAGCGGTTCAAATTCAGATTTATTGTCAGGGGAATTAGCAAGTTTGCTGTCAGGAAGATATGTAGAATTTGAAATACTGCCATATAGTTTTGAAGAATATACCGATATGCTACAATTAGCAAAAGACAAATCATCATATTTGCAGTTTTTGCAACAAGGGATGCTACCGGAACTCTTTCACCTGACCAATGATGAGATGAAAAGACATTATGTATCTTCTGTCAAAGACACAATAATGTTGCGGGATATTGTAAGAAGATATAATGTTAAAGACACACAACTCTTAGAAGACATCTTCCGTTACCTGGTAAATAATGCAGGAAGAATGATTTCAATCAGTAATATAACAAATTATTTCAAATCATTAGGGCGCAAGACCAATTATGAGACCGTTTCTTCATACGCAGATTACTTGTGCAAGGCTTTTTTGATTCATAAAGCCGAAAGATACAATGTTGCAGGAAAGGAATTGCTTAACGGCAATTGTAAGTATTATGCCAATGATTCGGCATATTACAATTATCTATACAAGGGGTTTGCATACGGGTTAGGGAACTTGCTTGAGAATGCAGTCTATATAGAACTTCGGCGAAAGGGATGGCAACTATATGTTGGCGTACAAGGTCAAACCGAAATAGATTTTGTTGCAATGAGGAGTGACGAAAAAGTTTATTTCCAAGTAAGTTGGCAAATTGCGTCAAACGAAGAAACCGCCCAAAGAGAATACGCACCGTTGCTTGCTCTAAATGACCATTTCCGTAAATATGTAGTTACACTTGATGACTACCGGTTTCCGAGTAACAACGGTATAGAACATATATTCCCGTGGGAAATCAATAATATACTATAGACATCAGAAAAATATTGCAATTTTACGGGATATTCCGAATAAATTGCAGCACCTTTTTCACAGCGGTAATCCGATATGCAGCAATGCGGGCGGGGTACCGCTGGTTTGTTTTTAGGAACAAAGACCGCTGCGCTAAAGGAGCCAGGAGCCAGGAGTCAGGAACCAAGACTAAATAGTATGGAGAGCAAAATACAAGGAACAAAGAACAAAGAACAAAGACTTTCACCATTCAACCTTCACCTTTCACCTCCCCTCTAAACTAAACCCTCTAAACTCAAAACGCTCTTTGACATATTGGATTACCGCAGAAGACAAATATCGCTTTTACCTTCGGGCAGTGTTTTATGTCACATTTTACTTTTCCAAAAGTAATTTTCGGCACACATTTTACTTTTCCAAAAGTAATTTTCGGCACACATTTTACTTTTCCAAAAGT